>CAZUXV010000122.1:0-9122 GCA_964624445.1 uncultured Oscillospiraceae bacterium | reverse complement strand
GGGAGGGAGCAAGCATGGCGGATCATTCTGTCACGGTTGAAAACACTTTACAGACACTTCTGAACGACAAAAAATACTCTACAATCCGGGACATCCTTGTCACGATGAATCCCGCGGATATTGCTGCGGTTTTTGCCGGCGTTGAGCAGGAAAAACTGCCGCTTCTGTTCCGGCTTCTGCCGAAGGAACTGGCCGCGGAAAGCTTCGTTGAAATGGAGAGCGAAGAACAGGAAGCGCTGATCAAGGGCATCAGCGACAAGGAGCTGCGTCAGGTCATGGAGGAGCTGTACGTCGACGACGCAGTTGATATTGTTGAAGAGATGCCCGCGAACGTAGTGCAGCGTATCCTGGCCCAGGCTGACCCGGAAATGCGCAAAGAGATCAACGAGATCCTGCAGTACCCGGAGAACTCGGCCGGTTCCGTGATGACCACGGAATATGTCAAGCTGACGCCCGGGATGACCGTAGGTGACGCAATCCTGCGCATCCGCCGCACAGGCGTTGACAAGGAAACAATCTATACCTGTTATGTACTGGAGAACCGGCTGCTCGTCGGCACGGTAAGCGTAAAGAGCCTGCTGCTTGCGCAAAGCGATCTCCAGACCATTGACAGCATCATGGAGACCAACCTGATCACGGTTACCACCCATACCGACCAGGAAGAAGTTGCTCAGATGATGAGCAAGTATAACCTCCTCGCCATCCCGGTCGTGGACGGCGACAACCGGATGGTCGGTATCGTCACCTTCGACGACGCCATGGACGTTATCGAAGAAGAGACCACCGAGGACATGGAAATCATGGCCGGTATGACGCCGAGCGACAAGACCTATCTGCGGTCTTCCCCCTTCGAACTCTTCAAGCACCGGATCCCCTGGCTGGCTCTCCTGATGATTTCTGCCACCTTTACCGGCATGATCATCTCCAGTTTTGAGGAAAAGCTGGCTGCCATGGTCTGCCTGACCGCCTTCATCCCCATGCTGATGGACACCGGCGGTAACAGCGGTTCCCAGAGTTCGGTCACGGTCATCCGTGCCCTGTCCCTGGGCGAGCTGGAGTTTGCGGACCTGGGCAGGGTCATCTGGAAAGAGATCCGCACCGCCCTGATTTGTGGCGCCGTGCTGGGCGCCCTGTGCGTCGGCAAGGTCATGCTCGTGGATCATCTGTTCATGGGCACCGAAGGCGTGGACCTGACCGTGGCGCTGACCGTCGGCCTGACCCTGAGCGTGACCGTGCTGTGCGCGAAACTCGTCGGTTGTACCCTGCCGATGCTGGCCAAAAAGCTTGGCTTTGACCCGGCAGTCATGGCCAGCCCGTTCATCACAACCATCGTTGACGCGCTGAGCCTGCTGGTATACTTCGGCCTCGCCACCGCGCTTCTCCACTTATGAGTACAAAAAAGAATGCGGCATACAATGTCGCATACCGGATGTTCTCGGTGCTGCTGCCGATCGTCACAGCACCGTATCTTTCCCGTGTCTGCGGGACGGATGGCGTTGGCCTGTATTCTGACGCCTGGACCATGAGCGAGATCTTCTGCCTCATCGGCATGCTGGGTCTGGCGGACTACGGTGTGCGGACCATCGCCCAGGCTCGGGACAGCCGGGAAGATCTGGACCGGACCTTCTCCGGCATCTGGCAGATGCAGCTGATGGTCGCCGGGCTCGCGCTCCTCGCCTGGCTGGGTTATGTGTTCCTGGTCGCCGGAGAGGAAAAAACGATCGCGCTGCACCTGACCATGATGAGCGTCAGCTGCCTGTGCAGCTTTGACTGGTGCCTCATGGGCCTGGACATCTTCAAACCCATCGCCCTCCGGAATACGGCTGTGAAGCTCGCCGCAATGGTGTGCGTGTTCATCTTTGTCAAAAGTAAAAACGATCTGTGGATCTATGCCTTTGTCTGGAGTCTGGCAACACTGCTCGGAAACCTGTCCTGCGCCGTCACGCTGAAAGGAAAAGTAACCTATCGCCGCGTTTCCCTGAAGGAGAGCCTGAAACACCTGCGCCCCTGCGCGGTCCTGTTCATCTCCGTTTTGGCCGTCAGCATTTACCGGAAAATGGACAAGGTCATGGTATACAACATCGCCGGCAAAGACCAGAACGGCCTGTACGAGAACGCGGAAAAGATCATCTACTGCCTCAGCGGTTTCATTTCCGCCATCGGGACCGTCATGATGCCCAAGATCTCCCATATGCTGAAAAACGGCGAAACCGAGAAGATCGCCAGGCATATCGACAAAAGCATGGATCTGATCATCTGCATGGTCAGCGCCATGGCTTTCGGTGTCGCTACGGTCGCGGACCGCTTTGCGCCCCTGTTCTTCGGGGAAAACTTCCGTTATTCCGGCACTCTGATGGCGCCCCTCGCTTTTACCCTGATCATGATCGGCTTTGCAAACGTCATCCGCACGCAGGTTGTCCTGCCCCAGAAGCGGGATCATATCTTCGTCAAAAGCGTTTGCTGCGGCGCAGTGGTAAACCTGGTTGTAAACGCCTGCCTGATCCCGTCCATGCAGAGCATGGGTGCGGTCATCGGAACGCTCCTGGCGGAATTCACCGTTCCCCTGGTCCAGTTCGTTCTCCTGCGGAAGGAACTGCCCTATAAACGCTATCTCAGCTATGTCGGCCTCTACGCCGTAATCGGCAGCATCATGCTGGCCTGTGTCCGCCTCGTCGGAAGCCTTCTTCCCGCCGAGTCCTGGCTTAATCTCGTCATCATGACCCTTACCGGCATCGTCGTTTACGGCGCCCTCTGCCTGGTTCTCTGGCAAATCAAAAAGAAGAGCGGACAATCCACTCCTCTGTAATTTCAGTTTCCCCTAAACTAACGTATGTGACCGAAGGTCCAGGGCGACCGGAAAGCCCTGGTCGTGACCACAGTCACGAAAAACTATTAACTCTGTACATCGCTGAGATACCGCTGTAGCTCAGCGATATATTTTTCTCCCATCTGACTCAGGATCATGTTTTCCTTCACAATATACCCGATCTCCATCCTGCCGGCGGCAACCTCTTCCTCTTCGTCTTCAAACGCCACCGCCACATAATCTGAACCGTTCAGTTCTTCACAGATGATCCCGCTGCACAGCGTATAGCCGTTCAGCCCGACCATCAGGTTCAGCATCGTCGCCCGGTCCGTCGCCTTGATGGTCCGGATATAGTCGTAGGTGCTCAGGATTTCTTCCGCAAAATAGAACGCGCCGCTGGGTCCCTGCTCAAAACTCAGGCAGGGATAATCCCGCAGTTCCTCCAGCCGGATTGACTGCTTTCCGGCCAGCGGATGACCCTTCCAAAGGTAAACATACGGCTCGCATTTGATCAGCGGATGGAACTCCAGCTGGTTGCTCTTCAGGAACTTGCCGATCGCCTTGCGGTTGAAATCGCTCAGATACAGGATGCCGACCTCGCTTTTTCCGGTGGTCACGTCCTCGATCACGTCCCGGGTCTTGCTCTCCCGGATCGCGAACTCATATTCGTCCGTGTCAAACTGTTTCACCATCTCGACGAAACTCTTCACCGCAAAGGAATAATGCTGGCAGCTGATCCCGAACTTCTTCCGCAGGTTTCCGCCTTTTCCGTACTTCTCCAGAAGCCGGTCGTATTGCGTCACCACCTGGCGGGCATACTGAATAAACTCTGCCCCGTCATTGGTCAGAGTGACGCCTTTTCCGCCGCGGTTAAAAAGGGTGATTCCCAGTTCCTTTTCCAGTTCCCTTACCGCGCTGGTCAGCGAAGGCTGCGTCACAAACAGCACTTCCGCCGCTTTGTTCAGTGATCCCTTTTCAGATATGGTGATCACATAGTTCAATTGTTGAATTGTCATTTATTTTTCTTCGCAACCGTTTGCCACGAAGCACTCCTTACAAACTTTCCGATACCTTGTCCCCAGGCTGTCCACGATCTTTGCGTTGATCAGGTCCGTGGTTTTTCCGCAGATCTCACACGGTCCCCTCAGCTCCTGCTTGTTTTCCAGATAACTCATATAGTTCGGCTTCGGAATCAGCTTGTTCTCAAGCTTCTCCAGCTTCACCTGAATATCGCCCAGGGCATAGATCGCCCAGGAGCTCAGGATCGAAAAGATGACCCCGCCCACGGCAATCGCAATGCAATACTTCAGGTCCATCGGAGGCTTCTTCACCAGATACAGCAGCACGCCTGCCGCAATCGAACCAAGCGATCCCAGAACGCACCAGACTTCTGCCAGAACCTTCAGTTTTTTTCCGATATGCTTATACATGGAACCCTCTCCTTATATAGATTTTGTCTATATCTTTACTCAAATCCTATCATACTTTATGGGCAAAGTAAAGAGATCAGCCGTTTCCGACTGATCTCCCTTTGTTATGTTCCCTTAGTCGAAGCAGTCTCCAACGTGATTGATAATTACATTGACACCAAGCGGCGTATCATAATCATCAAGCTGCTCTGTTCCGGGGCCGCGTGTAGCCGGCTTCTTGCCCTTCGGCGTACCATCATTGTGATACAACTCGTTTGTAATCACCGTCAGGTTGCCATCAGCCTCTGTGCTCTTGATCTGGTATCCGAGCACTTCCGATTCTGTCCAGGTGTAAACCGCTTCCTTGCCGTTCACATACTTCGGCAGTTCGGTAATCACGCCGCACCATCCGTTCTTTTCGTTCAGTTCGACGCTCATGCCGTTGCTCAGCTTCATATGGATGCTCTTGGGTCTGAGCTTCGTGTTGCCGTTGTCGTCCCATTCTTTCCGGACTTCAACGCTCGTTACCTCCGGCTGATACCGGTTCGTAATTGTGAAGCCCCGGATCTCCGTCACATACCACTTCACCGGATCTTCCTTCACGCTGTAGTGGATCGGATGACCGTCCACAAACTTCGGCAGGCCTCCGAACGTCTTGCTCCAACCATTAGCCGCGGTCAGCATGGCACTCTTTACTTCCTTACCGCCGGCAAACAGACGCACCGTGATACTGGCCGGTCGATTGCCGTCCTTGTTGTCGTTGTCGTCCCAGACCTTCACCACCTCGATGTCGGTGGTCATTTCTTCCTCTTCCGGTACAATTTCGGGTTGCTGGATATCGAACGTCTTCTGAATGATCAGGTTACCAGTATCGTACGTATTTCTGATTACGAAGCTCTTGTCGCCGTCTCTGGTGACCTTGCAGACATAACCTTCCGGAATATCCAGCTCAGCAACCGTGTAGACGATCTCGCGGGTTCCGTTCGCGTCTGTGCAGTTCTTCAGTTCTGTCCAGTTCCAGCTCCAGCTGTTGCTTTCGTCCAGTTTGACGGTCCCGGCTGCTATACCGTCAGCGTACAGCTGAACAGTAATGCTGGCCGGACGCTTCTTCGCCAGATTATCGCTGTCATCCCAGACCTTCCTGACCTTGATTTCAACTTCTTCTGGTCCGTGTGTGTTGGTAATCGTAGTCAGCGTACCGTTCGTGACATTGCCGGTCATGGTGTAGCCTTCAGGTACATCTTCACTCCAGGTGTACTTGATCTGCTTGCCGTTCTTCATCTTTTCCAGTCCGCTGATCTGGTCGATCCAGTTGTTCTGATCGTTCAGCGTCACCTTCTTACCTGTGTCTACGCCATCCGCAAGCAGATGGACAATCACAGGCTTACGCAGGCCGTCACGGTTCTCGCCATCGTTCCAGACCTTCTTCACGATAGCGGAGATAATCTCTGTTTCGTTTATGACATCTCCCGTGATGCTGCCTTTGGCAAGATCCGGTTCGAAGGTGATTTCCTGTGCAGGCACTTCGCCTTCCTTCACATTGTCGCCTGTCAATGCGGTCAGGACCGTGGTCCGCTCTTCACCTTCCCAGGTCTCCTTATGCTCTGCCTTCACTTCGAAGGTGATCGGATCGATGGCCTTGTATCCTTCAGGATGCTTGGTCTCGGTCAGCACATAGATGCCGTCGTCCAGGCCGGTGAAGGTGAACTTGTTGCCTTCTGCCTTCATACGGTCAATCAGTTTCCTGGATCCGTCAGCCATCTGCTTCTCCAGTTTGAATTCCGCACCTTCCAGAGCTTCGCCGAGTTTGTCTGTCTTATTGGCAATTACCTTGTATGTGAAGGCGATAACGGAATCCCAGTCAGTATGGTCTTCGGTTCCTTCTTCTGTTTCTTTGCCGTTTTCATCCTTCACCTTGCCGTTCTGGTCAACATTGGCGTTACAACTGTAGTTCAACATGGCCTTGTTCACGTTGCCCTGGTTGCCAAGCACTGCGTCTTTGTTCAGTTCCGCGGTGAAGTATACTTCAACGATTGCCTTATTCAGATCCGCATTACTGATCTTCTCGCCGCTGTTGGTCCAGGTTACGGTCAGGTCAAATCCGCGCTCGCTGCTATTCGTCAACTCATACCCGAACGCTCCGTCCTCGGCAGGATTGATCTCCTGGATCAGGTCGCCGTTCTGCTTCTTCAGCAGGACCTTCTTAATGTTACCCTTGAAGGTCAGGCCCTTCTCCATCTCATCCCTGAACGTGATGTGATAGTTCCTGTAGTCGGTTACGTTGTCAGCCAGCGTAGCCTTCAGCTTGTACGGCACCTCATCGCCGATGTCATAGTCGGCGCTGTCCTGCCAAGTGTTCTTTGCAATGTCCTCAACGGGAGCGTCTTTGCTGTCGTTGATGTCCGCAATCTTCTTCTCGAACTTCGGCTTCTCGGCTTCCTTGTTCATGATGTTGCCTTTCAGTCCGGTCAGTTCGTTGTCAATTGCACTCAACGTCAGTTCTCCGGTTGTCACCTTGCCCGTCAGTTCGGTCAGGACATCTTCCCGGGTGTCTTTGACTTCAGCTTCGCTGCTCGCATCCCAGTCTTTGTTATGATTCGCTGTTACTGTGAACTCGATCGGATCGATTGCCTTCATGCCGGCCGGCACCGTTGTTTCGGTCAGCACATAGTCGCCGTCGTCCAATCCTTCGAAGGCGAATGTCGCTCCGGCGTTGGTCTTTCTGCAGTCGATCTGCTTCCTGCTGCCGTCGGCCAGTTTCTTCTCCAGGGTGAATTCCGCACCGGTCAGCTGATCATGATTCTTGTCCTCTTTATTCACCATAACCTTGTACGTGAACGCGATGACGGAATCTTCCTTTGTCTTGTCGATCTCCTCGCTGGGCTTGCCTTGGTCATCAACCCTCGGGTTGCAGCTGAATTCCAGTGAAGCGGTGTTCACATTGCCTTCTTTGCCAAACTTCGCAGCTTCGTTCAGGCGTGCGGTGAATTCAACCGCGACTTCAGCGCTGTTCAGGCTCGTATCTGCGATCCTGTTCACGCCATCGCCCCAGGTCAGGGTCAGGTCGAACTTGTGGTCCGCTGCGTTAATGCTGTATTTCTTTGTTTCGGTGCCATTCACTGTCACCTTGACGCTGTCCCTGGTGAAGGTCAAGCTGTCTTCCATCTCATCATGGAAGGTAATGTGATACAGCCGGTAGTCGACCACATTGTTCGCCAGTGTTGCGGTCAGCCTGTACGGCACCTCATCGCCGATGTCATAGTCGGCGCTGTCCTGCCATCCGGTGGTTTCGCCTGTCGTGTCGTTGGTATCCTGGATCTTCTTCTCGAAGGTCGGTCCTTCCGCCAGCTTGTCCTGCACAAGCAGCACAGGTTCTTCAGGTTCGTCTGAGTTACCGGCCATCAGAAGTCCGTTTTTTTTCCCGTAGTCGATGATTTTTCCGTCCGTTGTACTGACCTTGCCGTATTCATCAATCATGAAGTGCGTATCAACGGTCAGCGCGTATCCGTCCGGAGCTACTGTCTCACGGAGCGTATACTCGACGTTGGTCTTCAGCTTCCTGACCTCATGCGGCTTTCCGGCCACAGAATCCCATTCGCAGATCAGGGTTTCACCTTCCAGGATCTGGATATGAGCGTTGTCCAGTTCTTCGCCGGACATGACGTCTGTCTTCTGAATCTTGACGCTTGTCTGGTTGTCTTCCACCAGCAGCACCGGATAACCGTCCACGTCCTTGGTGTTCGTGTCTCCGGGCAGGATCTCACCCTTGTCATTGATGGAGAAGGTGGTGTCCGAAGTAATCGTGTATCCTTCAGGCGCTACAATTTCATGCAGCGTGTAGGTCTTCCCGATCTCTAGGCCTTCAATTTCAGTCGGCGTCTTGCCGGAGATAAACTTGAAGACCTCCTTGCCGGTCTCGTCCAGAATCTGGATGGTTGCGCCTTCCAGTTCCTTCGAGTCGGCCACGTCTACCTTCGATACCTTCACTACGGCATTGGTAAAGATAATCTCAACTACGTCCTTTTCAACCGTAGCTTCGATCGTCCCATCCCAATTGTCTTCCAGCGTCACCTTGACCGGATGAACCGTCTTGTCATAAGCAACAGTCTTATCCGTGGGTTCTTTTTCGCTGATCGTGTAGTAGAATTCAGCGAAACCGTTCATCAGATCATCCTGCGTATACGGGATTTCCGTAAAGGTGATATCACCGTTCGCGTCATTTGTCGCAGTGTCTATAACTTCGTACTTACCGTTTATCAGTTCCTTCAGTTCGAAGCTGAAGTCACCAGCTTTCAGATCGCGTCCGTTCAGCACCTTCTTCGCAGTGAAGGTAACACTGCCGATGGATTCGTACGTGTTCACGAAGTCCAAGGTCTTGTAGTCGTCGCCGGTTTCCTTGTTGACGCTCAGCGTGCCGTCGCCATTGTCCGTTACCTTCACGGTAAACGCGTAGCTCTGGCTGCTCTTCGTGATGCCATCAATATCCGTATCATTCTCATACACCTTGTAGGTAAAGGTCTTGCCAATATCTTTCTCGGTGTATTCGATTGTCGGATAGTCGATATTTCCTCTTGCGTCATTGGTAGCAGTTGCAACCTCAACGCCGTTGCCATCCTCGATGGTGAACGTGAAGGAGTCGCCGGCCTTCAGTTCACGCTTGTCAATCGTCTTCCGTCCGCCGAACGTGACACTGCCGTTAGCTTTATACGTATTCGTGAAGCTCAGGTCTGTGTAATCAGCGCCGGTTTCCTTGTTGACGCTCAGCGTACCGTCGCCGTTGTCCGTGACCTTCACGGTGAACATGTAGCTCTGGCTGCTCTTCGTGATACCCTTGATGCTCGTATCGTTCTCGTACACCTTGTAGGTAAAGGTCTTGCCAATATCTTTCTCGGTGTATTCGATTGTCG
>CAZUXV010000121.1:0-9148 GCA_964624445.1 uncultured Oscillospiraceae bacterium | reverse complement strand
ATGGGAAATTCTTGATGCTGTTATTTCCGACTGGTATAATAATTTAGTTATTATTCAGTGACAAAAGAAGATCTGTAATTGTAGTTTAAAGTGAGAGAAGCATAGATGAAAGATAAAGTAACAAGTGTTGGAAGAGATTCTGTTCAATATAAGGCGTCTATTACACGAGAAAAGTTTATGTTCTTTGAAATGCGGGCGACCGCCAGGCTTTATATGGAAGGGTTAACAGACCAAGAGATAATTGAACGAATCATCTCAGAAAACCTTTTTCAATATCCGACAGAAAAACAAACAAGATCTCAGGCTCTTGCATGTATTAAGCGTCTTCGTTGCTTGAATGATGAAATACTGATAAATGCAATAGCAACTAAATCGTCAGAGACAGCAAAACAGATTTGTTTATATGCGATGATGAAGTTTAATCGTTTGGTTTGGGATTTTATGGTAACGGTAATTGGTGAAAAGTACAGGACAAATAACCTAAATTTTGGCAGAATCGATCTGAACGTGTATTTTATCCGACTTCAGGAACAGATCGATTCGGTGGCAAACTGGAGTGAAGATACTGTTGCAAAGGCAAAACAAGTACTGATACGCTTGCTGATTGAAAATGAGTATCTGGACTCTACGAAATCGGATCATCTGAATCCGGTATGGATTAATTCTATATTGGAAAGCGCGATTCGTGATCATGGTGATGAAGCGGCGCTGCCGGCGTTTAACTGCTTGAAATAACTTGGAGGAACCTTTATGAGTGTCTTGACAGAGAAACTGGATAAACTGCGGGAAATGCTGCAAAGCGAAAAGTTCCTGAACGGGGATGGTCTGTCCAATGAAGTGAATATCCGTATTTTCTGTTACGATCCTAAAGATGAAATGACAGTACAGCATTTTATCCGACAGTTGATGACAGATCAGGATCTGGGTTGCCATCTGATTGAATGCAATCTGTATCAAATCCTTTTATCTATATGCGATGATATGGTCTCGTTGGAAGATATCATTGCAATGGAAGAATCAGAAGGTTCAGATGCCTTGCTGGAAGCGATGAGTAGTTTTGCTACAATACATGATTATGTACGGAAGATGCAGTATTCTCCGCACCAGAAAGGGGATGTTCTGCTGCTGACTGGAGTAGGGGATGTTTTCCCGTTCATGCGGGTACATGCGCTACTGGAAGCAGTGCAGCCGGCATTTTCAGATATCCCCATTGTGGTGATATATCCGGGCACGTTCGATAAACGGAATCTCAGACTGTTTGACAAGCTGGAACCTAAAGGTTATTACAGAGCCTTTTCCGATATTTAAGGAGGACTGACCATGCAGATCCAAAATATGTTCAAAGACGATATCAATCGGAAAATCAATGGTGTCGTCAAGGTGAATCAAGACGATCTGGACGTTATCCGCAGTGAAGTCCGGGAGTACGTTATCACAAAGGAACTGAGGAAGCATTTTATGACCTTCTTCAATTACTACTGTGATATGTTTGATCATCCCAATGCGGATATCGGTGTCTGGCTCTCCGGTTTCTTCGGCAGTGGTAAATCTCATTTGCTGAAAATGTTGTCCTATATCCTGGAAAACAGGGAGATCGATGGTGAAACTGTCGTTGATATGTTCCGCGACAAGTTTGATTCTGCAAGCTTTATGCTGATTGACCGTGCAACAAAAACGAAGGCGCAGACAATCCTGTTCAATATTGACATTGAAGGCTCCATTAATAAGGACAAAACAGCTGTTCTCCGGGTCTTTGCCAAGATGTTCTATAATCATCTGGGATTCTACGGGGAAAATCTGAAGGTTGCCCAGATGGAGTATTACATTGATCAGTGCGGAAAAACTGAAGAGTTCCGCCGCGTATTTGAGGAAAAGCGCGGTATGTCCTGGCTGCAGGCCCGGAAAGCATTCTCTTTTAACGGAAAGTATATTGTTCCGACATTGATGGAAGTCCTGGACATGACTGAGGCAGATGCAGATGCCTGGTTCCGGGATAAGAGTGCGGTAGAAATGAGTATCGCACTGCTGGCGGAAGAGATTCGTGATTATGTCATGAGCAAACCGGCTGATTTTCGGTTGCTCTTTATGGTGGATGAGGTTGGCCAGTATATTGGGACTGATCTGGACATGCTGATCAACATGCAGAGCCTGGTCGAAGAAATTGGCCGCACTTGCGGTGCAAAGGTCTGGGTCATGTGTACCGGTCAGGAAGCCCTGGACGAGATCATCAAGGTCCGGCAGGATCAGTTTTCTCGGATCATGGCTCGTTTCAAGGTGCATTTGTCTTTGACATCTGCTTCCGCTGATGAAGTGATCCAGAAACGTCTGCTGCGGAAAACGGAAAACGCAAATAGTTTGCTGGAAGGCATCTATGCCCAGAGCGATTCCGTGCTGAAAAACCTGTTCACATTCAAGGAAGCTATGCTGGATATCAAGGGATACAGCGGCCCTCAGGACTTCTCAGTCAATTTCCCCTTTGTACCTTATCAGTTTATTTTAATTCAGAAGATCTTCGCAGAAATTCGTAAACACGGTAATGCTGGTCAGCATTATTCTGGCGCTGAACGTTCCATGCTGGATGGCTTCCAGAGTGCTGTCCGAAAGATCCAGCAGGGAAATGAATACAATCTTGCTCCGCTGTACAGTTTCTATGATTCCATTCATGAATTCCTTGATGGCTCTATCCGCCGGGTGATTGAGCGTTGCGAAAATGCGGGAAACACAGGCGCCGGCATAGAAAAACATGATGTGGACGTGCTGAAACTCCTGTATCTGATCCGTTATGTGCCGGAAGATATGCCCGCTAATCTGGATAACATCGTGATACTGATGGCGGATAATATCAATATGGATCCGATCAGCATGCGGAAAACAGTCTCCGAATCGCTGAACCGACTTTATTCTCAGAACTATATCGGAAGAACCGGAGATACATATAATTTTCTGACAGATGAGGAGCAGGATATCCAGAAAGAAATCAACGTGATGAATGTAGATACTGCTTCCATCGTGGAAAGGATAGCACATAAGATTTTCGCGGATATCTATCCTACAAAGAAATTCCGGTATGGCAAATATGACTTTGCTTTTGATCAGATTGTCGATGGCGTGACCGTCGGTGCCCTTACAGGTGGTATGCGGATGCGGGTCCTGACAGTGGCGACGGATGCCGCTGAAAAGTCAGAAATGCGGCTTTTGACAAATTCGTCACAACAGGCGCTCGTGGTTCTGGCGGATACGCCGTATTATGAATCCTTGCAGCGCGCTATGCAGATCCGGAAATATGTTCGTCAGCATATAGGTCTTGAATCTTAAATGAACTTAAAGAAAAAATATTTTCTTTTTTTTTTACGGATCGGTTTAAAAGCCGGTCCATTTTTTCCGCTTACCGGGTGTAAAGACGAAGTTCCTGCAGAAAGGGTGAATAAGATATGCGGCTCAGTCAACGGATCCGCGTCAGTGTGTCCAGGCCGGACGGCGGCAAGGAAGCTGTGGTGAAGACGGCGCGTGCTTCTTTGCGCAGTCGGTTTTTGTCGCGGTTTGTGGGGAACCAGTACGCGGTACTGGTACTCACGCCGGTCGGCATGAATGTGGACGCGGTTGAGATCAGAGAGACGATGGCCCCGGATACGGGACCGGAAAGCTGAGGTTTGTATGGTTAATAAGAAAGATCTGCGCGGCGGCGCTGAAAAAATGCGGGAAGTCGCGCAGCTGCTCTGTCTCTGGGCGGAAGACCTGGAGGCAGCTGCGGAAAAGAAAGGCAGGAAGAAGGCTGCTGATTCAGCGGTTGAGCCTGCTGTGGAGCCGGCTGCGGAGCCTGTTGTTCCGGCTGAGGCTGCTGAGGCTGAAGCTGTCGCTCCGGTTCCTGCTTCTGAGCCTGTTCAGGATGAAGAGGCCGCTGCACAGGTAGAGATCAAGTATGAAGACCTGCGGGGCCTGCTGGCGGAGAAGAGTGCTGCCGGGTATCGGACACAGGTGATCGCCCTGATCAATTCCTTCGGAGCGGAAAAGCTGTCTGAAGTGGATCCGGCGCATTATGCGGATCTCTGGGATGCTGCTTCCGGTTTTGGTGGTGACGGGGATGCCGGATAAGCATGCTTTTTTATCGCCGTCCTCGGCAGAACGGTGGTATCACTGTCCGCCGTCTGCCTGGCTGTGTGAACAGTTTCCGGATCTGGGGTCGGTGTTTGCCGCGGAAGGGACGGAAGCTCATGCAGCCTATATCAATGTCTGACCTGAACGGTCCGGCCGGAGGCACATCAACGGGCTGTTTACAGAGCGGCCGTCAGATCATCGGCAAACCCCTGAAAACAGGGGTTTGTTTTTCTTGTCCATAGGGATTAAAGCGTCTTTTTCACAAAAGCAGGGAGGGAGAGTGGACACCCGGACCGCACAGGATACGGATCATGCGTTTATTCCTTTCAGGATCCAGGCAAAGCCTTTTGCCGTTCTCCGGTCCGGATCCATGAAATGATTTCCTTCGTTCCATTCCAGGCAGCAGGATATACCCTGCTGCCTCAGCCGGTCATACAGTTCCCGGATCCGGTCGCCGACGGCGGCCATGACCGGGTTCTTTGCTTTTTCCTCCCGGTCTCCCAGGCTCAGATATACCTGTCCTGTCAGCGGAGAACGGATCAGGGTATATTCCGCGAAACCGGGGAACCAGACCGAAGGAGAGACGGCCGCCACGCCGACAAAGGCATCGGTCTGATACGCGGCCCACAGGGCAAAAAGGCCGCCCATGGAATACCCTCCGAGAACATATTGCTTTCCAGGCTCCCCGGTCAGCTTCAGGATCTGTTCCAGCGTTTCCTGCGCTCCGTCTCCAAAGGCTGTATTCCCGAATACCGGCGGCGCCGGCCACGGGGAGAGGTCCCGGAACCAATCGACTGTAACCGCCCGCAGCAGGAAACTATTTCCAGCAAGCTTCCGGAGAATTTCCGCCTCATTTGCTATCCCTTCAACGGTATGGATCGGCTCAATCAGCACGACAGAGGCGTCCGGGTTTCCGAATTCATACGTTTGCATTTTCCATTCCCATTTTCCTGGTCAGGTCACCGAGTGATTTATCGTACTGCGCCTGAGAGATGGCGCCCCGTTCCAGAAACAGGTCCAGCGTATGCTTCTGGTCCAGATAAAGCGTCTTTAATTGCTCCTCATGAGTCAGTTGCTTTTTGTCTTCACTCATAATCCGCCCTCATCTTCATATTCTGTCGGTTCATTTTTATAACCGGCACTTTTCCGGCGCCCGCAAGATGATTTGAAACGGTACCATTCTCTGTACTTATATTTCTTGCATACTTTGTCAAATTCCTTTTATGGAATCATGTCTCCTTTACAACTTGTTTGATCGGACCGTATATGATATGATTACTGCACAATGATCCAGACAAAAAAGGGGATTCCTGCCATGAAAAGAATGATGCTCATCCTGCTGGCATTTGTAATACTCTGTTCCTGTGCGCTGGCCGAAACTGCCGAAAAGACAGTTTATGATTTTGACGATTTTACCATCGAATGGAATGCGGAGACGCCCTGTAAGAAGGGGGACAAGGTTGAAGGGCAGTCATATCTTGATATTTTCCCGGCCGGGGACAATACGGCGGACGCCTATCCGCACTTCAATGTTGTCTGGTCTTCCGCATCAGCGGACATTGAAAAAATAACAGACAAGGAGCTTGAAGAACTGGCCAGGGAGTATGAGGCTGAGATCAGCGACAAGTTTGAGGCTGAAGAGCTGAAAATCAACCGATTGAACATCAGGGAATACGACAAGAATACGGTTGACGGCAAACCCGCACTGTATCTGAAAGCTCTGGTGCAGATCGATTACAGCGGCATGGGGGAACAGTATGAAGGCGTTGTGAGGGATCTGATTATGTGCCAGTGGGTTGTCTATCCCGAAAACATGGGTTGCTATACGTTCACCGGTATCGCCGTCAAAGAGCAGGATATTAGCCGGTGGATCCTTCCGCTGATGGATTCGATCCGCTGGAAATAAAAGAGGGAACCAAATGACGCTTCACGACGTCATATAAAATGAACAATCCGATCAAACAAAACAGGAGGAGGAAAAGAAAATGAAAAAGCTGATTGTTTCAATGATGACGATGCTGCTGATCCTGGCACTCTGTATGACGACGGTTTCAGCTGAGCAGCTGATGGGCGGATGGGAGATCCCGGCGGCGGAAGCCAATCCGCTGACAGAAGAAGCGCAGGCTGCTTTTGACAAGGCGATGGAAAAACTGGTCGGTGCGGATTATACGCCTGTCGCACTGCTGGCTACCCAGCTCGTGGCCGGAACCAACTACTGCATCCTGTGCCAGACGACGCCGGTCGTACCGAACGCGAAGCCGCACTGGACGCTGGTCTACATCTATGCGGACCTGCAGGGAAACGCTGAAATCATGAATGTTTACGATCTGGACATCACTCTTTACGCATATCCGGAAGAAGCGGAATAAGACCGATCAACGAAATGGAGGGGGAGCCGATGCCGTTTATCGACACAAAGGTGACCATGAAGGTTACTCCGGAAAAGAAAGAAATCATCAAGCAGGAGCTGGGGAAACGGATCTCTGCGCTGAATAAGACCGAGACTTACCTGATGGTCGGCATGGAAGACGGATACGATCTTTGGTTCGGCGGAGAGAAGCTGGACAAGGGCGCCTATGTGGCGGTCAGCCTGCTGGGAGACGCGCCAAAGGACTGCTATGAAAAGATGACGGCTGAGGTCTGCGAACTGATGGCAGACCAGCTGGGCATTCCCGGGAACGCCGTTTACGTAACCTATCATCCTGTCAAAGACTGGGGATGGAACGGAAGCAATTTCTGATCTGTACGCCAGGTTTACAACTTGTTTTCGCCGTCTGTGCCGCTCATGCAGGCAAAGACGGCGATCTTTTTTATTCTGCGGCATGGTAACTTTCGGACAAGTGTGATAAAATGGGCACGTTGTTCAACAGATATAAAGAGGATCGTTTCGGCCAGGAACGGAGAGGAGAAGAATATGAAAAGCTCATTGACGCGGTCGGCGGCCGCAGGCATCCTGATCTGTATGGGCTGCATTGTGAACCTGAAGGTCGGCGGCGGAATTCCCGGCGCGGTGCTTTTCAGTGCCGGCCTCTGGTTCGTTGTGAACTTTGACGCAGAGCTGTTTACCGGCCGGGTCACGCGGGCGGACTACGATCCCCTCCAGAAAGCGATCATGCTGGTGATGAATGTCATCGGCGCCGGCGTATGCGGTATTCTTGCTTCCATCTGCCTGCCGGACATCAAGGAAGCAGCGGTAAAAATCACCGCGGCATACCAGGATCCCCTGAAGGTGATCTGGCAGAGCATGATGTGCGGAATCTGTATGTACCTGGCGACCACCCCGCCGAAGAACAAGGATATCAGCCGCCTGCCCTTTGTGGTATACGGCGTGGCGCTGTTCATCCTGTCCAGCTACGCCCACTCGATTGCCCTGGCCGGATACGCGGCTATCGCACAGGGCATCGCCTGGTGGGTGATCCCGCTGGCGGCCGCCGGAAATGCCGCGGGAAGCTACCTGATCAAGTTTCTGCTTACATTCCAGCCGAAAAAGGGAGAAACAAAATGAGTGAAAACGCAGGCGCCAAGCGGAGCCGGAAGGAAACCGCCGGCCTGCTGAAGCGTTTCATTTCCTATTACAAACCGCATAAAAAGCTCTTCGCCATGGATATGACGGCGGCAATGTTTGTGTCGGCAATCGGAATCATATACCCGATGATTACGCGCACCATGCTGAACACGCTGATCCCGGAACGGAACTACCGGATGATCGTGATCTTCGGACTGACGCTGCTGCTGCTCTATTTTATCAAGATGGGGCTGAATTACTTCATTCAGTACGAAGGCCATATGATGGGCGTATATATGCAGGCGCGGATGCGGACAGATATGTTCGCCCATCTGGAGACGCTGCCTTACAGCTTCTATGACACCCATGAAACCGGGAAGATCATGACCCGGATGACGAACGACCTGTTCGAAGTGAGCGAGCTTGCGCATCACGGCCCGGAAAACATTATCATCTCCGTGCTGAGTATCGTGATCTCCTTTATCTACCTGAGCACGATCGATATCCGGCTGACCCTGATCATCTTCGCGTGCGTTCCGTTCCTGCTGATCATTTCCTACAGCCTGCGGAGAAAGATGCGCCAGGCCTTCCGGGATACGCGTTCCGCTATGGCGGAAATCAACGCGAGCATGGAAAGCTCCATTTCCGGTATCCGGGTGACCAAGGCCTTTACCAATGCAGACAAGGAGCAGGAAAAATTCGAGGTCGGGAACGACAAGTTCCAGAAGGCCCGGAAAGTCGGCTACAGCGCGATGGGACGCTTCTTCTCCGGCAATACGTTTGTGACGGATGTGTTCAACGTGGTTGTGCTGATTGCCGGCGGCTTCTTTCTATATAACGGCCAGATCCGGTTCGGCGATTATTCCGCCTTTATCGTTTCCGTGAATATGTTCATCGCGCCGGTGATGACGCTGATCAACTTCATGGAACAGTTTGAGAACGGCATTACGGGTTTTGAACGATTCTGCGAGATCATGGACGCGAAGCCGGAAACCGACAGCCCGGATGCCCGGGACGCCGGCCAGCTGGAAGGCCATATCGAGTTCAGGGACGTCAGCTATGCGTATGACGAGGACAAGAATGTGCTGCGGCATGTGGACCTGAATATCGAGAAAGGGAAAACGTATGCGCTGGTAGGCCCCTCCGGCGGCGGAAAGACGACGATCTGCCACCTGATCCCGCATTTCTACGACGTGGAAAGCGGAGAAATCCTGCTTGACGGAAAAGAGATCCATCAACTGACACTGGAAAGTGTGCGGCGGAACATCGGGATCGTGCAGCAGGACATCTACCTGTTTAACGACAGCATGAAGGAAAACATCCGCTACGGGAAGCTGGACGCAACGGATGAAGAGATTGAACTGGCGGCGAAACGCGCGAATATCCATGATTATATCATGTCACTGCCGAACGGATATGATACGAACATCGGTGAACGGGGCGTGAGGCTCTCCGGAGGCCAGAAACAGCGGCTGTCGATCGCCCGGGTGTTCCTGAAGAACCCGCCGATTCTGATTCTGGACGAGGCCACAAGCGCGCTGGACAACA
>CAZUXV010000120.1:0-9223 GCA_964624445.1 uncultured Oscillospiraceae bacterium | reverse complement strand
TGCTGACAAGGCTCGTCCCGCTGAAGGCAAAGTCTCCGATGCTCTCCAGCGAACCCGGCAGCGTCACGTTGACCAGCTTTGCATCCTCCATAAAGGCGCGCGCCTCGATCAATGTGACCGGCAGCCCGTTGACCTGCGCCGGGATGGTGACCGCGTTCCTGTTTTTCGAACCGATCACCGCGATGACGCCATCGCGCTGTTCCCAGATAAAGTCATAATCGATCGGAGTGCCTTCCCAGCCTGCGTACAGCACCGTGTCGGCATCCGGCATGGTAAAGGTCTCCCCCGCGGCACCCGCAAGCTGCGTCAGCGCTTCATCCGTGTACCAGCCCGTCAATGTCATGCCGTCCTTCACCGTCTCCGGCAGGGTGACGCTGTCTTCGCTCAGCGCCTGAACATCCGCGAGCTGTTTTCCGCCGTTCACATTGAAGGTGAGCCTGCGCAGCTCCTTTTGTACCGTCAGGCCCAGCTGTTCAAGCAATCCCGCCGTCCGGGAGCCTTCCGACGCACAGACCGTTACGCCTTCCTGCGCTGTTCCCGTCACTTCGGCCAGACTGGCCGGCAGGTGTACCCGACTCCCCACGGGGAACGCGTACAGGCTGACCGACAGCACATTGTTCCCTTCCAGCGTCCCGGAAACGTAAATATCCGTTTCATTTCCGTTATATCCCGTGATCCTGACGCCCGTCAGCACTTCTTCGCCTTCCGCGCTTTCCAGCGTGATTTCCTCTGTTTCGAACAGAGCAACCGTGACGGTGTACAGGGTCAGGTCTGCGGCCGGCATCAGACCCATTATGAAGTCCCAGGGCTGGGTACCTTCCGCGTCGCTGTACCATACGCCCGTCAGCATCCTGTTCTCACCCAAGGGAACAGCGGCTTCCGGTACCAGCTTGCCACGGGCAATCCTCAGCCTGTTCGCTTCCGTCCCGTCCACCATATAGACGACATCGTAAATATTATAGAAGCGTCCATTGTCCACCGCATACTCGATCAGCTTGCTCCCCGGTTCTCCGTAGAATACACAGAAGCTGCTGCCCAGGAATGCGCTTTTCCCGATGCCCAAAAGGTTCGCTCCGCCCGTAACCCGGCCCAGGCTATAACAGGCTTCAAAAGCGCTGTCCCCGATCCTGCGCAGGGTGGACGGCAGCATCAGTTCTTTCAGTCCTTCGCATTCACAGAAGGCATAAGTTTCGATGGTCTCCAGCCCCTCGTTCAGGGTGATCGCGCTCAGATGCTGCTGCCCATAGAAGGCGTACGCGCCGATCGTGCGTACCGTATCCGGAAGCACGCGCGCCGTCGTCGCGGACGCGGACGGGCAGTAGATCAGCTCCGTTCCTTCCTTGTTATACAGCACGCCGTTTATGGACATATAGTTCTCAGCGGCTTTGGGCACATCAATCCAGACAAGGTCCTGCGCCCCAATGAATGTCATGGCCGTCAACCCTGTAACATACTTCGGCAGTGTCAGCCGCTCGATGGGCTCACCGGCAAACGCGTCCTCCGCGATACGCGTCACCGGCAGCCCCTGCCATGTATCCGGCAGCGCTACTACCGGATTGTCTTCCCCGGGCAGGGCGTAGGACAGCAGCACCGCATGATCGCCCGCTGCTTCGTACAGTCCGTTTACGGTGATTTTGATCCACCGCGCCGTCAGCACAAGGTCCGATATCCCAGCGCGGTCCTCTTCAAAGTTCCAGGCCTCGCTGCTGCCTTCCACAAACCAGCCAAGGAAAGCATAGCCCTCCCGAACCGGCGTTTCCGGCTCTGTCAGCAGCCCGAAGGCATCCACTTCCGTCACAGCGTTCCCGGTGATGGTTTCATCGTCTCCCAGGTTAAATGTCACCGCTACTTTCGGCAGTACCGCGTCATAGGTATAACCGTTGGCAGCGCACCAGTCCGCCAGATACGTATTCACTGCTTCCCCGGGCTTCCGGTGGAAGGCAATGCTTGCGCCTGACGGGAACGCGTTTCCTGCAATGGAAGTAATGCCTGCGCCGCCATAGATATCCTGCGGATCGATATTGCGTGAGAACGCACTGCTTCCGATGGTCGTCAGGCTGGAAGGCAGCGTCACCTTGCTCAGCTTCGAGAGCCCATAAAATGCATTGTCGCTGATCGTTGTCACACCGTCACGCAATGTCAATTCCTTGAGCGTGCTGCTTAAAACATATAATATATTGCGCGTATCGATGACGGGCATTGCTTTCCCGCCTATCGTCAGCTTCTCGATGGGCGTATTATAGAAAATATAGTCGCCGTAAGTAGAAACGCCTGCACGGTATAACCCTTCCGATGGCATCGATGCCGGGATCTCAATCTCTGTAAAGCTGTTATATGAGAATGCGGCTTTACCGATGGATGTCAGGTGTTTTCCCAGGTTAACCTTTGAAAGCTTGCTGCAACGGTTAAATGCCTCGCTTTCGATCGTACTCAGCGATGACTTTGACGCATCCAGTTTTGTTACACCAATACAGCCATAAAACGCTCTGCTGCCAATTATGCTCAGCTTTTCCGGCAGGATCAGCCCGCTCTCCTGATCCGGGTTTACACCCAGGCTTGTCAGCGATACCGCTCCCCTGAATGCTTCGCTGCCGATCTCTCTCAGATTCGAAGGCACCCTCACTTTCTCCAAACTCGTAAATCCGGAGAATGCCCTGTCACCGATTGTTGTCACGCCATCACGTAATATCAATTCCTGGAGCGTGCTGCTTATCACGTATAGTATATTGCGCGTATCGATTACGGGCATTGCTTCCCCGCCTATTGTCAGCTTCTCAATAGGCGTACGGTAGAAAATATAGTCGCCGTACGAAGAAAAATCCGCAAGGTATAACCCTTCCAACGGCATCGTTGCCGGGATTTCAATCGTTTTCAGACTGCTGTTATATGCAAATGCGGCTTTACCGATCGATGTCAGATGACTTCCCAGCTTAACCTTTGAAAGCTTGCTGCATCCGCTAAAAGCCTCACTTTCGATCGTGCTCAGCAATGACTTTGACGCATCCAGTTCAGTCACACAACTACAGTTATAAAACGCTCCACTGCCAATTTTGCTCAGCTTCTCCGGCAGGATCAGCCCGCTCTCCTGATCCGGGTTCACGCCTAAGCTTTTCAGCTTTGTTGCTCCACTAAATGCCTCGCTGCCGATCGTTCTCAGATTCGAAGGCACCCTCACCTTCTCCAGCTTCGTAAATCCGGAGAATGCGCTGTCACTGATTGCTATCACGCCGTCACGTAATATCAATTCCTGGAGCGTGCCGCTTATAACGTATAATATATTGCGCGTATCGATTACGGGCATTGCTTCCCCGCCTATCGTCAGCTTCTCAATGGGCGACTTATAAAAAATGTAGTCGCCGTAGGAAGAAGCATCCGCCCTGTATAACCCTTCCAACGGCATCGTTGCCGGGATCTCAAAAGTTTTCAGGCTGTCGTTATTTGCAAATGCAGCTCTACCGATTGATATCAGGTTTATTCCCAGGTCAACCTTTGAAAGCTTTCTGCATCCGCTGAAAGCCTCGCTTTCAATTGTACTCAACAAGGAATTTGACGCATCCAGTTTTGTTAAACTAGTACAGCCAAAAAACGCTTGCTCACCAATTGTTTCCAGTTTATCTGGCAGAATCAGCCCATTCTTCTGATTCGGGTTTACGCCGAGGCTTGTCAGGGCAGTTGCACCACTAAAAGCTTTGCTGCCAATCGCGCTCAGTTCCGAAGGCACCCTCACCTTCTCCAGACTCGTAAATCCATTGAAAGCACTGTCACTGATCGCTGTCACGCCATCACGCAATATCAATTTTTTGAGCGTGCTGTTCAAACTATCTAGTATCCCGTCCACATCGATCACGGGCATCGCTTTTCCACCCAGCGTCAGTTCCTTGATGGGCGTATTATAGAAAATAAAGTCGGCAGGGGAATAAACATCTGCCTTGTATAGCCCTTCCAACCGCATCGATACCGGGATCTCGAACACATTCAAGCTGCTGTTCTCTGCAAATGCTCTGTTCCCGATATAAGTCAGACGGCTTGTACTGCCGGGTTGCAGTAAAGTCACTTTTGCAATGTTACTGCATCTGTAAAAGGCTTCAGCTCCAATAGTTCTCAGGTTGGCATTTTTTGCGACCGATACTTCTTTGAAAGCAGTATTGTACGAAAAGGCGTTTTCAGGCAAATCCACCACTTTCTGCCCCAGGATCAGCTTCAAAGGTGCCTTCTGGTTCTGGGGAACCTTGGCCATGCCAGACATTTTCGTCAAGTACGGCGTATTGATGGTGATATCCGTCAGTGCGGTACAGCCGGTAAACACGTCCGTGCCGATGGTATCGACCTGATTGCCCATGTCAGCTGTCGGCCCCAGGGAAGTACAGTTATAAAACGCTTCCGAGCCAATGGACTGTATGGTTCCCGGCAGTGCGACGCCCTTCAGATTTGCACAGCCACTGAACGCCTCGTTCCCGATGCTGATGTACCGGGTATTGGTCAGGTCGACATACTCCAGTGTTGGATGATTCTTGAATACAGCACTGGCCAGACCCGTATAGCCGGCGCCAGTCGGCTCCGGCGTAAAAATGACTTTTTTCACAACCATATTCTGGAAAAATCCTTCTTCCGCGGTAACCGGGATACCGTTTATGGATGAAGGAAAGGGAAACAGATCTAAGTGCAGCTGCTGCGTCAAACCCCTCAGGGAAATGCCTATATTATTATCCTTTAACGAAACTATCGAACCCTTGCAATAGGAAAGTACACCGGGTGAATAATCTGTAATCTCCCCATGAAGCGCTTTGAAGGTCGTATACTTCTCCGACTGAAGGTAGTTTTCTAACCCGACAGCCAAAATATCATTCAGACAGTCATCAGGGACATATTCTGTTTCGTTCAGTATCGACAGATTGGGTAAATATTTAATCGACCAGTTGATGCTGTCCACATTACTCATAGGCGAGATCTGCCCGATGATGGACGGGTCAGCCCCGAAACGGCTGTTGACCGTAGAATGGTCAGTAGGATCATATGATTCATATTGCGCGTACAGACGCAAGTCCTCGGTCACTTCTGTGTTTTCATCCCACACCAGTGCGTGCTGCGGATCCATTTTTTCATCCCACTCAGGCACCCGTGTCCATTTGTCGAAAACTGTCAGCGATTTGACCGGGGCGGCATCGGGCGCCTTAGGCACCTGATCTTTATCACAATACACCGTATACGTCGTATCCTTCCCGCCATTCACGTTTTCAAACGCGCCTCCGTTGGCGTCATAGACCACCTTGATACGATTATCAAGACTTTCCTGCAGCACAATCGCTTCAGGCAGATCGGCCTGGGAGGTGATTTCCTTGCCCGTAGCAGTTTCCAGGTTTTCGCGTACCGTCTTTTTTTCGTCCCAGCGATAACCTTCCTCCAGCGGCTGCGGATCTACCAGTTCCCACACTGTCTTTTGCGCAGCGTCTTTTGGTTTTTTTTGTGGGAGCTCCCATATGTATGCTAAACAGGTATCCTTTTCCGCATCATAATCCAGAGAAATGGTTTTAAATTCAAGCAGCGGATCATCTTCTTTATTACCAAAGGGGCTTTCTACATCGAGTTTGAACACTTCTACCTGGGCATTCTTGTATGTATAAGTCCCTTCTGTCAGGTAACAGAAACTGTCTGGCTGCCAGCTGCCGTCAGTTACAAAGCGGAAGCTGTATGGCGTGGAAGTATACCTGCATTCAGATGCTGAGTGTTTGAGCTGTTTCGTAAAACTGAGATGGAATGACTCTGTGGATAGTTTCCACAATGTGAATGTAACCGTGCCAGCCGATAAGGGATGCACCTCCCAGGTTCCCCCGTGTATCCATAGGCCACCTTCCAGTTCAAGCTCCTCTGAATATGTTTTAGTGATAACAATGCAGGGCGCTTCTGTGCCATTCACCAGCTGACCGAATAAAGCGCTAAGCGGAATGGCAGCATTGATTTTGTAAGATGTCTTGACTGAAAAAGACAACGCAGAAATCACATCTAAACAACTAAGCTTAAAAGAAACACCGGCGCTGATTTTCGCAAAAACAGCCCCCTTCACAGTTGTAACCGGCTTGCCTAATTGTCTTTCCGGGGCCTTTCCCCAATCTTTTTTATCGTAATGATATACATACGGGATCAGGGTCCTGCTTGAATAAGTAAACGTACCTGTGCCGCCTACCTCAAAGTTGACAAAGGGTGAGATCTCAATACCCAGCCCTAAACTCGGAGCAATAACGCAAAACCAGGAGCCCAGTTTTTTGTTTTCTTTCTTTTTGGTTTTCGCCAGAAAGTTCAGGAACGACTGGCGCTGTTCTTCTGTAGCATTTCCAATTACCGAGCCGAGTTTTCCGTCAAAATTATAGATTTTACTTTTGTTTTTTAAGGTTACTTCTACTGTCAAATCTCTTTTTACTTCTGTGCTCATCTCGCCGCTGATGACTTCACCGTTTTCAATCTCTACGCGATAGGCCGTGGTCTGTGTGACTTTACAGTTCACGGATACACTTACTTTCCAGGCTTTGGCGCTTATCTCAATTCCAGGTATCAAGGAGAACGTTTTGCTGCTGGTTTCCGCCGGGCTTTCATAGGGAACGCTCTGTGCGGAAATCTCGCTCTCATCCGAACCCACGCCTGTTTCCGAGTAATCAGTAAACACCTTTGACTCGGTCTTCGTCCCGCTGTAAACTCTGTGGCTGAAGCCGTTTATGGCATCCACCGTTTCGACCGTCAGGTATACCCGGTTACCCACCGTGCGCATACCCACGACCCGGTAAAACGCTTCCTCGTCGCCCTCACCCGTCAGGAACACGCTGCCTTCCTGCAGACGCGCCGCCTCCGTTGTGCCCATCGCCACCGAGGTCTCAGACAGCACGGCGATCCGTTCTGTCACATCGCACATATCAATGGCGCCATTTCTCAGCGTGCCGGTCGAAAGGGACGTCACTTTGTATCCGTTAGTCTGCGCGAAGGCCGCCGCGTAGCTCCCCTGCCAGGTCCTGATCAACGTGCCGCTCGCCAGGGCGTCCGGAGCGATATAGCGGATATTGCCGTGCACCGTCACATTTTTCACCGATGCCTCAAACGCGCCTGCCTGCATGGCAGTCACGTCCATGCCGCCCAGGGCCAGGGGCAGGATCACCGTATCCGCACTGCCCGTATAATGCACAATCGCAACCGTGCCGTCTTCCAGCTCACGGTAAACGTAATCCCCGTCTTTCCCCGTGCCGTTGTCTCCGCTGCCCTGCAGCGAATTTTCCAGCGCAGCGGCACTTTCCTGCTGCTCCGATGTCAGGGGTTGTGCGGGCATTTCCATTTCTTCCTGCGCGGTTTCCACTGTTGAGGCTTCTTCAGCCATAGCAGTCTCACCGCTGGCGAACATGCCAAGCGGCAGATCCGTACCGATCAGGCAGATGGTCAGGATAAGAGCCAGCAGATTCTTGAGATTGCGTTTCATACGGTTCGTCCTTCCTGCTAAACAGCGCCATTTGTCCATGCAACATCAATCGCAAAACATGATCAGGAGCCTTCCGCGGAAGACCCCTGCAATATATACGAAAGTCCCCATGCTTCCGCCGCATCGCTCGCGGCGCAGGGGGTGACAAACAAAAGAATCATGTTTTCATCAAAGCTTTCGGTACTGAAATCCGTAAGGCTGGCCGTCACCTGCACATAAAGCGCCGGAAGGCCATCCAAAGCCTGCATCTCAAGCGTATTGAGCGCATCCGGGAGTGCAATGCACCCCACAGGCTCTGTACGTACCGTGACCGGGATATGTAGATCATCAAAATTGGGGCAGGTACGAATCAGCTCGGTATGCCCGGCAGCAAGTGCAGCCAGCTGCCCATCCGTGCCGATCTGCAGGATCCCGCTGTCCCCAGATGACCAGGTGATCTGGGTCTGCGAAGCCAACGGCAGTGCGGCCGTCGGTAGGCGCAGCGTCTGCCCCACGCCCAGCGTCAGCTCCGAAAAATGGCAGGTGACCACGCGCGGCACCATGCCATCTGCCAGCGGGATACGCCCGCCGGCCAGCTCCGTCAGCGTCTGTACACGCTGCTCCAGTGAACCGGGGCCGCCGCCAAGTGTTATTTTCAACAAGGCACACAGTGCCGAAATATGCGGCGCCGCCTGGGAGGTACCGCTTTTGGAGGTATAGCCACCGCCCGGAGCGCAGGATGAAATGCCACTTCCGTAAGCCAGGCAGTCCACACTGGCCCCGTCGTTGGAATATGATGCCTTATCGCCACCGGATGTCGCCGCGCCGACCACAATCACCCCGCCCGTCCGCAGGTGTGCCGGCGAGTAGGAGGCTGTGCTGCCGCCCTGGTTGCCCGCCGAAACGACGACGGTGGTGCCGCTGCTGACCGCCGTGGTGACTGCGTCATCCATTGCAGCCGATATGCCCTCCGCCAGAACGCTCAGGTTGATCACGGTTACATTGCGCTCCGTCGCATCCAGAATGGCGTTCATAGCATTAGAAATATTCCCGCCGCCATGATCATCCAGCACACGGATCGCGTAAAGCTTCACATTCGTCCCGCGGGTACAGTCTGCAATGATGCCCGCCACATGGGTACCGTGGCCGTAGCCATCGTTGCTGGCATCCGAATCGTTATCCACATAATCCCATACAGACGCCGTGCGGCCCGACAGCAGCGGGTGCGCGCCGATGCCGGAATCGATCACCGCCACAGTCGCGGAACCGCCCTTGCGCCTGGCCATGGAAAGCAACGGAGCAAAACTCATTTTGTCCGCACCATAGGACTGAAAATCAATTTCATCCACCACTGCCATATCACAAGGCCGCACGTTCCCATCCCTCTCAGCATACAGCACATGAGGATTCTCATTGAGCAGATTCAATGCCTTGTCTGCCGTCTCGCTGCCTGAAAAACACAGGGTAAAACGGTGGCCCGGGCCTGCAATGCAGCTTTCCGCCCCGGTTGCTGCAAAATCGACCGGGGTACCATCTGTTTTGAGCAGCACCATAACCCACGTCGCGCTGCCTTTGCGCATGGAAAGCCCTTCCGCTTCCTGGTTCATCTCAGCGACCTGTATGCCATATGCACGTTGATTATCTGTACAGTCCACATAGGTCATAGCCAGGGACACACAGGGAAAAAACAACAGCGGAACGAGCAACAGCAGTATTCGGCATAATAGATTGTGCCGGATCTTTCACCACTCCCTCCGCCGCAAATTCCTACATTTATTTGTATTATAC
>CAZUXV010000119.1:0-9238 GCA_964624445.1 uncultured Oscillospiraceae bacterium | reverse complement strand
AAGCTTTCCGGATCGCCGACGACGTGCTGCGCCAGGGCATCCAGGGTATCAGCGATCTGATCGCGGTTCCTGCGATGATCAATCTGGACTTTGCCGACGTCAAGACTGTGATGGAATCCGGCGGCATGGCCCACATGGGTATCGGTATCGGAAGCGGCGAGAACAAACTGGTCGAAGCGGCCAAGAACGCAATCTCCTCTCCGCTGCTTGAGACGAACATTGACGGCGCCCGCGCTGTACTGATCAACGTGACCGGCGGCGAGGACATCTCCATTGTGGATATCAATGAAGCGGCCAACCTGATCATGGAAGCCGCTGATCCGGACGCGAACATCATCTTCGGCGCCGGTATCGACGAGACGATGAAGGATGAAGTCCGCATCACCGTGATCGCCACCGGCTTCGAGAAGACGCCGTTCCCGACCAAGGAACCTGCCCGTAAACCGCGTGAGATCGAGCATGAACGACTGTTCGGCTCCTTCGGTACCAGCTTTGCCAAGCCTGAATCATCCACAGTCAAGTCTGCCTTTGAAGCGCCTGCCGCCGCGCCTGCGAGTCCCTTCTCCACCGGCAATACCGGAGAAGTGCCTACCTTCATGAGCAGCAGCCGTCCGAGTATGGGTGTTCCCGGCATGGTCAACACCGGCTCTTTCCAGACTGGATTCAGCTACCAGCAGACCGCACCGCAGCAGCCTGCACAGGCGACCCAGCCCTTTACAATGACAGGCGCCGCTCAGGCACAGCCGAACCCGAATATCGGCATGCAGCCTGCGGGCTATACGCCGGTGTTCAACAACAATGGCCAGGTGACCGGACAGACCGGCAGCTTTGCTCCGGTTCCGCCGCAGAATCCCAACATGGAAACAGATACACACGGCGTTCCCGGATTCCTGAAGCGCAACAAAAAGTAATTTATGTTTACACAGACGGCAGTCGGAAGACTGCCGTCTTTTTTATGTGCCTGAAGAGAAAAAACAAAACTGGAAAAAAGGCTGCGGGTAGGATATAATATAAAATCAGAGTATATTTGTTTTTCAGGAGGGAAGAGCATGCGCAGAGGAGCGGTCTGGATCCTGGTATTTGTAATGCTGTTTTCCACAGCCTGCGCCGAAAGTACGCAGAAGGCACCCGATTATCTGATGGAGGGATACGACGGAGGATTTACCTCCCGCGTGTGGGAAACCAATCTCTTTTTTGAACGGATGCAGGAAAAGACCGGTATTTCTTTTCAGCTGCGACAGTATACGGATACGGACAAATGGGAAGAACGGAAACGGGATATCATGAACGGGACCGACCTGCCGGATGTGCTGTTCAAGGCGGAACTGAGCTCCGCTGAAGTACGGGATCTCTATCAGAACGGCTATCTCATTGACCTGAAACCTTATCTGGAAGCCTATGCGCCGGATCTGTGGAAGCTCCTGCAGGAAAATCCGGAATGGGAAAAAGCAATCACCATGGCTGACGGAGCGATTCCTGCCCTGCCTGCGATCAATACGCTTCAGAACAACGACGCCATGTGGATCAACACATCCTGGCTGAAGAAACTCAAGCTGGAAATGCCCAAGACGGCGGAAGAACTGACAGAAGTACTGCGTGCCTTTAAAACCGGCGATCCGAACGGCAACCGTCAGCAGGACGAGATCCCGCTGACTTTTCTGGGCATGTGGGAGCTGCGCTTCCTGGGACACGCTTTCGGTATCATTGACAACGACTATTATGTAACGGCAAAAGACGGGACGGTCACTTCCTCACTGACTTCAGATGAGAACCGGGCATTCCTGACGTGGCTGCATCAGCTTTGGGAAGAAGGGCTCATTGATCACGGCGGTTTTTCATACACAGATTCCCTGCGCCAGATTACGGATGAAAACAAGACTATCCCATACGGCATGATCATGACAGCCACCCCGCTGACGATTCTGCCGAACACGGCACTGGAACAGTATTCCATCATGGAACCGCTGGAGTACAACGGGAAACAGATCTACCGTGACCTGACGGGCGACGTGATCCGCGGAACCTTTGCCATTACCAGTGCCTGCAAGGAGCCTGAAAAGCTGGTTGCCTGGGTGAATTACCTTTATACTGAAGAAGGGAACCGGCTGGCATATTACGGCGTTGAAGGAGAAGAATACATCTGGAACGAAGACGGCCAGTGGGAGTGGAGCGACGCTGTGGATACGGTTGCCGACGTGATCCTTCCGACGCATACCATCAGCGAAGGCGGCGCCGCGCCGGGATACACGGACGCAGCGTTCCAGATGAAGTACAGAGAGAAGAGCACCCGTGAAACCATCGAGGCGCTGAACCGCCTCAAACAGTTCAGTGTGCTCCCGTATCCGCCGGTAACGCTGGACGCGGAGACGGAAAAAAGAGTGGCGGAGATCCAGGACGACCTCTCCCGTTATGCGGAGAAAACAATGGCATGTTTTGTGGCAGGCGATATTGAGCTGACAGACGAGAACTGGGAAACTTTCTGTAAAACGCTCGATGAAAAAGGTCTGCAGGAAATGATCGGCATCTGGCAGAACGCGCTCAGATGAACACAGGAGGCGGCGAGATGGGCCATACGGAAGAGATAATCCGAGAACTGGATACAGAGAAGATCAGGGCGCAGCTCCGATATCTGTACGGGGAAGACGAGATCCTGCTCAAAACCCAGCAGGAACGCTACGCCGGACTGATCCTCCGGTACACAGAGCTGTTCGGAGACAAAGAGAACATACAGCTGATCAGCGCACCGGGCCGGACGGAAATCGGCGGAAATCATACAGACCACAACCACGGCCGGGTACTGGCGGCGGCGGTCAACCTAGACGCGCTGTGCGCAGCCGGCCCCAGGGACGACATGAGAGTCCGCTTTTACAGCGAAGGTTATGCACCGGTTGAAATCGATCTGTCAGACCTGTCTGTGAGGACGGAAGAAAAAGGGACTACGGCAGCACTGATCCGCGGCGTGGCGGCCGGAATGAAAGAAGCCGGATACCGGATCGGCGGATTTAACGCGGCGGTGACATCCACTGTTGCCGGCGGAAGCGGGCTCAGCAGCTCCGCCGCGCTGGAGGTTATGCTTACGGGCGTGCTGGACAGCCTGTATAACCGGTTCGATATGCCTTATGTATTGCGTGCGCAGATCAGCAAGCGGGCGGAAAACGAATGGTTCGGGAAGCCCTCCGGACTGCTGGATCAGATGGCCAGTGCGGCCGGCGGCCTGGTGACGGTCGATTTCCGGGATACGGATCATCCTGAAGTGGACGCAATCTCCTACGACTTTGCCCGGAAAGGATATGCTCTGGTGGTTGTGGCCACAGGCGGATCCCATGCGAACCTGACCGATCAGTATGCCGCGATTCCTGCGGAAATGAAAGAAGTGGCGAAATGCTTCGGAAAGGAAGTCCTGCGCGGGCTGTCAGCGGAGCAGCTGACCGAAAACGCGGATAAGCTCCGCGGGAAAGTCAGCGACCGGGCAATTCTGAGGGCCTATCACTTCATCCGGGAAGATGAACGGGTGCCCCGGCAGGTGGCGGCGCTGAGAGAAGACCGGATTGGTGATTTTATGCAGCTGATCATTGACAGCGGCAGATCCAGCTATATGTATCTGCAGAATGTGTTTGCGGACAACCGGGACCAGAGCCTGAGCCTGGCCCTGTGTATGGCGGAAGAGCAGCTGCGCGGAGACGGGGCCTGGCGAATCCACGGCGGCGGTTTCGCAGGAACAACGCTGAACTTCGTCCCGCTCGGAAAAGTCAGTGATTTTGTGAAGGTTATGGAGAACGCTTTCGGGAAGGACGCCTGCAAGGTGCTGAATATCCGTCCGGTAGGCGCAGCAAGAATCGCGTTTGAGGGATAAAATGATTGTAACGAACAGTGCGGCAGAGACCCGGGCGCTGGGAGAGCGGCTGGCAAAGCAGCTGAAAGCGGGAGACGTGATCCTGCTGGAAGGTGAGCTGGGCGCCGGAAAGAGCGAACTGGCCCGGGGTGTGGCGAAAGGGCTTGGCGTACAGGAAACGGTAACCAGCCCTAGTTTTACGATCCTGAACGTGTACGAAAGCGGGCGGATCCCGCTGTATCACTTTGACTGGTACAGACTGGAAAGCGCCGAGGAACTGTATGAACTCGGTATGGACGAGTATCTGGGCGGAGACGGTATCGCACTGGTGGAGTGGCCGGAGAGATGCCCGGACGCCGTTCCGGAAGAATGCCTGGTGATCCGGATCAAAGCGGAGGGAGAGAATACCCGGCGAATCACGGAAGAATACCGGGGCGGATCCGGAAAGATATTGCTGGAGTGAGGCAAGGGAAAGATGAAAATACTGGTGATCGATACTTCCGGTCCGGTATGCGGTACGGCGGTCATGGATGAGGAAAAGGTATACAGCGAATATACCGCCCAGAACAAAAACACCCACTCGGCCAGTTTGATGCCGATGATCGAGGCCGCGCTGCATTCGGCGGGAACGGAACTGAAGACGCTGGATGCCATCGCAGCCGTTACGGGACCGGGAAGCTTTACCGGCGTACGGATCGGCGTGGCAACGGCCAAGGGACTGGCCCACGGAGCCGGACTTTCCTGTATTCCGGTGGATGCACTGGAGGCGCTGGCCGTATCAGCGGGTGATTTCGAAGGACTGATCTGCCCGATCCAGGACGCGCGGGCCGGGCAGGTTTACGGAGCTGTTTTCCGCCAGGGGGAACGGCTGACAGGTGACCAGCCGATGAAGCTGGAAGACTATCTGGAGCAGGCGGAAAAACTGGGAGACCGATTCCTGTTTCTCGGGGACGGAGCGCCGGTCCACCAAGACAAGATCAGCGCCCGTCTTGGGGGAAAAGCGGTATTTGCTCCCACATTCCGGAATTATCTCAGGCCTTCCGCGGCAGGCTGGATTGCGCTGAAAAAAGGCCAAAAGACCGACTATTTAGGCCTTGAGGCGACCTATCTGCGGCCGCCGAACGCACAGAAAAACAAAAAACTGCTGGAGGCCATGGGGCATGAGTGATCCGGTGATCCGCTTCATGAGGCTGAAGGATGTAGATGCTGTGGCGGCGATCGAACAGGCGACCTTCGCGCGGCCCTGGAGCAGGGAAAGCTTCAGGCAGGAACTGACGCGCAATGCGGTGGCTCGGTACCTGGTTGCGGAAGAAGAAGGAAAGATTCTCGGTTATGCCGGCGCATGGGTGATCCTGGACGAAAGCCATATCACCAATATTGCCGTGCAGAAGGAAGCACGGGGACAGGGCATCGGGAAACGGCTGACCGCGGAACTGCTGCAGATTCTGTCCAATCTCGGCGCCTGCTATGCCACGCTGGAGGTCCGGGTGAGCAACGAACGGGCGCAAAACCTGTATAAAAGCCTGGGATTCGTTTCCGTAGGCAAGCGGAAACGGTATTACGAAGACAACAACGAGGACGCTTATCTGATGGTGTGCGAGCATCTGCCGGATGCTGATCCGGACTACAGCGAAGAACCATGGATCGAAAAGGAGGAAGAAACATGAGCCGTGTATTTCTGACCGTGCTGGACGCAGTGGGCGCCGGAGAAGCGCCGGACGCCGCGGATTACGGCGACGTGGGCACGAACACCCTCGGGCATGTGATCGAAAAATGTGATCCGCAGCTGCCGCATATGGCTGCGCTTGGCCTCGGGAAAATCCCGGGCACAGGTTACCGGTGGAACGGACCGGTTACGGGCGCGTTCGGCCGGGCTACGGAACAGAGCAAGGGAAAGGATACTACGTCCGGGCACTGGGAGATCGCAGGCGTGCGGGTGGAGAAACCGTTCCCCACATTCCCGAACGGCTTTCCGGCGTCTTTTATGGAAGCATTTGAAAAGGCAATCGGCCATAAATGCATCGGAAACAAGCCCGCGTCAGGCACAGCGATCCTGGATGAACTGGGCGCAGAACATATTGCCAACCACACACCGATTGTTTATACCAGCGCGGACAGCGTGTTTCAGATTGCCTGTCATGAGGAGCTGTTTCCGAAGGAAACACTGTATGAATTCTGCCGGATTGCCCGGGAAATGCTTCAGGGCGAGCTGGGCGTCGGCCGCGTAATTGCCAGACCGTTTATCGGAGAACCGGGACATTTTGTACGGACGGGAAACAGACGGGATTTTTCCCTGCCACCCTGCGGACGGACGCTGGCTGACGCGGTGAAAGAGGCCGGAATGGAAAGTATCGGCGTCGGTAAGATTGAAGACATCCTGGCGCATCAGGGACTGACAAAGAGCGACCATGCCGCGGGCAACCCGGCCTGTATGGATGCCCTGATCCGTTTTATGAATACGGATTTCGAAGGCCTGTGTTTCACCAACCTTGTAGATACGGATTCCCAGTACGGACACCGGAACGATCCGGCGGGCTTTGCCGGCGCGCTGGAGGCTTTTGACAGACGGCTTCCGGAAATGATGAAACTGATGAACCCCGGAGATCTGATGATCATCACGGCAGACCACGGATGCGATCCCTGCTTTATCCAGTCCACCGATCACTCAAGGGAATATGTTCCGATCCTGGCCTGGACGCCCGGGATGACGAAGGCCGTGGACCTGGGTACGAGAAAAACATTCTCGGATATCGGCGCGACCTGCGCCGAATGGCTGGGTCTTCAGGAACGGTTCGGCGCCGAGTCCTTCGCGGACGCAATCCGTGCCTGATCAAAAATAAAAGAAAAGAGACAAGACGCATGAACAAGCTGAAGATCCTGCTTCCGATCCTGCTGATCCTGGCGCTCCTGCTTGCTGTTCCCGCCATGGCGGAAGAAGCGGAGGACCTGACTGCCGGACTGACAGTGAAGGTCGTTGACAAACCCGGCAAAATCAAAGCCATTACGGACGGAAGCTACAAATCTTTCTGGGAAAGCAGCAACCGAAAGGAACCTTGGGTCGTTCTTTCCTCAGACAAGCCGATCTACGGGCTGTATCTGTGTTTCCAGAAGATGCCGGATTCCTTTGTGATCGAGAAGGCGAGCGGCGACGACTGGGTCACGGTGGCGGAAGGCGGAGAACCCCGGTACCATCATGTCTTCTTTGAGCTGGACGGGGTTAAAAAGATCCGGATCCGGTCCACAATGGAAAAGAAAAACATCATGGGCTTCAACGAGATCTATGCTTTCGGACAGGGCGAGGTCCCGGACTGGGTCCAGCGCTGGAATGCGCCCGTGGAAAAGGCGGACCTGCTGTTCCTGATTGCCCATCCGGATGATGAGCTGCTGTTTACCGGCGGCGCGATTCCGACCTACGCGGTGGAGAAGGGAAAACAGGTTGCAGTTGCCTATCTGACGCCCAGCAATACTACCCGCCGCAGCGAAGCACTGAACGGACTGTGGGCGATGGGCGTACGGAACTATCCCATATTCGGGGAATTTTCCGACAGATATGCAAAGACGGGAAAAGTAAAAGACGCCTATAAAGACGCGGGCGGAAAACAGAAGGTGCTGGACTGGGTAAACGAGCTTTACCGCCGTTTTAAGCCCGAGGTTGTGGTCACACATGCGGAGAACGGTGAATACGGCCATCCCCAGCATAAGATGATCGCCGACGCTGCTATGGAATGCTTCACGCTTGCGGCTGACGCGGCGCGGTCTCCGGAATCAGCCCAGACATACGGCGTATGGCAGGTCAAGAAGCTTTATCTGCACCAGTACGGAGAAGAGGCCGATCAGACTGTGCTGGACTGGGACCAGCCGCTGAGTGCGTTTGACGGAAAGACCGGCGCGGAGCTGGCCGCAGAGGCGTTTGCACTGCATGTCAGCCAGAAGGGCATGGGCGCCGGAAAAGGGGCCAAATTCAAGGAATTCAAGGTTGAAACGACGGGCAAAAACGATTATCCATACGATCATTTCGGTCTGCAGAATACGACAGTCGGGCCGGATGAGGCAAAGAACGATTTCCTGGAGCATATTGACGCTTCGGCCGACGACGGAAAGCCGGAGACGGCAGAAACCTCTGAAGAACCTGAAACGCCTGAAGAAACGGAAACCGCCGAAGAGCCGGAACCGGAGCAGGCGGAGGAAAACGAGCTGACGGAAACAGACGAAACGGAAGAGGATGCGCCGGAGACTGAACCACAGAAGACGAAAGCGGGCAGTTTTGCTGTCGCCACGCCTCCTGAATGGGCGGATGTGACGCTGAATGAACGCGGATTCCTCGATGAAGGGGAATATGTATACGCCGATGACGAGGACGGGCGGTATTTCTTCGCAAACCAGACACTGCGGATTCAGATCGTCAGGACGTATGAAGAACCTGACGCCAAGCACCCGTTCTATTGCTTTACGGCTGATATCTGGTGCGATGTGGCGGCCGGGGAACTGCCGGTAACCGTATATAACGATCCGGAAAAGCCCAAGAGCGGCAAGGAGTTCATGCGTAATATCGCCCTGAACAACAAGGTCGTATTCGCAACGACGACAGACTATTACATCTACCGGATCAAACAAACCTATCCCACCGGCATCGAAGTCCGGAACGGTGAAGTGATCTTTGACGACCCGCACAAGCTGGAATACAAGTGGGGCAGTATGCCGACCTATGAAACGCTGGCGCTTTACGCCGACGGACACGCGGACAGCCTGCCGAACAAGGATAAGAGCGCTCCGGAATATGTGAATGAAGGCGCGACGCAGGTGTTCTCATTCGGCCCCTGCCTGGTCAGGGACGGCGAACTGACCGAGTATTCCAAATCACTGTGCAACAATTCCTACAATCCGCGGCTGGCGATCGGCGTGGCGGAGGACGGCCATTATATCATCGTCATGTGCGAGGGCCGGGTCAAACGGTCCAAGGGCGTTCAGATGGCGGTGCTTGCCCGGATGATGCAGGACCGCGGATGCAGCATTGCCGTGAATATGGACGGCGGACAAAGCGCGGCAGTCGCGTTTATGGGACATCAGCTGAACGTGGTCTGGAGCCAGCAGCCGAACGGACGGGAACAGGCAGACATCCTGGCGTTCGGAACATCGGAGCAGGTCGGGTCGTTTGAAATGCTGGATCAGTTCCAGTCAAAGAAAAAATAATCCTTGACATGCAACAGGCCGGAGTGATATCTTATTCAGGTAGCCGCTCGGGAGAGGTCTGTCCAAATGCGCTTTGCGCAACCTCAGAATCCCGGCGAGATTGTAATCAGGAGGTGCTGTCCCATGTATGCCATTATTGCAGCGGGCGGCAGACAATACCGTGTATCCCAGGGCGATGTGATTTACATCGACAAAGTCAACCAGGAAGCTGATTCC
>CAZUXV010000118.1:0-9245 GCA_964624445.1 uncultured Oscillospiraceae bacterium | reverse complement strand
GCAGCTGCGCTCCGCGGGACCTGCGCATAACGCTCACCTCTCTGATCAGAAAGGTAGCATATCTCCCGCTTTTCAGGCTATCCGCGATTCTGTGAAACTGGTTACAGATTTGACAAAAACCGGATCATCATTTCTGCGAATCCATCGTCCGATTCGACACCCGATACTGTCCGGGCGTTACGCCTTCGGCCTTTTTAAAGGTCCGGATCAAGGTATTCTGGTTTTCGATACCGACCCGCTGCCCGATCTCCCGCAGGGTCAGGTCCGTGGTGCTGAGCAGGCGCTTCGCCTCCTCCATCCGGATATCCGTCAGATATTTCAGGAAGCTGGTCCCGCCCACCTTGCGGAAGACCAGGCCGATATAGCTCGGAGACATATTCAGCGCTTCCCCGGCGCTGTCCAGGGAGATATCGTTCATGTATTCATTGCGAATATAAGCGGTCAGCCGGGCGTAATGCTTCCCTTCCGGACCTTCCTCATCTCCGCTGCGCAGATCGACCATCGCGTCAACAAGCGAATCCATCGCCTGTTCTTTTTCACAGACGCGGCCCGTCCCCATCGCGCAGGGACAGTCGCCGAACACCTGCTCCCGGCAATGCTGCAGATACCGGTCAAAAGCTTCCGGATCCGGATGCTGCGCGTCCAGGTTACACAGGACCAGAATCCGGCCGTCGGTGCGTCGGGCGCACCAGATCTTCATGGGGCCCATGTCCTCTGCCGCCGCCTCTTCTTCCATCCGGTCCGCGGTGTTGATCCCTGTCTGGGCTTCCAGCCGTTCCAGATCCCGCGGCGCCGTTTCGGCCACCGCAATCTGCACCCGGTCATAAGGCAGGACAACCCCGACCTTGCTCAGGGCTTCCGCCGCGTTTGCCTTCAGTCGTCCCTCCATCCAGTCGTTCAGCAGCCGGTTTTTCAGGATCCGGTTTACTTCCCGGTTGGACAGGGTCAGTTCGTGATTCTCCGCCGTGATCAGGTGGATTGCCTCATCCAGCAGTTTATATTCGTTTCCGCGGTTCTCTTCCGGCAGGCTGTGACCCAGCTGGCGCACGTTCCCGATCAGCCGCTCCAGCGGTGCGTACAGGCGCTTGCTGGCCAATACGGCCGCAACCAGGCCGATCACCATGCAGGAGCCCATCACCAGCATCATCACGTCGCGCAGGCGCAGGCTCGGCTTCAGCAGTTCGCTGTAAGGAACCACCGACATGCAGTAAAGGCCGTCCGCGGCAGTCTCCTGGCTCAGCACACCGTATTCGTTTCCGTCGTTCCGGATCCGGTTCTGCTGATCCGACATATACTGCCGGCAGATCTCCCCGTAACCCGGATCCGTATCCGGCATAACCGGATTTCCCTCGCCGTCCGTCAGCAGCAGCGAGCCGGACTCGCTCTCCGGCATGCACTTGTACAGACGGTCTGCGTTCAGGTGGAAGAAAGCGTAGCTTTCCCCGGTCAGCGTGTTCAGCGGCAGGCTGCTGACAAACGTCAGGACCGGCTCCGTACTCAGTATCCGGCGGATCGAACCGCTGCCGGCATAACGGCTCAATGCCACCGCGCCCGGAACGGAACGGGCGTCCGTCATTCGCTGATGTGTGATCCCCGTGATCCGGCTGTAATAGTCCGCCGCATGGTAACTGCTCTCGCCGGTGATGATCATGTCCATGCCCTCCGCATAGACGCCGATATCCGCCACCGTATTGGCAAAAGCCTTCATCTGCTGCAGTTTTTCAATGATCTCCCGCTTGGTCAGAATATCCTTCGGGGTCTGTTCCGTCAGATGCAGGTATCGCTGGACCCCGTTATCGTTGCTCAGCTGCCAGGAAAAGGATTTGATCTGTTCAATCTCCCGGTTCACGGCGGAGCAGGCGCTCCGCAGCAGCGCCTCCTGCTGCTGCCAGGTATCCCGGATCACCTGTTCCGACGTACGGTCATAGATGATCCACCCGGTCAGCAGCGTCGTCAGCAGCGTAAAGAGCAGCAGTAAAACGACCATCTGCAGCTGTACCCTGCGATGGTGCGTCTTTCTGTTTGCCCTTTGTTTCATTCCCCGGTCCTTCTGTCTTCAGTTTGATCAAGATGAGTATAACACAACCGCTTATGGTATCTCAATGATTGTTTCTTTTCCAAGCTTCACCCGTCCGGAAATCTTCACGGACAGGATCTTCCCGTTCCCCGCCGCGGCAGATACACCGATCGTTCCGCCCGGCTGTTTCACTTCGGTTTCGGTTTCTCCAGGGCCGTTCCGGAGCGCTTCCGCCGCGCCGACCGCAGCACTGCCGCTGCCGCAGCCGTGTTCCCATACCAGGCTGCCGCTCCCGCGGACAAAGACCAAGGGCTGCATATACTGCTCCGCCCGGTCCCACTGGATCAGTCCGATCGCTTCATCCGGAAGCAGGCCTGCGATACGCCTGAGCAGGCTTTCCGCCGCTTCCCTTTCAAACGTCCTGTCTTCGCAGATCAGGTGGGTGATGCCCTCCATCCGGACCGCCGTAAACGGAATGCCGCAGATTGTTTCCGTTCCGATCTCCGGAGCGCCGGGCATTTCCACGGTTCCCTCAAAACCGTCCGCTGTTTTCAGAACCGTGCAGCATACCGGAACCGCCGCGCCGGATACTTCCAGCAGGAGCGTCTTCAGCCTGCCCTGTTCCGCTTCGTCCCGGATCAGCCAGGCTGCGGAGGCCATGGCGGCGTTGCCGCAGAATTCTCCGCCCATCAGGCGGATGGCCGCCACCGCGCCGGGTTCCTTTGGCGGTTCCAGATATGCCACCTGCTCGCTCAGCTTCAGCAGTTCGCTTGTCAGCAGTCTTTCATCTTCCGGATCCGCCGGGTCAAGCACCAGGGCAGTGAGGTTGCCCGTCGGGTCCAGCAATACATAGCGATAGCTTTTCATGTTTCCTGCAGTCTCCGGAGGAACTGGATCGTCCGTTCATGCATCGGATGGTCGATCACTTCCCGCGGATCGCCCTGCTCGATAATGACGCCGCCGTTCATGAACACCACCCAGTCTGAAACGTCCCGGGCAAATGCCATCTCATGGGTCACGATAACCATGGTCATCTTCTTCTCCGCCAGTTTCCGGATCACGCGGAGAATCTCCCCGGTCAGTTCCGGGTCCAGGGCGGAAGTCGGCTCGTCAAAGAACAGGATTTTCGGATTCATCGCCAGCGCCCGGGCAATGGACACCCGCTGCTGCTGGCCGCCGGAGAGCTGGTAAGGATAAGCGTCCGCCTTGTCCGACAGGCCCATCTGGTCCAGCAGCGACAGCGCTTCTTCCTTCACTTCTTTTTCCGCCCGCTTCTGCACCAGCATCGGCGCTTCCATCACGTTTTTCAGCACGGAATAATGCGGAAACAGATTGAAGTTCTGGAATACCAGTCCGAACATGCCCCGGATATTCTGCAGTTCCGCCGGCGTTCCGTAAACAGCCTTCCCGTCCACGTCGCGGGCAGCGTAGTTTCCCAGATAGATCAGGTCTCCGCCGTCCATGGTTTCCAGGAGCGTCGCGCAGCGCAGCAGCGTGGATTTCCCGCTGCCGCTGGGACCGATGATGGACAGCACCTGGCCTTCCTCCACCGAAAGGCTCAGGTCGGTCAGGACTTCAGTCGCGCCGAAACTTTTCCGGCAGTGATTGATCTCAAGCAGTTTACTCATGTCTGTCACCTGTAATAACTCAGTTTCTTCTCAAACCGTCCCATCACCCAGCCGACGATTGCGTTGAACAGGAAGTAGAATATGCCGGCGATCACAAAAGGCAGAAAACTGGTCTGGGAGTTCGCGATCTGTTTGCCGATGGTGAACATTTCCTGATAAGCCACGGTGAACGCCAGAGACGTATCCTTGACCAGCGTCACGATCTCGTTGGTCACCGAAGGCAGGATCCGTTTAATCACCTGGGGCAGGATGATCCGCATGAAGCACTGGAACCTGCTGTAACCCAGCACTTCCGCCGCTTCATACTGGCCCTGGCCCATGGACTCAATGCCGCCGCGGTAGATCTCCGCGAAATACGCGGCGTAGTTCAGGGCAAAAGCAATCACCACCGGGATCAGCTTTTCCCGGGATACGCCGATCCCGAAAAGATAATACGGTCCGTAGGTCACCGCCAGCAGCTGCAGCATCAGCGGTGTTCCCCGCAGAATAGAGATGTAAACCTTCGCGATCGTGGAAACGATCTTGTTTTTGCTCATCCGAAGCAGGGATATGATCAGACCCAGCGGAAGGCTGAACAGCAGCGTCAGGAAAAAGATCGCGCAGGTCCTGCCGAGGCCTTCTCCCATCTTGGTGATCATTGTCAGGATCGACATACAAAACTCCTTTAATACTGAAATCGCAGGGGCCCGAAACAGGGGCCCCTGCTGAAATAAGCGTCAGTACCGCCAGGGATTATTCAGCAGCCTGAAGCAGCGCAAAGTATTCCTTTTCCAGATTGTACTTTTCCACCAGCTGCAGATAGGTGCCGTCCGCCACAAGCTGCATCACGGCTTCATCCATCTTCTTGCAGAGTTCTTCGTCGCCGGCGCGGTAAAGGATTCCGTACTGCTCGTTGCCCAGTACTTCGTCCAGGATCACAAAACCTTCGTACTTGGTGACCAGTTCCTGCGCAACAGGAAGGTCAACAACGACCGCGTCCACGCCGCCGGCATCCAGCTCAGTCGCGCAGACCAGGAAGCTCTCCATGGTGATCGCGGCGCCGCCGTCAAAGGTCTGGGACAGTTCCAGCTGATCACCCGCGAGCATGTCTTCACCGGAGGTGCCCAGCTGTACCGCAACGCGCTTGCCGGCCAGGTCGTCCTTGGAGGCAATGCCGTTGCCTTCCTTGGTCAGGATAACCTGTTTATTCTCATAATAAGGAGTGGAAATCACAAAACCGGCGTCGATCATGGACTGCTTGATCGTCATTCCGGACCAGACGCAGTCATGCTCATTGGCGTTCAGGGAATTCTCCTTGTTGTCCCAGTTGACCGGAACGGCTTCGTAATCCAGGCCCAGGATCTTGCAGGCCGCCTGGCAGACTTCCACGTCAAAGCCGGCATATTCACCGTTGTCGTCCAGGTAGCTGAAGGGCGGATATTCCGGGTCGATACCCTGTCTGAATGTATCAGCCAGCGCGATGGAAGCGCCAAGGCTCAGACACAGCACCAGGATCAGAGCGATCAGTTTTTTCATTACAGTTTCCTCCTCAGGTATCAATTTGATGCTGACACTCTATCACTTTACCGAGCTAAAGTCAAGTTCTTTTCTTGCATAATTGCCGTTTTTCCCGTATACTCTCCTTTGATCAAAGCGACTCCGGAGGATTTTTATGTCAGACATCGTGGTCATCGGAGGCGGCGCAGCCGGCATGATGGCCGCTGTTTTTGCCGCCCGGGCAGGGGCCAACGTCACCCTGCTGGAAAAGAACGAAAAGCTCGGCAAGAAAGTCTATATCACCGGCAAAGGCCGCTGCAACCTGACCAACGACTGCGACCGGGACGAGTTTCTCGCCCAGGTACCCCGCAATCCGCGGTTTCTTTACAGCGCGCTGAACTTTTTTGCGCCCCGGGATATGATGGCCCTGCTGGAGGAAAACGGCTGCCCGGTCACCGTCCAGCGCGGAAAGCGGGTCTTCCCTTCTTCCGAGAAAGCCAGCGATGTGACCAAAGCCCTGACTTCCCTTCTGCGAAAGCTGAACGTCCGCGTCTGCCTGAACGCCGAAGTCAAAACGCTGACCGCTGAAGGCGGCAGATTGACGGGCGCGGAGCTGAAAAACGGAACGGTTCAGAGAGCAGACGCGGTAATCCTGGCCTGCGGCGGCCTGAGCTATCCATCCACCGGTTCCACCGGTGACGGATACCGCTTTGCCGAGGCCCTGGGCCATACGGTCCTTTCCCGCTCTCCTGTCCTGGTCGGCCTGGAAACGGAAGATACCTGGCCCCGGTCATTGCAGGGCCTGAGCCTGCGAAACGTGACCCTGACCCTGTCAGGCGGCAAAAAGACGCTGTACACTGAACTGGGCGAAATGCTCTTTACCCACTTCGGGATCTCCGGCCCCCTGGCGCTGGAAGCAAGCTGCCACCTGCCGGATCCGCCCGCAGGCGCCAAACTGGCCATCGACCTGAAGCCCGGGCTCCCCCGGGAACAGCTGGACGCGAGAGTGCGCCGGGACTTCTCTGAAGCCGGCAAAAAACAGCTGAAAAGCGTTCTGCCGGGCCTACTGCCCGCGAGCCTTGCGGAGATTTTCCCCGGTCTGTGCGGAATCGACGCTTCCCTGCCCTGCAACCAGGTAACCGCCGCCCAGCGGGAAAAGCTCCTGACCATGCTCAAGGCGCTGCCCCTGACTGTCAGAGCCCCCCGGCCGATCGACGAAGCGGTGGTCACCCGCGGCGGCGTCAGCATCAAAGAAATCGACCCCGGCACCATGCGCAGCAAACTGGTCCCGAACCTCTACTTCGCCGGTGAAATGATCGACGTTGACGCCCATACCGGTGGGTTTAACTTACAGATAGCCTGGTCAACCGGTGCTTTAGCGGGTAATTCTTCTGCTGCGATATCAGAATGAACCTGTCATTAAGCAAGTGAGCGCGGCCGGTATTCTGGATTTTGGGAAATCCGCAGCGTTAGTTCTTAGCGATTGGCAAGCCGTCAGGCGCAGACAGAGCTTAGAACTGCTACGCGGGGTTCGGAGCGCCCGGAGAAAGAGCCAGTGGCTCTTTCTCAGTGGAGAACGGGCGGCAGCCCAGGGCAGTATTAGCGAGAGCGCTCCCAAAATCAGGATACCATGACAGCGAGCGAACATACTTATTCATGAATTGAGGACATTATGACTTATATTATCCTGGATTTGGAATGGAACCAGCCGATCTCTTATCAGAGCAAAGCCTACCGCGAGGTCGGCGATAAACTCATCTTTGAAATGATCCAGATCGGCGCCGTCAAACTGGACGGAAACCTGAATCCCGCCGATACGATCTCGATTCCGATCGCGCCGACCCACTATCTCCGTATTCATCCCCGCATCCGCCGCATGACCGGCCTGGATTCCGAGACCCTGGCCGGCGCCCCGGCTTTCCGGGAAGCTCTGGAGCAGTTCGCTGCCTGGTGCGGCGACGACTATACGCTGCTCACCTGGGGCATCGACGACGTGAGCGTATTGTATCAGAACATCCATTTTTTCCATTGCGAGGATATTCCGCTGCCTCAGCTGTGCGATATCCAGCAGCTCTTCAGCCAGGAGCACAAGCTCAAGGACCGTGCCGGTCTCAAAGCCGCCATGGAACTGACCGGCATTGAACCGGACGAGAACATGTCCTTCCATAACGCCCTGAATGACGCCTGGTATACGGCGCTGGTGTTCCGCACCCTGCCGGATCCTTCCGCCGTACTGAACTATGCCCGCGAGCCGAAGGAACTGATCCACGGCAAGCGTTCCGCCCGCGAAAAGACGCCCGGCGAGGTTTTTGATTCCGTCAGGGACGCGCTCGAAAGCGAATCCGCAATTCATCCGACCTGCCCGCGCTGCGGAAGGGTTCTGGCGTTGGACGGCGAATATATTAAACAGAGCGCCGATAAATATATTGCTGTCGCCAGATGTAAAAACCATGGCCGCATCCTGATCCGCCTTCGTTTCCGGATCGATGATGACGGCAAAAAGATCATGACCCGCACCACCGCACCGGCTACCCATGCGAACGTAGCCTATGTGCATACCAAACAGATCCAGGTGCGCGAACGTCAGGAAAGGTATCTGGCGGAGCACGGCTCTCTTCCCGACCCGGATGAAGAGCTGCTGAACGCGGAAGTGTCCAGCATGCCGTTTGATTGAGGAGGCATATATGATCATCCGTTCAATGAACAACGAAAAAGAATTCCCGGAAGGCAAAACCGTCATGGATTGCCTGAAAGCGCTTGACGCTTTCCCCAGAGGCACCCTGGCGGCCCAGTCAGGCGGCGTCGTATGCGAACTGAACGACGTGCTCCGCCAGGACTGCACCCTGACGCCCCTGACGCTGGAAAACGAAGAAGGCCGCCGGATCTATGAGCGCTCCCTGCGCTTTGTGATGCTGCTCGCCCTCCGCCATCTTTATCCGTATCAGCGGGTCCGGATCGAATATTCCGTCGGCTACGGCGTGTTTGTCCGCCTGCCCGGCATTGAACTGCACCGTCAGGATATCGTCCGCATTGAGAACGAGATGCGCCGGCTGGCTGAACTGGATCTGGTTTTTGAAAAGAAACGCTGGTCCAAGGAAGACGCGATCCGTTATTTCGAAGAAGAGCAGATGCCGGACAAAGTCAACCTGCTGAAACACCGCCCTGTTCCCTATTTCAACATGTACTGCATCGACGGAATGTGGGAATACTTCTACGGCGCCATGACCGTTTCCACCGGCTATGTCAAGGTTTTCACCATGTTTGAGCTGCGGGGCGGTTTTGTGTTGCAGCTGCCGGCCGGTACGGACTTTGACCACGCTGCGCCGTATGTTTACCGCCCGAAGCATCTGGAGATTTTCAACCAGAGTGCCGAATGGTGCGAGATCCTGGGCGTCACCAACGTCTCCGACCTCTCCCAGCTGATCGAGGACAAAAAGCTGCGCAATTTCATCCGCGTGAACGAAGCGCTCCATGAGGCCGCAATCCATAAGATCGCGAAAAACATCCACGAGCAGAACAAGCACATTGTCCTGGTGGCCGGTCCTTCTTCCAGCGGCAAGACCACCTTTGCCGGCCGTCTCGGCGTACACCTGCAGATGTACGGCCATGCCTGCCGCCGGATCTCCATGGACGATTTCTTTATCAACCGGGACGATATGCCTCTGCAGGTAGACGGCACCCGGGATTATGATTCCATCGACGCGCTGGACCTGAAGCTCCTGTCCGACAGCCTGACCGGCCTGCTCAACGGCGAAGAAGTCTTCATGCCCAACTTTGATTTCACCTCCGGTTCCAAGGATTACCTGACGCCTCCCACGATGCTCGCCCCCGGCGAGATCATTATCCTGGAAGGCATCCACGGACTGAATCCCCAGGTATGCGATATGCTGCCGGCGGACGAGATCTACAAGATCTTTGCCAGTGCGCTGACCGTCCTGAACCTGGACGATCACAACCGCATCCGCACCACGGATGTCCGCCTGCTTCGCCGGATCGTCCGGGACAACCAGTTCCGCGGCTATCCGCCGGAATCGACCCTCGAGATGTGGCCCCGCGTACGCAGCGCGGAGGAAAAATATATCTTTACCTATCAGGAAAACGCGGACAGCATGTTCAACACCGCC
>CAZUXV010000117.1:8391-9284 GCA_964624445.1 uncultured Oscillospiraceae bacterium | reverse complement strand
AGCTCTTAATAAACAAGATTATAGAATCGTTGGCAAGGGTAATAAAGTAAAAATGATCCATATCGAACGCGTGCATCGGCTGGCCGATTTCCAGCAGCACATAGTTGGTGATGTCCACCACGTTGGAAATGCTCCGCAGCCCGCAAAGTGCGAGATGCCGCTTCATCCACCGCGGGCTTTCCCCGACAGTGATATTCCGCACGCCGTGTCCCAGATAGCGGGGGCACAGATCCGGCGCTTCCACGGTGATATCCAGGCCCGGGAACACATAATCGCTGGCCGTATAGTCCGTCGCCGGCATTTTCAGTGCTTTCCCCAGCGCGGCGGCAACTTCGCGGGCAATCCCCAGCACACTCTGGCAGTCCGGCCGGTTCGCCGTGATGGAGATATCAAAGATATAGTCGTTCAGTCCGACAACCTCGCGGATATCCGTTCCGGGAACGGTATCCTTCGGCAGATCCATCAGGCCGTAAACCTCCGCGCCGGGATACAGGTCATCGTTCAGCCCCAGTTCCTCGCCGGAGCACAGCATACCGTCGGACGGGATCCCCTTCAGGGGCTTCGCCTTGATGGTCACGCCGCCGGGCAGCGTTGAGTTGTCCAGCGCGGCGGGCGTATGCATGCCGGCGTAAACGTTCGGCGCGCCGGTCACAATCTGGATCGGATTGCCGTATGCTCCGCAGTTCACCTGGCATATCTGCAGGTGCGTCCCCTCCACCGGTTCGCAGGAGAGCACCTCGCCCACAACCACGCGGTTGACTTCCTTTCCCAGGTCGATGAGCTCTTCCACTTCGAATCCGCAGCCAAACAGTTTCTCTTCCAGTTCCTCTGCGGAAATATCGATGTCCACATATTCCTTTAACCAACTGTACGGTACTTTCATATGTATTGTT
>CAZUXV010000117.1:0-8381 GCA_964624445.1 uncultured Oscillospiraceae bacterium | reverse complement strand
AGGAGGCATCCGTGCTTCAGCGCGGCTGATGACTCCCATGCTACATCTGTCAAAGATGCAGAGCATCTTTGGTAACAGCGATCGCAGAATTCACTTTATTCCCTGAACTGCTCCAGAAATCTCATATCGTTTTCAAACAGCAGCCCGATATTGTTGATCCCGTATTTCAGCATCGTAATGCGTTCAATCCCGATGCCGAATGCGATACCGGAATACACTTTCGGGTCGATCCCGCAGTTCTCCAGCACATGCGGATGCACCACGCCGCCGCCGAGCACCTCGATCCAGCCGGTGTGCTTGCACAGGCTGCATCCCTTGCCGCCGCATTCGAAGCAGCTTACGTCAACCTCAACGCTCGGTTCTGTGAACGGGAAATAGCTCGGCCGCAGGCGCGTCCGGACGTCCGCGTCAAAGATCTGCTGCACAAACTTGTCCAGCATGCCCTGTAAATCGCACAGCGTGATCCCCTTCTCCACCACCAGGCCTTCCATCTGATGGAACATGGGAGAATGGGTCGCGTCGCTGTCCGAACGGAATACCCGTCCGGGCACCAGCACTTTAATCGGCGGCTTTTCCATATCCATCACGCGGATCTGCCCGCCGCTTGTCTGCGTCCGCAGCAGCAGTTCGTTTTCCAGATAGAAAGTATCCTGCATATCGCGGGAGGGATGATCTTTCGGCACGTTCAGCCGTGTAAAGTTATGATCGTCGTCCTCGATCTCGGGGCCTTCAAAGATTTCGAAACCCATACCGGCAAAGACGTTGATCATCTCATTCTTCACCAGCGTCAGGGGATGAAGCCCGCCCAGCGGCATTTCTTTCCCCGGCAGGGTGATGTCCACCTGCTCCCGGCGGTTCCGGGCGACAAGCTCCAGTTCATCCATCTTCGCGCTCAGGCCCTGGTACTGGTTCTCCACCATTACCTTGAACTCGTTGATCACCTTGCCCATGGCCGGCCTGTCTTCCTTGGCGACAGCGCCCAGGCCCTTCATCAGGTCCGCAACGGCGCCCTTCTTCCCCAGGAAATCCTGCCAGAATGCAGCTAGTTTCTCTTTGTTATCGATCTGGCCGATCCTCTGCATCATCTGCTCCTGCAGCGCCTTGATCCTCTGCTCCATGATCATCTCTCCTTGATAAATTGAAAACGCGGTTCCGATGCAACGGAACCGCGTTCTGTGACCGCTTTTGATCGTTGCGATATCAAGCGTCACTATATCACGCAAAAGGTTGTATTGTCAATCTTATTGGGCGTTCTTCACCAGTGTTTTGATGTCCTCCACCACGGCTTTCACATCCGTGTTTGCCGCCATGTTCCCTTCAACTGTCTTGCAGCTGTGGAGCACCGTCGTATGATCCCTGCCGCCGAATACGTTACCGATCTGGGGCAGGCTCATGCCCGTCATTTCCCTCGTCAGGAACATCGCGATCTGACGCGGCACCGTAATCTCCCGTTTCCGGGTCGGGCCGGTCATATCGTCAAGCGTCAGTCCGTAGTAATCGCTGACCGTATTCATGATCAGCTCGGCTGTGATCTGTTTATGCCTTCTGTTGTCAAAAACTTCCTTGAGCGCGCTCTCGCAAAGATCAAGCGTAATCGGTTCCTTCACAAGACTGGAATAAGCGACGAGCCTCGTCAGGCAGCCTTCCAGTTCCCGGATATTGCTGTCGATCTTGCTGGCAATCAGCTGCAGCACGTCGTCCGGCACTTCAATATGTTCCTGTACGGTCTTTTCCCGCAGGATCGCCACCCGGGTATCCACGTCGGGTCGCTGGATGTCGGCCACCAGTCCCCACTCAAACCGGCTGCACAGCCGTTCCTCCAGGCGCTGGATATCCTTCGGCGGTTTATCGCTGGTCAGGATGATTTGCTTATTGTCGTTATGCAGTTCGTTGAAAGCGTTGAAGAACTCCTGCTGGGTGCTTTCACGGCCGGCAATAAACTGGATATCGTCCACCATCAGCACATCGACCTTCCGGATCTTTTCCCGGAATTCAAAAGTTTTTTTCTGCTGGATCGCGCTGATCAGTTCGTTGGTGAAGTTCTCACTGGTCATATACAGGATCTTCTTCTTCGGATCTGCCTGGTGGATGAAATGGCCGATTGCCTGCATCAGGTGAGTCTTTCCAAGGCCCACACCGCCATAGATAAACAGCGGGTTATAGGCTTCGCCCGGGCTCTCGGCGACAGCCAGCGCCGCAGCCTGCGCAAAGCGGTTGGCATTGCCCACCACGAAGCTTTCAAAGGTATATTTGGGATTCAGATGGGGATCGTTATCATCCCGTGAATCGTCGTTTTCGTCTGAAGACAGCCGGGCCGCCATTTCATCCTTGCCGAGCAGCACGATCTTCATCGGCCTTCCGGCCGCTTCGCTCAGGCGTTTTTCGATCAGATCCGCATATTTGCTCTGGATCATGGAGATCATCCGATCCATTTTGACGGTAATAAACATCGTATCGTCTTCAAGGATACCCGGAACCATATTGCCCTCTACCCATGTGTTGTAAGACACATAGGGCATATCCCGCGACAGCAGGGCACAGGTCTGCTCCCAGAGCGACTCGATGTTCATTCGGTCATTCTCCATTCGGTGATAAAGATGTAAACCGCGTCTGCGGTGATCATGACGGATCATGTCGGTCAGGCGGCAAAAAAAGCACACAGCGGATGCTTGAGCTGTGGATAACCGGACTGTGGATAACTGTCCTTTGCCAAACCGGCTCGACTATAATATCAAAAACATTACGGAATTTCAAGGATTTCTGCCCTGTGGATAAATGTGGATTAATTGATGAAATTGTAAGGAATTCTTCATTTGTTCGAACAAGGTTTTGTGCCGCTTTTTCCACTCTCCACAAGATTTATGGTTTTGGATGTTTCCATTGTTCGTTTTTTTACTGTTCTCTGTGTTCTTTGACATTTTCCCTTTGAAAAGTTAACAATTACTTCATTTTATGGTATGATGAAGTCATCCTGAGCAATGGAAAGGTTCCTATTTATTTATATAAGCAATTCTGTTCGGAGGGATCGTCATGATTGAGTCCTGGCATGTAAGGGAAGCCCTGCGTTCCCGTTTCGGATCCGCGCTGGTCGATATCCCGGGCATCTGGGACCGTGCTGCTGCCCTCCTTCGGAACTATGCTCCCTATCGGGATACCTTTGCTGACCTGGCTGCCCGTCTGGAAGACATTCTTTTTAATTCGGTTTATGAACAGCTGGGCCCGTCCATGGGCGCTCAGATGGAAGACGGCACCGTCCGGCGGATCCGTTCCGCGGAAATGAAAGATGCCGCTGACGATGTCATGGGCGTTCTTTTTGAACAGCTGAAGGTCTACTCTGTCACATACGATTCCTTGCATGAATACTGTATGTCCGCCGGCTCGTTTGCTGCCATGCGCGTTCTCTATACGCGCTATACGGAATTCATGCCTGCTCCCGAGCGGAAAATCCTCGCGCGGGTCATCCGGGACAGCCGCCCCAGGGCGGATTGGGAAAACTGGCTTGATCCGGAAGATCTTCCCCCTTTTCCCCGTTGATACAATGGGAAAACTGATTTTTTGCTGCTCAGAGGTTATGTCATGAAAAAGATTCTGTCCCTTCTGCTTTCATTGCTGCTCCTGTTTCCTGCCCTGGCCTGCGCAGAAACGGTCGTAACAAGCTTTTACCCTGTCTGGATTCTGACCCTCAACCTGACGAACGGGATTGAAGATCTGGAAGTACTCAATCTGGCTGAAAACACCACCGGCTGCCTGCACGATTATTCCCTGCAGAACTCCGATATGGCAGTCCTTTCCGGAGCCGACGCCCTGCTGATCAACGGATCAGGGATGGAGTCATTTCTGCCGGTCATCACCTCCGCTTATCCGGAACTTCCTGTTATCGACGCGACAGCCGGCCTGCCGTTTCTCAGCGAATCAGACATCGTAGAGATCGGCGAAGCGGAAAAAGGCGAAGAAGTCAATTCGCATCTCTGGCTTGATCCGCAGCGTGCAGCCGGAATGGCGTCCAACCTTGCGGACGGGCTGATCCGCCTTTTCCCGGACTGCGAACAGCAGATCACCGAAAACCTGAACGCTTACCGGGACCGTCTGCTTGCGCTGGATGAAACGCTCAGGGAAGCACTTTCCGGAACACAGCGAAAAGTGATCATCTTCCATGAGGCTTTTCCCTATTTTGCGGAAGCCTGCGGCCTTCCCGTCGCGGCTGTCATCAACAAGGAACCCGAAGATTCGCTTCCGACAGCCCAGCTGGTCCGTGTCGCAGAGCTGATCAAGACCGGGGAAAGCATGCCGCTGATCCTGAAATCCGCCGAGGAAGATCCCGCTGTCAACACCCTGGTAAATGAAACCGGCGTTTCTGTCTGCGAGCTTGATCCTATGACTTCCGGCCCCGAAGATCCGCCCCTGGATTATTACGAGACCGTCATGATCCAAAACATGAAAGCCCTGCAGGATGCACTGTAATAATCTTTTGCTCTCATCATAATCCTGAATTCTGATTTGATTCTGAAAGGAGTCCAGCGTGAGCCAGGAAACGTATAACGCCGTCTTTCTCGCTTCACACTGGCTTTTTGTCTTTTTTGCCCTGATGCTCCTGCTCTTTGCCTTCTCCTGGCATCATGCCGACCGTAAAGAGCGAAAAGATCGTTTTAAAAATCTGCCCGGTGCCGGAACGATCGGTGAACTGGTCGTCCTCTCCGGCAGCAATGAACTTCCGCCGGATACCTGGTTCCCGGTTCCCCGGGAAGGAATCCTTGGTTCGCTGCGTTCCTGTGACCTGGTGGTTCCCTGTCCGGGTGTCCGTTCCCAGCATCTGGATTTTTCCTGGCAGGACGGAACCGGCCTGCTGATCCGCCCGCGCGTCGGCTGCGAAGTGCTCGTTGACGGCGTTCCCGTATCCCGTCGCGGCGCATATGCGGACACGCCCCTGCTCCACGGATCTGTACTTCAGATCGGCAGCGCAGTGCTCCGTCTGCAGCTTTTCTCGGCCCTGTCTCATACCAACCGGCCTTTTGTGCCTCAGACGCCTGCCCCCGGTTCCGGATCGGCGCAATGGTTCCCGCCTGTTCAGCAGCCGATGCAGCCGCCCGTACAGGATCCGTATACATCTGCTCCGGCATATCCTGCGCCGCCCATTCCCCCGCCGCTTCAGTCTTCGGCAGCTGATTCATCCGTACCGGACCAGCCCTCCCGGGATCCTGCCCGGCAGCCGCAGTCTGAGCCGCGTCGGAAACGCGCTGACCGCTGGAAGGAGGATTGGAGCGAATAATGAAGAAAAAATCCTCCGGCCGGTTCCGGTTTTCCGCAGCAGCGGTCCTGCTGTCCGCCCTGGTCTTCCTGGTTCCTGCCGTTCTGCATAAGCAGGACGAACCGGTCGTCCATGCCCTTTACCTTCTGGCTGTACTGGTCCCCTGCGTAATGCTGCTATGTGAAACCGTACTGGCACGCATGTTTGCGCTGGACCGGATGATCATGGCGCTCACACTTTGGCTTTGCTCCGCCGGGATCGCAGCCCTGGCGATGTCTGACGCTGACGCAGCCCTGGCCCAGGCCCTGCGCTGCGGAGCTGCGGTCGTCGCGCTTCTGATTGGCGGAATCATGATGCGTTCCCTTTCTCCTTCTCTGCTGACGTCCGCCTGTACAGCTTTCCTTGGGCTTCTGATTCTCGCCGGCAGGCTGATTTCTTCTTCCCTGGATCTGGGACTGAACGAAGCTGCCCTGGCGCTGCTGCTGGTCGCCTTCGCTTCGCTGCTCGCCCGTCAGGGCCCGGTCTCCGCGCTTCTCCTGGGTGCTGCCGGACTGGCGCTGCTGCTTCTCTGCCGGGATTATGCGAACGCAGTCCTCTGGGGAATCACCGTGCTGCTCCTGATCTTTGCTGCCGACGGAAGGCTTGTGATTGTTTTCCCCGCCCTCGCGGTAGCGGTGCTGGCTTTTTTCGGCGCGTATATTCTGGCTCCGCCCGGAGCTTTTCAGGCCTCTTCCCCCTTATCAGTGCTGGTATCTGCGGGATGGGTTGGAACAGAACCGCTGCCCGAGGCTTTCACGGTCCTGGATCATGAATCGTTTTTCTTCCCACTGGCCGGTCACTTCGGTCTGGTTTTCGCCGGTCTGACGGTGCTTCTTTTCCTTCCCTTTGCGCTGCGTGGCGGTGCGGTAGCGACATTTGCGCGCACCCGTTTCCATGCTGTGCTGGCGATGGGTGCTGTCCTGCTGCTGTCGCTTCATGCACTGACTGCGCTCCTGTCCGTTTTCGGTTTCATCCCTTTGCCCGGGCTCAGACTTCCCTTTCTCACCGAATCCCTGCCGGATTTGTGTGCGGAATGTTTTCTCGCCGGAATGCTCTGCGGCATTTCCGGTCGCAACGATGCCGACCTGGCTGAAGACGCTCACCTGGCCATGCTGGCAAAATAACAGGCAGTCAACGGTTTGCCATCCCGGCCAGATAAATGAATCACATTCTAAATCCTGAAAGGATATCCGGCTTCCATGAAACAAATGCGTTCCCGCTTCCGTCTGATCACATTGCTGCTGGTTTGCGCTTTTCTGCTGACCTTGTCCCTGTGTGTCGGAAATGCGCTGAAAACAGCCGGCATATCCGTTTCATCCATATCCATTCAGTCGATCACCGGGGTAACGACGTCCCCTGAGGCTTCCGTTTCTCCAGATATTTCACCCGCCGAAGAATCCACTCCGGCGCCGTCTGATCTGCCGGCTGACGGATCAACGCTCCCGGGGACTGACAATTCGCCGGTTCCGGAGTATAATGACTATAACATCTTCGGACTTTGATCTTTTTCTCCGAAAGGAAGGATGCCTGATGATCCGCACCAAACAACTGATTTCGATATTGCTTGTCCTGACGCTGTTCTGTTCATCCTCTGCGTTGGCGGCTAAAAAGAAAAACCCGGAGTACACTGCCCGGGAGATTACCACCGAAGTAGTGCAGGATATCCCTGCGGCGATTCAGCAGGTTCTGGATTCCGCCTATGAGCAGTGGATTGAAACGGACGGGAAAAACCTAAAAGACAAGAACAAGTTCACCAAGTGGCGGAATAACTATACATTCGAGTGGTGCGGCGGCTTTATAACCTGGTGCATGCTGGAAGCCGGTATCCCCATGGAAGAGAACAACAAGATCAAGGAAGGCGAAGTCGAAGGGCTCTTCCATGTAAAAGAAGCCGGCGTCGGCAAACTGTATGACGGCTACGGTAAACTGAACAGAATTACGCGCATTCCCCAGAAAGGTTTTATCGCCGTATACGGTAACGAAGGTTCCGGAGGTTCCACTCCTTATTATCACGTAGGCCTGGTTTATGATGTGGAAAAACTGTCTGACGAAAAATACCGCATCACGACGATTGAAGGCAATGTGAAAGGCCATACGATCCGGATGTTTGTCCGTGATTATGATCTCGGTCTCGCTTCCGACAAAAAGCAGAAAGTCAAGGATATGCCCCTTGTCCCTGAAAACGAGCGTGACAAGGAAGAAACCAATATCTTCTCCTACGGTTACGCTTACCGGAACAAAAACATGTATATCACCATTTTCCTTATGCCATGGATCCCGGAGGACTCACAGGAAACAGCGGAGGAATAATCTATGCTGTGGATGTACGCGGTTTGCGCACTGACCCTGCTCGTCTGTCTGCCCTTCTTTATGCATTATAAAAAGGCGCTGCGATATAAGCTTGCGGCTTCCTTTAAAACGCTCGGAACACTCTGTGCGTCAAGCCTGGCTCTGACGGCTGCTCTTCGGCTGGATCCCCATTACTGGATCTGCTTTGCGGCATTGTTTCTTCATGCTATAGCTGATTTTCTGCTGGAGTTCAACCTGTATTGGGGCGAAGGTTTTTTCCTTGCAGGACATATCTGTTATATTGCTTTCTTTACACGTCTTTTCCCCGTCTCCTCGGTTCATCTGATCATTGCGATCTGTCTTCTTGCTGTGATCGGATATCTGTTCTGGCGTTGGAGAAAAACAATCGGGGATCGTATGCTTCCCTTTTCTGTTTATGCTGCTGTTCTGGCTGTTACTACTGCCTGTGCCATCGGCTGTCTGTCAGGCAATACTCTGCAGGGACAGTTGATCGCCCTGGGTGGGGCATTGTTCTTTATCAGTGATTCCTTCATTTTCGGCCGTCTGCTGTTCACCGCGAACCGTGCCGTAGACTGGGCCATTATGATTCTCTATTACAGTGCTCAGCTGCTGATTGGCATCTCCTGCCTGTTGTAATATCAGATCAAAATACACAGACCGTCTGCGTTTGCAGGCGGCTCTTTTGTGTCCGGGGAATAATCATATTTGCGTACTGTGGAGTGTACTGAAACCCCAATAGAAAAATCACCTGCTTTCGCAGGTGATCTATTGGGATCCGGCGGCGACC
>CAZUXV010000116.1:0-9358 GCA_964624445.1 uncultured Oscillospiraceae bacterium | reverse complement strand
TCACGGTGGCTTCCGCGTCTTCCGCTGTCAGGATCAGATACAGGGTCTGGTCCATATCCGGTGTAAAGCGGATCAGGTATTCCTCGGAAGAATTCATTTCCCCGCTGACCGTCACGTCATCGCCGGCTGTGATTTCCCGGTCCGCCGCGGGCTTTTCCTTCTCTGCTTCTTCTTCCGTTTTACGGTTGATATCCTCTTCAGTTGTATCCGGAGCTTCCGGCCGATCTGTCTCCGTGTTCTCCTGCGCATCGCCCGTTGCTTCTTCAGCGGGTTGTTCATCCGGTGTTTCCGCAGCTTCTTCCGCAGGCACTTCGGCAGTTTCTTCTGTTGTCTGCGCTCCGGATTCCTCCCCGGGTTCTTCAGTTGTTGCTTCACCGGTTCTGTCTGCCGGCTGCTCATCAGGCTCGCCGGCTACTTCTTCCGCCGGTTTCTTGGCTGCCTGTTCCTCCTCAAAGATGCTCTTCCGGACCAGCCGGAGCGTGAATTCCGCTGCTTTCGCGCCGGAAATCCGCAGCAGGTATGGATTGCCTTTTTCGGTCCGGTAATCCGCGGCGATCCAGGTAATTATTCCGTCTTCGTCTGTATGGTCCTTAACGAACGTTTCTTTGTCACCAGTGCACTCGTTCGTAACCGTCGCTTGCAGTTCTTTATCTGCTTCCAGGACAAGAACCATGGTCTGGTTCTTCTCCGGGGAGAAACGGATCAGGTAATCCCGGGGTGTTTCACCCGTCAGTTCGCCGTTGATCGTCAGGTCGTCTCCGACCTCCAGTTCCCGGTCCGCCTGCGGCTTCTCCGGCGCCTCATCCTGCGGCGCTTCGTCCTCCGTTTCGGGGGGCGTGATGGTTTCGTCGGTCTCCGCGGGCAGCAGATCCGTCGGGGTAGCTGCCGCTGTCTGGACCTCTTCTGTTAAGGAATCGGACATCACGGAAGAAGGTATGCTGCTGAACAGCATACAGAACGCGCACAGAAGCGATATGAATCTGCGGGATTCTGTCTTCATCCGCCGTCTCCTTCCGTAAAATGGTTCTGGAAACAGGCCTCACTATAGAGGTCACCACTATTATTATACTAAATTTTGATTACATTTTACATTTTTTTTTTGCCTTTTTTTCCCATTTTTTATTCAGGCAGAAAAACACAAATCAATCAATTATTGCGTTTTTTTGCGATTTGAAGGGCTGAAAAGCCTTTTGTTACATGGACTGGAAGTTATTTCCAAAATCGGTTACATGAAATTAAAAATTGTATTCAATGAACAAAATTAATACAATTTTAAAACAGCATATCATGGTCATCATTCGCCAAAGCAACTGGAAACGGGAGATTTGTCCCCCTTTCTTACTTCTGCTTCAAAAAAGCCTGAACCGGGAAAGGTTCAGGCCTGTTATTCAGTTCAGATGGAGTAAAGCAGCGTCCGCTCCGGCTCACTCTCTCCGGTTTGCCTTGCGTTTTTCCTTCTCCCGGTACATTTCCTCGTCACTCTTCTGGACGCATTCCTCGATGGTCGTCAGGCTGTCCGGCCTGAACACCATCGTTCCGCAGCTCGCGCTGACCCGGAATGACCGATTTTCCCGTTTGTTCAGCCTTTCAAGTTCTTCCTGGAAGCTTTTCATATACTTTTCCGCTTCGGCGCGGCCGGCCCGGGGAATCACCGCCAGGAACTCATCCCCGCCCATCCGGGCGATAATCGCGTCCTTCGGTGCGGTCCTGTGCACTGCCTGGGCTGTCAGCCGGATCGCAAAATCCCCTGCCAGGTGCCCGTAGGTATCGTTGATCTGTTTCAAACCGTCCATATCAAAGCTGACGAACGCCACCTGCTCCCGCTTCATGCACAGCTGCTGCCACATCGGCGTCAGCTGCTCCTCCAGTCCGCGGCGGTTCAGCAGCCGCGTCATCACATCCGTAATACTGCTCAGCCTCCGCTCTTCATACAGCAGCATCAATTCATTCCGCTTGTGGATATTGCTCAGCGCACCGCTCAGCACCACGTTCCAGTGCTGGAAGAAATCGCTCGGTACTTCACCCGGCTGGAAATGGAACATTGAGTAACCATAGGCATTTTCCCGCTGATGCAGCAGCATCAGGAAAAATACCTGCGCCTCCTCCGCCCGTTCCGCCATCTCCGGCAGCAGTTGCCGCCGGTCAAAAGTGATCATCGGCATCCCGTGATCCTGCCTGTCCCGCATCACGTGAACCAGACAGGCTGTATCCGTGATTTCCTCAGCAAAAACAGGTTCACCATCCTCGTTTTTTCCTTTTTCAAACAGGCACAGGTAATAATCCCGGACCGTCGGGGTATCGTCCATTTTGCTGACCAGCACGTTGTGCAGATCCTTCATATCGTCGCAGGCGCTCATCTCGATCGTAAGATAAGTCATGCCGACCTCGCGGGTGTTCATCATGTCGACCTGTCTTCCCCGCTCACTGCTGATCCGAATGAAATAGTCCTCCGGCCGTTTGCAGCATCCGCAGCTTTCGCCCAGGATCAGCTTGCCCCCGATGGGCATTTGTTTGTTCCCGTTTCTTTTCTCTGCGCCTTTTTTGGCGCGGATCTGCCGGTTCAGTTCCTCGACAGCGACCCTCGCCATCTCGGCAAAATCCTGTTCAACAGTCGTCAGCGTCGGCTGTTCCAGCGCAATGCTCGGCACGTTGTCAAAGCCGGTCACAATCACGTCCTCCGGCACGCGGATCCCCTTTTCCCACAGGGTCCGTATCATACCGACGGCCATATAGTCGTTGGCACAGACAACCGCCTGGGGCAGGTCTTCCGGATCGGCAAACAGGTCTTCATAGGCCTGCTGACCGCAGTTCAGCCACATATTTCCGTATGTAATGTCTTTTGCTTCATCAACAGCCAGCCCGTGGGCTTCCATTTCTTCCCGGTAAATCTGAAGCCGGACGTCGCTGTCCGTGTGGCCTTTGTAGCCTGCCAGGAACCGGATCTTTCTCAGTCCGTGGTCGATGATCAGATGCTGCAGCAGGGGGCGGAAGAGTTTTTCCTGGTCCGTGTAGACGCAGTCAAAATTGCTGTCCCTGTGCCGGATCGAGATCACCGGGCACTTCGCCCGTCTGATCAGTTCCTCGTGCAGTTCCTCCCGGAAGCCTTCGATCTCATAGGTGTCCGGCGCCACAATGATCCCGTCCAGTTTCTCGATCGGAGCAAATGCAAACATACCCCGTTCCTGAGCGTCATATTCATTCTGGCTGGAGAAATATCCGACAGTGGTAAAAACGATCACATCAAGATCAAGTTTCTTCGCTTCTTCTTCCAGTGTCCGATACACTGCGTTGTCAAAAAGCGCATAAGCTTTGCAAAGAAACAAACCGATCGTTTTACGTTTCCCGGAGATCATGAGCCTGCTCCTCCTCTGGAGATGGTACTGCCCGGTTAAAATTCTTCATCTTCCCCGAAGTCTTCTTCAAAGACTTCCTCTTCCGCCGGTTCTGCTTCCGCGACATAGTCGCTCAGGTATGCGCTTCGCACCGCAACCGTCCAGAGGCCTGTCTGAGCAGGGTTATAGTTATGCAGAGCAGAAGTATGGAAATCTACATAAGCGTCACTGTAAATCGGAATCTCCGGAATCGTGTCGCATCGTTCCTCCAGGTAGGCCAGCCACCGCCGGCAGTATTCCGGCGCGTCGCCGGGTTCCGTGCTGCGCATGGCCACCGCCAGGGCCGGCAGGGACTTGTTCCGGATGCCGTTTCGGATGCTGATGCCGTCCGCGTCATATTCGCCGGTCGGGTCAAACACATCCGCGAAATTGGTGCCGATCAGGATCATGTCGCAATCCCGCTCTTCCTGCATATAGAATTTCGCCAGGAGCTTCTCCCACGGCAGCGCTTCTGTCTCGATTTCAACGCCCGCCTGTTTCAGATTGTCAAGGAATGTTTCCTGCAGCAGCGGGGCGGTCCCGTTCTCTTCAGGATAAACCAGCTTCAGCTTCAGCGGCACCAGCTGGTCTCCTTCTTTCTTATATCGCACCCCGCCGTTTCCGCTGTTGTAATCCTTGCCGCCGGCATTCAGGTTCCAGCCTCTCGAATAAAGAAGTTTTCCGGCCACCTCAACGTCCAGGTCGATGTTTTTGTCATGGATCCGCTGAATCTTCAGGTCAGACCAGTCCTCTTCGTCGTCTTCTTCCTGCTGGATCGCGCCGTTGGCCATCCGGAACATCCACTGGCCGATACCGTAATAACCGCTTACAGGCGTGCCGAAGCCGCCGCTGTACAGTTTGGTCAGCTGCTGTTTGTCCATGCACATCGCCAGGGCTCTGCGCACCTCCAGATCTTCGGTCGGTCCCTTTTCCGCACAGAAGCTGATAAAGGACAGGCCGGCGCGCATATAGGATTTCATCTTGAAATCATCGCCCACCATGGACATGCCACTCTGGATCTGGTCCAGCCTCACGCAGCGCACAACCAGGTCCAGTTCGCCGGCATTCAGGTCGCCGATAACGGCTTCGGGCTTGACAGCCTTGATCTCGATCTGTGGGATCGACGGTTTGTTCCCATCCGCGTCACCGGCGTAGGCTTCATTCAGCTTCAGCAGGATACTGCTGCCGTCATAGGATTCCACCTGATAAGGTCCGCTGGTGACTTTAGGATGGGTTATGTATCCGTTTTCCGGGTCCAGCAGCGTTTGTTTCAGCAATTCCGCATTAAATGTTCCGCTGATATATGCGCCGTTTCCGTCGTCCTTCACCGTGCATCCGGGCGCAATCACGCTGATCGGCAGCGGCGAAATGTCCAGCACCTTCAGTTCATAGAAATACGGGGCATAGGAAGGATCGATGGTCACGGAAAACTGATAGTCGCCCTGCAGGCGGAAGCCTGCAAGCACTTGGGTGCTTCCGTTCTGATAGTCTTCTCCGCCGAGAATCCGGCTGATGCTTATCCGGCTTCCGGCAGCTTCCTTCAGTTCGGCGGATCCGAGCAGCAGCAGCGTGAAAGCATAGTCTCTCGCCGTGATCGGCGTCCCGTCGTTGTACGTCAGGTCGTCAGCCAGGGAGAACGTATATGTCCTGGCGTGGTCTGAAGATGCGCCGCCTGTCACAATGGTCCGATCGAACTCGAACTTGCCGTCATCGGGATCCCAGTTCACCAGGTTATATCCGTGGATCAGGCTTCGTACGTCCTGATCGCTGAAATTGCTGCCCAGGGCGTCATCCAGGAAGTTCCCGGTAAACGGCGTGGTAATCCCCACCGTCAGCTTTTCGTATTTGCTGCTCTTGGCCGCGTTGGCGGTCGTAATCCCAAACAGCAAAACACATGCCAGCAACAGCGCCGCGATCTTTTTCATGCGTCAATCCTCCCCTGTCCAGCAAGGATATTCTTTTTCATATCCTTTAATTCTTCTACATTTTTGTGCCGAATTCCTGCATCCGCCTCCCGCTTCGGGCTGCATGCCGGAAAGTGGGCGAAAAGGGACCGGGCAGAGCCCGGTCCCTGGGGTACTGGTTGTTTGTTACTCGATGATCTCGCCGCCGCCCAGGATGCTCTCAGGCACTCCCAAAGGCGTACCATAGTCTTCGATCTCGATGCGCTGGTGGCCCTCAGCAGATGCTCCTTCGGGAACCATGAATACGGTGACCGTTCTGTGAGCGTCGGGCATGATGCCGGACACTTCGCTCTGCAGTGCGGTGTAGCCTTCGACGACCGGCGTAAATACCGTGTACTTGTCGTTCTTCTTCAGTTCCATGACTACAGGCTCCGCAACCTGGCGGCCGTTCGTGATGGATACGTACCTCACGATCAGCGTATTGAAGCTCTGCTTGTAGGTAACAGTCACTTCGATGTCCTCATCACCCATCGTGCCGGCCACGGTCGCGATGTCGGGATGGAGTCCCGTGACGCCCGGGCTGGCAACCGAGTAGGCTTCACCGAACGCGTAGTCGCGCTTGAAGGCCTTCAGAATCTCGTTGCCCTCGCTGTCCACATACTTGATGGTCAGCGTGTGGGTGACGCCCCTCGTAATGGTCAGCTTGCCGTATACAGTCCTGATGTTGTAGTTCTGCTCCAGCGTACCGGTAGCCATCGTGTAGTCGAAGGTGTTGTCCTCCGTGCCTTCCTGGAGGAGATATCCGGTGACGGTCAGGTTCACGCCTTCGCCCGGGATGAATCCATCGCCGCCGATATCGACCCGGTCGTTGGTCAGGGCTGTACCGTCATAAGGCTTGCTGCCGCCCGCACTCGTCAGGATAACCGTCCGCTTGGTGATCTTCAGCTCGCCGTTCTTGACCTGGAAGATTACGCGGTCGAAGTTCTCGTTCGTGTTCACGAAGTCTTCCGGCTTCATGTTCGTGTAGTAGGTACCGGCGTTCACGCCTTTCAGTTCGCTGCTGCCGTTGAAGGTGAAGTCGTCTTCAGTGTAGTTCTCATTGTTGATCTCTACAGTGTAGCCGCTCAGATCCTTCTCCTGTCCGTCGTACACGTAGCTACCGTTGTTCGCGGTGATCTTCACCACGACGGTGTTCTCCGGCACGATTTCCAGTTCGCTGTTTTCGTACTTCACAATGTAGTTGCCCTGGGCTTCAGCGCCGTCTGCGATGATTGCGTAGGTACCGGCTTCTTCGCCCTCTTCACGTTTGATCGTGTAGGTGAGCAGCTCTTCGCCGTCGCCTTCGACCAGGCCCTTAACCGTGGCTGTCAGTTCGGGATCTTCCTCGCCGAATTTCTTGGTCTTGGCGTCCGCCGTCACGGTGATCTGCTTCGGTTCGATTGTGAAGGTGCCTGGTACGGTCGTGAACACGTAGTTATCATTATGTCCGACCTCGGTGGCATTGATCCGGTAAGCACCGACGTTCTCGCCCTCTTCACGGGTCAGTCTGGTCACGATGTTGTCGTTGCCTTCCAAGCCCTCGATCCTGGCGGTCAGCACAGGATCCTTGTCGCCGTAGATCTTACCGGTGTCGTCCGGAATGACCCTGACCACCTTCGGTTCAATCTCCAGCGTGCCGTCCACGATCACGAAGCTGACAGCCCTGAAGTTCGGGTTGATGTTCGTGAAGTCATCCGTACTCACCTTCATGTCGTAGGTGCCGACGTTGGTTTCGGTCACGGCAGCCTGTCCCTTGAAGGTGAAGTCCGCTTCCTTGTACAGCGGGCTGCTGATCGCCACATCGTATCCGGTGACCGTATGAGGCGCAGCATTGTAAGTGTAGCGTCCGCTGTGCTCGGTGATTGTTACCGTCACGTCGATGGGGTTGATCACCAGGCTGCCGTCCTTAACCACAAAGTCCACGTCCAGGAAGTTCGCGTTGATGTTCGTGCAGTCCGCAGCCTTCAATCCCATGTAATAGGTACCGGCGTCGGTTCCGCTCGTGTTTGCGTCGCCCTTGAAGCTGAAGTCTTCCTTCGTATACAGCGGGTTGCTGATCTCCACGTCATAGCCGCTCACCGCGTGCTCTTCACCGTCATAGTCGACTTCGTCGCTGTGTCCGGTGATGGTCACGGTCACGCTGATCGGGTTGATCTTCTGCCAGCCGTCCGTTACGTTGAAGGTGACAGTTTCGAAGTTGCGGTTTTCGTTCCTGAACCGGCTGCCCGACAGGCCCATGACCGCGGTGCCCGCGTTCGTCTGCTTCGCTTCAGCATTGCCGTTGAAGGTGAAGTCGCTTGTCTTGTACAGCGGATTGCTGATATCCACTACTTCATAGCCGGTCACGGTATGCTCTTCGCCGTCATAGTCCTTCGTATCGGTATAGCCCTTGATCGTCACCGTCACGTTGATCGGATTGATCGTCTGGTAGCCGTCCGTCACTTCGAAGGTGACCTTCGTGAAGTTCGGATTCGTATTTTCGAACTGATCTTCCGCCAGGCCCATGTCCGTGGTGCCCGCAATGGTCCGTTTCGCTTCCGCCAGGCCGCTGAAGGTGAAGTCATCCACTGTGTACAGCGGGTTGCTGATCTCCACGTCATAGCCGGTTACGGTGTGCTCTTCTCCGTCGTAGTCCACGGTGCTGTGGTGTCCGGTAATGGTCACAACCACTTCGTCCACCGGCGTAATCGCCTGATAGCCGTCCTTGACATTGAAGGTCACATTCGCGAAGTTCGGGTTCTCGTTGGCGAACTGATTCGCCTTCAGGCCCATGTCGGTCTTGCCTTCCTCTGTCCGCTTCGCTTCAGCATTGCCGCTGAAGGTGAAGTCAGCTTCCTTATACAGGTCGTTGCTGATCTCCACGTCATAGCCGGTCACGATGTGTTCTTCACTGTCATAGACCGCGGTATTGGTCTTGCCGGTGATGTTGACCGTTACGTCGATCGGGAGGATGCTGAAGGTACCGTCTTCAACCTTAATGGTGTAGTTCGGGTTCACGCCCGCGGTGACCTTGATTGTGTAGTCAGCCGCGTTCTGGCCTTCTTCACGGGCCAGGCTGTACTGCGGATCCACGCCCTTCGCCGGTACGCCGCTCGGCGTTGCCGTCAGTTCGGGATCGGTTTCCTTGTTGTTGTCATAAGGCTTCGACTTGTTGTCAGCCTTGATTGTAATTTCAGCAGGCTTGATCTCCAGGCTGCCGTCGGTCGTTCCGACGTTGAACTGGGCCGTTACGTCGTTGCCCTTGGCATCCTTTACGATCGCTGTTCCGCTGATCGCGTTCGCCAGCGTCGCCGCGTCGGTGCTTTCCGGATCGCTCGTTGTCAGGCCTTCCACCGTGTAGGTGTTGCCATCAACCTCGAAGGTCAGCGTCTCGAAGCCAGCCACGCTCTTCGCTGTTCCGTCGTAGATGTTTCCGGTGCTGCTGTTGGCCACCACCGTGATCTCATACTTGTTCGTACGGTCAGTGATCGTCAGCTTGCCGGCGGTCTTGTTCGTCAGCGTATAGTTCCTGGTTACGTCGGTCTCGCCGTCCATGACCTTGAACTCGTCCGCGTACGCGCCGTTGTTGTACTCGCCTGTCAGCGTACCCTTCGCCGCGGTGTAGTCGATCGTTGCCGTCTGGCCGTCCACCACATTGCTGAAGGTGTAATCGCTGTTACCGTACTGTTCGGATCCGTTGTATTCAACAGTCCTGTCAGCCACAGCCACCGCGATCTCACGGGCCTTGATCGTCAGCTTGCCGTCGGTCGTTCCGGTGACCACATAGTTGCCGGTGCTGTCCTTGGTTTCGTTGGCAGTCACGCCGGTGAAGGTCACGTCATACTTACCTGCGTCGGTGCCGGAGCCGTTCGCGCTCACGCCCGTGAAGGTCAGGCCTTCAACACTGCTCGTGAAGCCGGTCACGGTCTTCTCGGTCCTGTCGTAGGTCTCTGTGCCGCTGTTCGCGGTCAGCTTCACGCCGGCAGGATCGATCGTCAGCTTGCCGTCGGTCGTTCCGGTGACCACATAGTTGCCGGTGCTGTCCTTGGTTTCGTTGGCAGTCAC
>CAZUXV010000115.1:0-9441 GCA_964624445.1 uncultured Oscillospiraceae bacterium | reverse complement strand
CGGTGTTGCGGATATGCACAGAAGACGCAGCGGAACATCTTATCATAGGCAACGGCATCATCAGGCCGTTAAAGGTATCCGCCAGATCCCAGGCCAGGTTGTCGCCCATGGTCGCACCGCCGAATACCAGCAGCACAAACAGCACCCGGTAGATAATCGTCCACTTTTCGCCCAGCAGGTACTCGCAGGCTTTCGTTCCGTAGTGGCTCCAGCCCAGCACCGTGGAAAAAGCGAACAGCATAATGGAGATCGCGATAAATGCAGATCCGATGAAGCCGAACTGCTGGTTGAAAACGGCAGAAACCAGGTTCGCCTTACCCAGCGTAATCGTCGCGCCTGCCTGGGTCGTGAAGGTGTCACTGACCAGTTTGCCGGTGTCCAGATTGAACAGACCGGAGCTCAGCACTGCGAAGGCCGTCAGCGTACATACCACGATCGTGTCCGCGAACACTTCAAAGATTCCCCACATACCCTGTTTCACGGGCTCTTTCACGTTGGAGTTGGAATGAACCATCACGGAGGAGCCGAGGCCGGCCTCGTTGGAGAAGACGCCCCGCTTCATGCCCCATTCGATTGCGAGCTTGATGCCGTAGCCGACCACGCCGCCGGCAGCAGCCTCGATGCCGAAGGCGCCCTTGAAGATGGAGGAGAATACCGGTCCGATATGGCTGATGTTGATAAAGAAGATCGCGATGGTTCCGATCATATACAGAATCACCATGAAGGGCACAATCTTCTCTGTCACTGCGGCAATCCGCTTCAGTCCGCCAACTACAACCAGGCCTACCAGGATCATGATCACCAGGCCGGTAATCCAGCTGGGCACACCGAATACAGCGTCCATGTTTCCGGAGATGGAGTTGACCTGGGTCATGTTGCCGATGCCGAAGGAAGCCACCAGGCAGAAGAAGGCGAACAGGCCTGCCAGGACGAGGCCGATGGTTTTGCAGCCTTTTTTGGAGCCCAGGCCGTCCCGCAGGTAGTACATCGCGCCGCCGGACCACTCACCTTTGGAGTTCTTGCGGCGGTAGAAGATGCCCAGCACGTTTTCGGAATAGTTGGTCATCATGCCCAGGAAGGCCATGACCCACATCCAGAACACGGCGCCGGGGCCGCCGGCCAGGATCGCGCCGGACACGCCCACGATATTGCCGGTGCCCACCGTCGCGGCCAGGGCGGTGCAAAGGCTCTGGAACTGGGAAATACTCTTGTCCTTGGTATGGGAGGTAACGTGCTTGTCATGGAACACAGCGCCGATGGTCTTCTTTATCCAGTGACCGAAGTGGCTCACCTGGAAAACCTTGGTCAGCACAGTCATCAGGATTCCGACGAAGGCAAGCAGTGCCAGGGCAGGCACACCCCAGACGACACCGTTTACGGCATTGTTCACGTCCGCCACGGTATCGAAGAATCCGCCGCCGGATTCTTCGGCCAGCGCCGTTGCCGTCATCGCAAGGCTCCCGATCAGAATGCCTGTCATTCCCGTGATCTTCTTCATATACTCCCCTGCCTCTCTTCTGTTAACGGAAAAGCGTCTCCGAGCGGAATGCCCGAAGACGCCCTTGTCTCTTGCAGAAAAGTATACAACCTGTTTTTTTGGCCTGTCAATTCTTCTGACCCGCCTGAACACTGAAAAAACAATACAGTTCAGGCAGCTGCAGTTCCCGGGCCGTCACTCCGTTCCTCCCCTTTGGACAAACGCCTCAAAAGCATCCGGATCCATCGGCCTGGCAATATAGTATCCCTGAAACAGCATGCATCCCATGTCCGCCAGCAGATGATACTGTTCCTCTGTCTCAACGCCCTCGATCAGGCTGACAAATCCCAGGTCTTCCGCCAGGTCAATGATGCCCTGGAGGATCCGCCGGGTCTTTGTTTCCTCCGTGCTGCGGCTGAGGAACTTCATATCGATTTTCAGCACGTCCAGCGGCATATCTTTGAGCATATTCAGCGAAGAGTATCCGCTGCCGAAGTCATCCATTTCTACCATGAAACCCGCGTCCTTCAGTTCGTTGATAACCTTCAGGTGTTTTTCCTCGTCCGTCATCATCGCTGATTCCGTAATCTCAAGCCTCAGTTTTTCAGGCTGCAGGCCGAATTCCGAAACCAGTCCTTTGATTTCATCCGTCACGTCCATAAAGTAGAAATCTTTGGGCGATATGTTGATGGAGATGAAAAGCTCCGGATGCGTTTCGCGCAACTTCGTCAGGATCTCACACACGCCGCGCCATATGGCCCGGTCCATCTCTGCAATCATCCCGTTGTCTTCAAACACGGGAACGAAGTCAGCCGGGGACAGCATCCCCCTTTCCGGATGGACCCACCGTACCAGCGCTTCTGCGCCGATAACCCGGCCTGTCCGGTCCGTGATCGGCTGGAGATACGGAACAATCTGCTGCTTCGCGATTGCGTCCGTCAGCTGACCGGAAAGCTGCTGCTGCCGGATCACATTCATACGCATCCTGTCGTCATACCAGGCGATATGCCGCTGGTAATTGTCCTGGATTGTAGACAGCGCCAGTCTGGCCCGGTCGAACATCACCGAAACGTCCATATCAGGATCTGTAACCTCATAGATGCCCAGATGGATCTGTACGGCATACTCGATGGATCCCTGCCGGATTACCGCACCGGTCAGTGCGCCTTCGATCCGGTCCGGATCAAAGTCTTCCGCAGGCATGCAGACGCCGAACGTGTCGCCGCCCAGCCGGCCATAAACCGTGTCTTCCGGCATGTCGGAGGAAATCCAGGCTGCTACCCGCCTGAGCACATGGTCTCCGAACTCATTGCCGAAGATTTCGTTTACGATTTTGAAGCTTTTGATATTATGGAAAATAATCAGCCAGCGTCTATCCGGCCGGGCCAGAATCATCCGCCGGATTTGTTCGTACAGGTACTCCCTGTTAAACAGTCCCGTCAGCTGATCATGCGTAGCCATGTATCTTTCCTTGGCGTGTTTGCGCTGTTCCTCTGTATCATCTCGGACGCAGATAAATGAACCGGCAATCAGGTCTCTGCGGTCCTGGACCTGCCGCCTCTGGATTTCATAATACCGCGCCTCTTCTCCACGGCCTTCCATATGCCGGCGGGTCCACTGTTCCTCCACATTCAGCATACCGAAGCGTTTGGTCAGGATGTCCTTCGCCGCTGCGTATTCTCCCGGTATGATCCCGGTCATCTTAACGCCCGGATCGTTCGCCCAGATGCACTTGTCGTTCTTGTCAAAGAAGAAGAGCGCCTCCGGCATCTCGCCCACGATGCCGGCCATCATCCGGTTCAGCAGCCGGACCGGTTTGTAATACAGGGCAAAGTAGAATACAAGCAATCCGAAAACGCCGAACCCGATCATGGACCGGTCGATCGGCGTACGGGAAAAAACGTAGAATGTCTGCCAGATGGCGATAATGATCAGCGCCAGCAGGATCACCACGTAGCGTTCCGCGTCCACCCTTGGGCTGCGGACCGACATGATCGTAAACCGGGTCAGGATAATCGCCAGCACGCCGTATACGGCAAGGCGGTGGAACAGCTGGCCCAGGTGCGGTACCAGGCGGTAATAAACCTCCCCGTCAAACATGATGGTTTCATGGTCAAATGCGTGGTGGAAGAACGGGTTCAGCAGTATCTGGACCGCGTCAGCCAGCAGCAGGGCATAGATCAGGATGCTCAGCGGCTTCATTTCCTTTATGTCGCAGTACCGGACAGTGAACCGGGCCAGGAAAAACATGATCAGGTCCATGCCCAGGAAATACATATATGAACCGATATCCGCGACGATATGGTCCTGCGTCACGATGATCAGCATGTTGCCGATCATGGGCGGAATCAGGGAGGCAATCAGTGCTGCCACGCTCTTCCCGATGGGTTTCCGGGATCTGCGGGCAAAGAAAATACATACGCATAGCACAGCCGCGAGTAAAATGATCAACGATGCGAACGCTTTTCTCATCCTGACTCCGTAAATGTGGATACAGAAGCGGAGGAGTCTGCCCTCCCCGGTCCCTGTTCGGTTGTTTTGTCTTTCATTAATACATTATACAGAATTTATACGTTTCGGGCAATACCTCTTTCCATTCGGCAGAAAAAGGTATTCAAATCGCCGTTTTCGTAGTATAATGATTAAATAAATAAGAATTGAACAATGCGCTTCGATGAAAGGAGTTCCGTCATGAATCTTTGGTTGAATAGACTGTCCGCTCCCGTTCCCGCCGGCCTGAAGCGGCCCGCGGACACGGCACGTTTTGAACTGGATCATGCCGGACTCAACGCAGATCTGACAGAAGACCCGTCCATGGGCGACGCGTACCGCATCGAACGAAATCCGGAAGGGGTATTCCTCCTTACCGGCGGACAGACCGGCCTGCTTTACGGTTCCTACCGCCTTATTACCGCAAATCTCTGCGGGGAGCAGCTTCCTTTCCCTTATGCTTCCGCACCGAAATACGCCCTGCGGATGATCAACTGCTGGGACAATATGGATGGCAGCGTGGAACGCGGCTATGCCGGACAAAGTCTCTTCTTTGAAAACGGCCGCGTCGTATATTCCCCTGACCGCATGCGCACCCTGGGAAGGCTCCTGGCCTCCTCCGGACTGAATGTGCTCTGCATCAACAACGTCAACGTCCATGAGCCGGCCCAGCGTCTCCTGGAGGATTTCCTGCCGGACCTGGCCGCCCTGGCGGACCTGTTCCGTCCCTTCGGCATCCGTCTCATGGTCAGTGTGGACTTTTCCCGGCCCATGCGCCATGGGATTCCCACTGCGGACCCGCTGGACCCGGCCGTCCGGACCTGGTGGAAGGATACCGCTGCCCGGGTCTATGCAGCCATTCCGGACCTGGCCGGGTTCCTGGTCAAGGCGGACAGCGAAGGCCGTCCCGGCCCCTTTACCTACGGCCGGAACCACGCCGACGGCGCGAACATGCTGGCCGAGGCCCTGAAGCCCTACGGCGGTTACGCTGTCTGGCGCTGCTTTGTTTATAACTGCCGCCAGGACTGGCGGGACACGAAGACCGACCGGCCGAAGGCAGCCTGGGAGCATTACGCTTATCTCGACGGTACCTTTGCCGACAATGTCATTCTTCAGGTCAAGCACGGCCCCTTCGACTTCCAGGTCCGGGAACCCCTCAGCCCTTTGCTGCTCGGCATGAAAAATACAAACCTGGCCATGGAACTGCAGCTGGCTCAGGAATACACCGGCCACCAGATCGATCTGTATACCATGATTCCCATGTGGAAAGAGCTCTTTCAGGAACTGCCCGCGGACAACATCATGTCCGTAGCCGCTGTTTCCAACCTTGGCAACGATGAAAACTATACCGGTCATCCCCTGGCCGCGGTGAATCTCTTCACTTACGGACTCCTTGCCTGGGATCCGGCCGTGGATCCGGAAGAAGCGGTGACCCGCTGGGTTCGCCTGACCTATCGCTTTACCCCGGAGCAGGAACAAGCGCTGGTCTCTTTGCTCCTGAAAACCCGCCGGGTCTATGAGAAGTATACCGCACCCCTGGGCATCGGCTGGATGGTTACGCCCCATGATCATTACGGGCCTAATCCCTCCGGTTATGAATACGACCTCTGGGGCACCTATCACAAGGCGAACCGGGACGCCGTCGGAATCGACCGTACCCATACCGGTACCGGTTACCTGGACCAGTATCCGGAAGGAATCCGCAAAAAGTATGAAAACCCGGAAACCTGCCCGGAACTGTACCTGCTTTTCTATCACCGCCTGCCCTATACCTTCCGCATGAAAGACGGCCGGACGCTGATCCAGCGGATTTATGACGACCATTTCGAAGGCCTGGAGGAAACCCGCGCCATGGCCGCCGTCCTGCCCGGTCTTCCCTTCCCGGAGCCTGATTCCGCTGTCATCCGGGAACGGATGGAACGGCAGCTGTATAACGCCCGGGAATGGTGTGATATCATCAACACCTTCTTCTTCCGTCTCAGCGGAATCCCGGATGAACAAGGACGTACCATCTATGAATGACTGAACAGGAGGTAAATCCGTGCCTGTCTGGATGAATTGGCTGAGCAACAGCGACTCTTCCGTACCGATTACAATCATCTCTGTCGCCCTGATGCTCGCCGCCGGGTTTCTGATGACCCGGGTGACCAAAAAACTCCGTCTGCCGAATGTGACAGCCTACATCGTCGGCGGTATTCTCTGCGGGCCTTTTGTCCTGAACCTGGTACCCCAGTCCATGGTGGAGGGCACCTCCTTCCTGCCAGATATCGCCCTGGCCTTCATCGCTTTCAGCACCGGGGAGTTTTTCCGGATCTCTGCCCTGAAGAAAAACGGCGGGAAAGTCATCACCATCACGGTGCTGGAATCCTGCGGCGCCGCAATCCTTGTCTTTCTGACCTGTTATTTTATCCTCGGCCTCAGTTTCCCCTTCTCCGTCGTACTTGGCGCCCTCGCCACGGCTACTGCTCCCGCTTCCACCATCATGACCATCCGCCAGACCGGAGCAAAGGGTGATTTTGTCGAGACCCTGCTTCAGGTGGTAGCCCTGGACGATATCGTGGGCCTGGTCCTTTATTCCATTGCCATTTCCTTCGCAACGGCGATGTTCTCCAGCACCGGCTTCCATATTTCCTCCGTCCTGATTCCCCTGGGCAAGAACCTGCTTCTGCTGCTCCTCGGCTGCGGCTTCGGCCTCCTGCTCAAGGTTATGGTCGGTCCCAAGCGCTCCACGGATAACCGTCTGATCATCGCCATCGCGATTCTCTTCTCCTACTGCGGTATCTGCGCCGTGGTGGATGTTTCCCCGCTTCTCGGCTGCATGGCCATGGGCATGGTTTATATCAATACCACTGACGACGAGCGGATGTTCCGCCAGTTGAACTATTTCAGCCCGCCGATCCTGCTCCTTTTCTTCTTCCGCAGCGGCCTGTCCTTCGACCTGGGCTCCCTGGTCGGCAATGCCGGAAATATCGGCACCGTGCCGCTGCTGGTTGTAGGCGTGGTCTATTTCCTTGTCCGCATCGTTGGCAAATATATCGGTGCCTGGACCGGCTGTCAGCTGGCCGGAAAGGGGCCGAAGGTCCGCAACTTTCTGGGCCTGGCCCTGATTCCCCAAGCCGGCGTAGCCATCGGCTTGGCGACCCTGGGTGCCCGCGCACTCGGCGGCGAAACAGGTCACGCCCTGGAAACGATCATCCTCTCCTCCAGCGTCCTGTATGAGCTCATCGGACCCGGTTCCGCGAAGCTTTCCCTCTGGCTTTCCGGCTCCTACTCCAATGACCTGGAAACCGTGGCTCCCGTCCCCGAGACCACAGAAACCGGGGAAAAGAAATCCGAGCTGGAGCTGCTCATCGAACGGATCAAAAAGATCCAGGACGAGCTTCCGGTGCATACGGAAAATGAAAACGAACGAGCCTTTACCGAGGCCGCTGAAGAATATTACCGGGAACAGACCCAGGCACGGAATCTCCATCCCCGCCGTCCCGGTATCCGCCGCGGCCCCTTCTGATAATCTTTATTTCCGATTAACGGAGGTGTTTTTATGGATTCTGTATCAGTCTTCACCGTGGTCAAAGATCCCCTTTCCGGGCTGCTGGGCATTTCGCAGGCCCTGACCCTCGGAACCATCATGCTGCGGATCTTCCTGTCTCTGATCCTGGGCGCGGTCATCGGCTGGGAGCGCTCCAACAAACGCCATTCGGCCGGCCTGCGCACCTTCATGCTGGCGTTCCTGATCGGTACCGTCACTGCGATTCTGGACTGCTGTATCTTTGCCGCTTCGGACAACCGCGGGATGTTCCTTCTTTCCGCCTGCGTGATCATCGGCGCTTCCATCATCGCCGTTCACTCCATGTTCTATTCCTCCAGGAACCAGATCAAGGGACTGACCACGGCTGTAGGCCTCTGGATCTCCGTCGTCATCGGCATCGCGCTGGGCCTGGGCTTTTACACTGTCGCTCTGGTCACTTACATTGCCCTTCTCTGCATCCTGTTCTGGTTCCCGCCGCTTGAGCTGGCTTTCAACAACCGCTCCAATCACTTTGAAGTGCACCTGGAGTTGACCAGCAGTGTCTGCCTTCAGGATTTTGTCACCGTCATCCGCCGCCTTGGCCTGCGGATCGACGAGATCGAGCAGAACCCGGCTTATGTCGGAAGCGGCTTATCTGTTTACACAATCTCCATCTCCGTTTCCAATGAAATGCTGAAAAAGTATAAAACCCATACTGAAATCATTGAAGCTTTGAAGTCCCTTGATTACGTATACTACATCGAAGAGATGAGAGCATAACCCTCCGGAGGTAGCAAGATGAAGATCGTCGGAAAAATCCTGAAGATTCTGGGCTGCGTACTGCTTGCGCTTGTGCTCATCGTTGCAATCGCGCTGGGCGTGTTCACCGTCGCGGAATACCGGCCGGCGGATACGGAAACCGTCATCGCGGACCATGAGACCGAAGCTGTCCTCGAAACGGGAAAACCGCTGACCGTCGTCAGCTGGAACTGCGGTTACGGCGCACTGGGTGATAACGCAGACTTCTTCATGGACGGCGGTTCCTCCGTCTATACGGCGGACCGGGACCGGGTCAGCGGCAACCTGGCCGGCATCGCCGAAAAACTCTCGGCCCTGTCTCCGGATATCGTCATTCTCCAGGAAATTGATATCAATTCCTCCCGCAGCTACGGCACAGACGAACGGAATGTCTTCCGCGCAACCTTCCCCGAAGGCGCCTGCGAGGCTTTTGCTTACAATTTCAATGCCTTGTATGTGCCTTACCCTCTCCCGCCCATCGGACATGTGGAAAGCGGCCTGTATACGCTCAGCAAGGCCCAGGCGCGGACCGCGGAGCGGATTTCCCTTCCGGTGCCCTTCTCCTGGCCGATCCGCCTCGTAAACCTGAAGCGCTGCCTTCTTGTCAGCCGCTATCCGGTCAAAGGCTCGGATAAGGAGCTGGTGCTGATCAACCTCCACCTGGAAGCCTATGACAGCGGCGAGGGCAAGGAAGCCCAGACCCGTCAGCTGGTCTCCCTGATGCAGGCCGAATACGAAAAAGGCAATTATGTCATCGCAGGCGGCGATTTCAATCAGCGCTTCACCAACATTGACCAGAGCGCTTACCCTGTTTACGACGGTATGTGGCAGCCCGGGGAGATCAACGCCGAAGCCTTCGGTGAAAGCTTCTCCCTCCTGATGGACAACACAACACCCTCCTGCCGTTCCCTGGACAGGCCCTGGGCCGGCGAAACCGCCGAAGGCTTCCAGTTTTACCTGATTGACGGCTTCATCGTTTCGGACAACGTTGTTCCCGACGCGGTCGAAACCTTGGATTTCAGCTTCACCTGTTCCGACCACAACCCGGTCCGTATGACGTTTACACTGCAATGAATAACAGGCAAAAAGAGAGGAGATGATTCTCCTCTCTTTTTCAGACCATCGACAAACCTCTAGAGATAGGGGTTTGTTTTTTCATTAGCCAAAA
>CAZUXV010000114.1:0-9475 GCA_964624445.1 uncultured Oscillospiraceae bacterium | reverse complement strand
AACTTCCCTTTGGATGCAGAATCGGGAGATAGTTCTGATGGGACACAAATTCAATCCGTCAAAGGCAGATGAAGCGTGACGATATCGCAGGCGGGCAGCAGCTCGTCCAGGGGCAAATAGGTCAGATTGAAAGCCATCTCCCGTTCTTCGGACAGGCGATAGGGATCATAATACAGGGTCTTTGCGCCAAAGGCCTGGACCCGCTGGGCCACCTTGCGGCCGATGTTTCCGGCGCCAAGGATGCCCACGTTCTTGTTCATCAGGGTGAAGGAGCTGTTGATGAATTCGTTCTTGCTCCAATCCCCTTTGCGCAGACAGTCCGTATGGCAGACCAGCTTCCGGCCCACGGCCAACATGAGCAGGACCGCCAGCTCGCTCACCGCGTCGGCGTTGGCGCCGGGGGTGTTGGTCACCAGAATGCCCCGCTTCCCCGCCGCCTCGATGTCTACGGAGTCGAAGCCGGCGCCCCAACGCATGATCATCTTCAGCTTCGGGTTCCGGGCGATGACGGCTTCCGGCGCCTTGAAGATGCGCAGGATCATGATCTCCGCGTCCGTCATGGCCTCGTAGGCCTCGGGAGTGTCCACCGCCCGCAGGTCCACCGGCTGACCCTTCAACATCTCACGCAGCTTTTCAAACGTGTGGGCCGGATACTGTCCGGCCAGGATCACCTTCGTCATGGTGCCTCCTTTACTGCGCCTTGGGAAGCTTTGCAGCCACGCTGCGAATCAACTCTTCGGAGGGGGCTTTTTTATCGATGGCGGAGGCCTCCACGATCAGCTGGAACAGATTCACGCCGGTCTCGGCGGCGATGGTCTGATACCGCTTCAGAAAGCTGGAATGGCAGCCGGACAGGCCGAAGATGAGGTCGATGGGCGCCACGGGGTTGTGATAGCCGAAGGGCTCCATGGCGGGCATAAGCCGCTGCTCCACGAAGGTGAGGAGGCCGTAGAGGTCGATGTCCTCCATCTCCCCGTAGCGACGCATGAGGGCTACGCAGGCCTCGGTGGCCAGGTTCCCGGCGCTCCGGGCCATGCCCATGAGACCGCAGTCCAGAATGTCCGCCCCGTTCTCGTAGGCGGCAATGGCGTTGGCGGCGGAGAGGTACAGATTGTTGTGGCAATGGAAGGCCACGGGGATCTTCACGGTCGCCTTCATCTTGCGGGTGTACTCGGCCACCTGTTCCGGGACCATGGTGCCGGCGGAATCCATGATGGTGATCATGTCGAGGCCGGCATCCTCCAGAGTCTTGGCTTCCTCAGCCAATTCATTGGCAGAAAGCACATACGCCTTCATTTCGGAATAGAACGCCTTGAGGCCGGCCGCCTTGATGTCCTTGATGGCGGGAACGGAGATGGCTCCATCCCCGGCGTCCGCACCCACCCGCAGGAAGGCGAGACCCGCGTCCTTGGCCGCATCCACGCTCTTCTTCAGGTATCGCTTGGCGTTCAGGAACATGCCCAGTTCCGTACCTCGGCCCATATACTTCTGAGCGATCTTAAGATACGTCTCATCAGTCTCGGCCTTGGTGAACCCAGCCACCTCGTAGGCACCGATGCCTCCCGCGTTGCCCAGCTCCACAATGGGCACGCCGGCTGTCGTCAGACCATCCAGCACCAAATCCGTTATCTGGGCGTTGAAGCCCTTGCCGACCACATTGCCGCCGTCCCGCAGCGTGCAATCCATGAGTTTTACCATTTTTTCCTCCTAAAGCTGTCGTTTGCGGCTCAGTTAAAATCCGGGCTGCAATACGCAAATTGTCCGTTGTGAATGGTCATCACCGGCACCAGCACCTGCTCTCCGGTGTGGCTGTTGCCCGCCTTGTCCGTGAACAGCATGTGCTTTTGCCTGAGTTCACAGACGGTTATATCGGCAGCCGACCCGGGTTTTAACGTGCCGATCCTATCTGCCATGCCCATAGCTTTGGCAGGGTTCATCGTGGCTGTCGCCACAACAGTTTTCAAATCCAGGCCAAGAGCCATGAACTTGGAAAGAACAAAGGGCAAGTTTTTCACCATGTGCGGTTTAGCGTAACCCAGCATGGTTAGATCTGTACTAATGATGTCGGGAAGGAATCCCTGATCTATAGCCTGCTGTGCCACCCGATGATCACAGTTGGAGCAAGCATTGGCTACATCAAAGAGGACGCCCCTTTCCCTTGCTGCCAGAAAAGAGTGGCGAACCTTTCCGTTCTCGTCCAGCAACGTCTGTCCTTTGCCGTGGTACACGTGGGCCACGGTATCACCTGGCCGCAGCAGGTCCACAACAGCATCGATGTTTGTGAACGGATCGGGGATATGGACCACCAGGGGTACCTTTAGTTCGTCCGCGATCTCCACCGTCCGCCGATAGTCCTTTATGCCGTTGTTCTCCATCACATCCTTGCTGATACGAATCTTCAGTCCCAGCAGGGGGTCTGGATAGTACAGGCGGAATAAACGTCGGATATCGTCCAGGCGGAAAAGACTGGAATTCAGGTTCTCATGGTAGCCGCCGCCAGGATTGCCAAAGGCGCAGATATTCAGCAAGGCCTTCACACTGATTTGAGAACCTTCGATAACATTCTTTCGCAGCAGTTCAAAGTTCAGAGGCCCTGTCGAGCCTGCATCCAGAATGGTGGTCACACCGTAGGAAAGTTGCAGATCCGCGTTGACGCCGAAGAAGTCGCCGCCGCGAAACAGGTGGGCGTGATAGTCGATGAGCCCAGGCAGCACGTAACAGCCAGCAGCGTCCACATTCACCGGGCTTTGGCCCGGTTCGTTGCTGATGGTATCGCCCACACAGCAGACGTCCTGAACGCCATCGATGCCCTGAGCCGGGTCGATCACATGGCCCCCACGAACGAGAATGGAAGATTCCATAGGTCTGCCTCCCTTTCCTCTGATTATTTCTGCTCAGCCTTCTGCGCCTTCTTTTTTGCCTTGCGGGCGGAAAGAAGGGGCGAGAAGCAGCTGACCACAGAGATGATGATCAGGATAAGGCTGATGGGCCGGGTGAAGAAGCTGGCGATGGTGGGCCAAAGCTGACGCTGGAACAGGGAATAGGACTGCATGAACCCCGCTTCCGCGATGGAACCCAACATGAGGCCCAGCACGATGGCGGAAATATCGAAGCCCGCGGTCTTCAGCAGGTATCCGAAGATACCAAAGATCAACATGATGTACACGTCAGCAATGTTGTTGCTGGCTGCGTATGCGCCAACGACGCAGAGCACGCCGATGCCTGCCAGCAGGAATCCCTTGGGCACCTTGACCACTTTGGCGAACTGTTTCGCGCCAATGAGGCCGATGATAGTAAAGGCGAACTGAGCCAGGATGAAACCGGCCAGGAACGGATAAGTGATGTGGCCATAGGTGCTGAACAGGCTATAGCCGGGGGTAAGGCCCTGAATAAGCAGGCCGCCCATGAGCACGGCCGCCACAGAATTGCCAGGGATGCCCAGCGTCAGCATGGGAATCAGGGAACCACCGCAGACCGCATTGTTGGCGGATTCGGTGGCCGCCACACCCTCGCGGCAGCCCTTGCCGAACTCCTCAGGGGTCTTGGAAGCCCGCTTCGCCTCATTATAAGCGATATAGCCGGCGATGTTGCCACCTGCGCCAGGGACGATGCCTACGAAAGCGCCGATAAAAGAGGACTTCAAATAAGTCAGAGGATACCGGAAGAAATCCTTGATGGAAACCTTGGGCACCTTCATGTTCTTGATGCTGTCCTCATCCACCAGCACACCCGTCTTTTCACCAGCGGAGGTGAGAAGCTGAGACATAGAGTACAGACCCACAATGGCCGGGATGATGGCGATACCCCCGTACAGGGTGGTGATGTTGAAGGTGAAGCGAGGATAGGCCGTAGTGATGTCCATGCCCACAAGGGACATGAGCAGGCCGATGAGGCCGGCGATAAAGCCCTTGAGAAGTGACCCATTGGACAGGGACACGATGATTGTGAGGCCGAAGATGGCCATCATGGCGTTTTCCTGAGAACCGAACTTCAAGGAGAAATTGGCGATGGTGGGAGCCAGGAACAGCAACACGATAGCGCCGAAAATGCCACCCCAGAAGGAAGCGATGCAGGCTTCATGCAATGCTTCACCTCCTCGGCCCAGCCGAGTCATGGGGAAACCGTCCAAAGTGGTCGCCGCAGAGGCCGGAGTGCCGGGGGTGTTCAGCAGACAGGCGGAGATGGAGCCGCCGTACACGGAGCCGCAGTAAATGCCCGCGAGCATAATGAGACCAGTGACCGGATTCATACCATAAGTCAAAGGAATCAACACCGCCACGCCCATGGTGGAGGACACGCCGGGCAGCGCGCCGAAGATGATGCCTAGGACAGTGCCGCCCAGCAGCACCAGCAGGTTCGTCACGGTGAGCGCCGCTGCGAAGCCGGAAAGGATACTGGATAAGGTGTTCATATCATGCCCTCCTTAGAACAGGAAACCCTTGGGAAGCGGCACCTTCAAGAACCATCCGAAGATGCCCCATACAACAAGCAGAAGCCCTACAGCTACGATAGGATACACCCAGAGCTTGTGCTTTTCGCTGTCGATAACATAGGAAAAAACCATCATGAAGAGGAAGGAGGTCACGAAGAATCCCACATGGGGCAGCAACAGGATGTAGGCCACAAGGATGGCCACAGACAGGGCCACCTTGATCATGCCCGCCTTCTGCTCCGGGGTCATCTTCTTCCCATCATCCGCATACTTCATGAAGAACGTGCGAGCAAACAGAGCCACAGCCAGCGCCATGCCGCACACGGTGACCGCCGTGGGGATGATCCTGGGGATGTCAGGAAAACGACGGGACACGAAGAATGCGAAGCAGAAGAGGGCGAAGCAGCCGATAGCCGCCAGCCGTTCTTTCCATTTCATTGTCATGATTCTATCTCCTTTCTAAAAAATGAGCCAAATCAAATCTGGCTCATTTTGAGGTTTCTACCGATTTGTTTTCTTTAGATGCCCAGGGCTTCCTTGATGTCGTACATAATCTTGTAGTACTCATCGAAGGTCTTGGTGGCCGTAGCGGAATCCAGATACCGGATGGTCAGCTGCATCTTTTCGGCTTCAGCCAAGAACTCGGGATCAGAGGTGACCTGCTTGAGGATGTTCTCCCAGTACGCCACGATGGCGGGATCGGTGTCCGCCCGCATGGCAAGGCCGCGAATGGTGGTGAGGCTGGTCAGATCGTAGCCCAACTCACGGACGGTGGGCACGTCCTCATAGATGCGCTCGTCGGTGAGGGTGAACAGGATCTTGCCCTGGTTCTCGGCGATGATGGTAGCCACGTCAGCCACGGAGGTGGCATACAGATCGTTGTGCTTGCCCAGAAAGGCAGCCTTTGCTTCGGAAGCGCCGTTATAGGCGATAGGATTGAACTTGCACCCAACCGCATCCTGCACATAGATGGTGGAGATAGTGGGGATGGTGCCGGCTCCGGAGGTGGACACGCTGATTTCACCGGGATGGTCTTTAGCATAGGCGAAGAGTTCCTCCGCGGTGGAGAACCGGGTCTCATCGGGCTGGGCGACCCACACACGGTCATCAGCAACCATGCCGCCGATGATGCTCATGTCCTTCATAACGTCGAAGGGGCAGACAGAATTGGAGGTGGTCACATACTGACCATCGGCGGCCAGATGCCAGATGGTATTGCCATCGTTGGCCCGGGAAAGACCGGTCTGGGTGCCCACAAGGCCGCTGCCGCCCGTAATGTTCTCCACGATCATGGTGGCGTCAGTGTACTTGGCAGCATACTTGGTGAACAGCCGCACACCAATATCCACGGCGCCGCCGGAGGAGAAGGGAGCGATAAAGGTGACGGTTCCGTTAGGATAGGACTTGCCGTTGGCAAGCGTAATAGTCTTGCCGTCGTTGGCGGCTGTCTGAGCAGCGGGCTCGCCGGCCGGCTTTTGCTCGGTGGTCGTGTTGGAATTTGAGTTGCTGCAGCCCGCCAGAATGGCAACCATCATAGCGAACACCAGGATAAGGGATAGGGCCTTCTTCATCTTGTAATTCCTCCTGATTATTATGTTTTTGCAGTCACCAGACTGCGGATAAACGCCTGAATCTTTCCATCCAACGAATTGTTTTTCCGGTTTACTTGAGTACAATCCTATGATACAATAAACTATCACAAAAATAAAACAGCGTTTTTTTAAAACTAAACAACATTTATCTTGTGAGGCAAGTCCATGAATCTACGCAGTTTAGAGTATTTCCTGGTAGTTGCTGAGGAACTGAACTTCACTCGGGCGGCGGAGCGTCTATACATCACCCAACAGGCTCTTAGCAGTCATATCCGCCGATTGGAAGTGGAATACGATGCGGAGCTCTTCCATCGCAAGCCCGTTCTCTCCCTCACTCAAAAGGGGGAGGAACTGCGGCACTGGGCTCAGCAGATTATGTCCGCTGACAAAAACCTGAGGGCCAATCTTCATGACATCAGCGAAAACTGCCGCGGCCGACTGCGCATCGGTATCGCCCGGCTAAGAGCCAATGCCATGATGCCCGGGATCATGGAACAATATCGTCAAACCTATCCCAACGTGACCATTGAGCTTGTGGACGGCAGCACAGATATGCTGCAGGACCTTCTGCTGGAGAATAAGGTGGACATGTACTTTGGCGTCAACGTGGAGATCGGCATGAATGAGGTTCAGGTACCGCTGGCGGAGGAGGACATATGGGGATGCGCTTCCCAAAGCTTCTTCTACGAACAGTTCCCCGGAGAAAAGGAGGCCATTCGCTTTCTCAAGAAACAGAGGGATATTCGAGCGCTGAAAGGGCTTCCCCTGCTGGTCACTCTGCCCTCTAACCGTATCCGTCGCCAACTGGACAAGTATTACATGGACGGCGGTGTTCGGCCATACATTTACTTTGAAACCAACTCGCAGCTCCTGCTCTATGAGCTGGCGCGCCGGAACATGGGACTTGCTGTGCTCTCCCCCATCGCCCTCTTCGATCGGCAACAGGAGTTGGACGGCATGGTCTATTTTCCCATCTATCAGTCCCGACAGAAGAATGCCATGTCCCTGGTCTACCGGCGGGACGACCCCATGCCCCAGTTTGCCAAGGATTTCATCACCGTAGCGCAGCAGGTCTTCCACACATATGAAGACGCGCTCTCTCAGTTAAGCTGATCCGTTTTTTTCTGCTGCGAACCTTTTCCAATACGTCTCGATCATTTGGGCCGTCTCCGGCAGGATGGAAAGCGTTTCCTCTGTCTCTTTCCTACGAACCTGCTCTGGCTCCCCGGGGATCATGATGGTGTAGCCGCTCCTCGGACGGCTGCTCTTGATCTTGTCGAACCAAGCCTGTGCTCGAGTCGTAAACTCTTCCACCGGCAGAAAATGAGCGATGTCCACAGCCAACACAAAATGACCCGTATTGGCCTGCTGGTCCGCTGAAAAGACGGATGCGCTTTCGCAGGAAAGGGACGCCCCTGACAGCAAAGCCCCCACTGCCTCCACCGCCATGGCCAGGGCATATCCCTTATGACCACCCATGGGGAGCAGGATGCCTTGAATGGCAGCGGCAGGGTCCGTAGTGTCGTTTCCCTCTTGATCAAGAGCCCACCCCAAGGGAATGGGCTGCCCTTTCTTTTCATAGATACGAATCTTTCCTTTCGCGGTAGCGCTGGTGGCCATATCCGCGCAGAAGGACTGACTTTGACCAGGGAAGGCTACAGAGAAGGGATTGGTGCCCAGCAACAGATCCAAACCGCCGAAGGGTGCCATGGTGGGGCCAGCGGTGGAAGCGACGAATCCGATGCAATCTTCCGCTGCCAACCGGTTCGTATAGAAGGATGCCATGCCGAAGTGATTGGAGTGGCTCACCGTTACCGCGCCGATACCATACTTCTTCGCCAGATCCTGTGCCGTTTCCACGGCCTTTTTCATCACTACCGGGCCAAGGCCATTGTCCCCGTCCAGCTTGGCCACAGCGCCGTTCACATTCAGCTTCATACCAGGCGTGGGATTTATTAGGCCTTGCTCCAGCCGATCAGCATAAGGTTTTAGCCGCATAAGGCCATGGGATTCTACGCCGCTGCTCTCCGCATCCAACAACGTATCAGCCACGAATGTGGCATCCTCTCTCGGCACCTGAAGCCCCATCAAGGTGTCTATCAGCTGTTTCTGTATCACCGTTCGCTCAACCGTCGCTCGTTCCATGGAAGAAGCACCTCCTTTGCTCTTGCCTTTTTCTACAGATATGATATCCTCTATATGAACAGACGTAAAACTGTGTTTTCTTTTGAGTTCAACAGTCATTAAGCTGTGAAGGAGGTCATTATGAGTCTATTGGGCATGCGCTATTTTCTGATGGCAGCAGAAGAAATGAATTTCACCTCTGCGGCAAAACGTCTGTACATTACTCAACAAACCCTGAGCGCTCACATCCTTAGGTTGGAACAGGAATATGGGGTGGTTTTGTTCAATCGCAAACCTCGTCTCAGCCTAACTCGGGAGGGCGAGCGGATGGTAAAATATGCCACACGCATCGTTCGCTTAGAGCGGGTCATGAGCGCAGAATTTGCCGACCTGAACCAGAGCGCTCGCGGCGCACTGTCCTTAGGTGTATCCCGCATGCGAGCCAAGCACTTTTTCCACGAACTATGGACGGCCTATCGAAAGCAGTTTCCCAATATAGAGATCTATCTAAACGAAGGGCCCTCTTCCACCTTGGAGCGACTTGTGGAGCGGCATGCGGTGGATATGTGCATCGGTGTGAATCTTGAGCCATCTGCCGCCCTGCACCGCATCTCGCTGCTTACGGAAACCGTTTATCTGGCCGTGCCCAGGAGCTTGTTTCATGCACATTTTCAAGAACAGGCATCCCAGTACCTTCAGGCCTTTTCCCAAGGGCTTACCTTTTCCCAGATCCCGGATCTGCCGCTTCTGCTGCTCTCCCCCATCAATCGCATCAGACGCCTCGTTGACCAGAGCTTTGACGCCTTGGATCGGATCGCTCATCCCGTGTTTGAAAGCAATGATTTGGAGCTTTTGCTCAGTATGTGTGAAGAGGGGGCCGGCCAGGCGTTTGTACCTGCGTCTAGCCTTTTTTACGCCAGGGATACGGCGCTCAAAATGGATAGAATCTACGCTTTTCCATTGCAGAACACGACCATCGAAACCATGCTGGGCTATCCTTCCGATCTGGAGCTGCCCCATTACGCGCAACAGTTCATCGTCAGCTGTCAATCGGTTTTTGCCCAGGCGAATGAAACAATTCAACAGCGAAGCAACACCTATTTCTCCTCTTTACATAAACAGATTGATTGACACAACCAATAATGATATGCAAACTTCATGTTTCCGTATTTCTGGAATATCATTAAGCTGCTTTTCCCTTTACGGCTTTTTCCTTTCGAAGACAGCATCCGCATCTGCGAGACAATTCTTGAATCACATCATTAAGAATCTGCGTTGATAATGATAGCACCCGGTCATCGGCATCATCACCGATGATCGGGTGTTT
>CAZUXV010000113.1:0-9546 GCA_964624445.1 uncultured Oscillospiraceae bacterium | reverse complement strand
GATATTCATCCTGTACTTGACAGTTGGCTTGCCGTTGTTCCGGTCCATCTCTGAAACGACCGTGACCGTACGGCTTAAGTCGTTGCTCGTACCTGAGATATTTTCCTCCACCATATTGAGCGGCGTTCTGTTCCGAAGCAACGCAAAAAGAGCTGTTTTCGGATTGTCTTCCTTGCTGGCCCAGCTCGGTGAACAAAGCGTAAGCATATCGTCCTGTCGGTTCATGGACCAGAAATCAAAGAAAGATCTCAGTCGTGACAGAACTTCATAATCAGCGTTCGGTTCCGGTGTGTTGGTTACAGCGGGCACTGCCGTCTCTGGTGCTGCAGCAGTCCCGTTCTGCCCGTTTGCAGACTGCCCTGATACTGAAACGGTTGCTGTATCTGAACCGGACGGAGGTGTGTTCGTCGGATCGCTGCCACCGTTATGCGGAATAATCTGGATGATCGTTACAAGCGCGAGCAGTGCAAAAACGATCGAGAAACACAAACGTTTATTGCTGTCCGTCATCGGCTTGATCCACAGCAGAGTGATCGATGCGGCCGCAAGAATCAGGAACGCCCATTTGACAGGACTGATCATCCACATACCGAGCGCAAACAGGCATAACAGAACAGCGCTCAGGATCAGGAGATGGACATCTGTCAGTACAAACGGCTGCTTCCTCACAGGAACAGGCTGAGGAACATATCCGCCGCCGTTCAGCGGCACCTGCCCGCCCATTTCCTGCTGGGGATTTGGCTGCATTTGGGGCGTTCGCCCCATCTGATTGTAAGCGGAGTATCCCTGTGCATATCCTCCGGGTTGGTACCCGGGAGAAGTATATCCCTGGCTGTAAGGTGTCTGGGGAATATAACTGCCGCCCGGCATCTGACCGCCCGGATAACCGTATCCGGAGTTCGCCGGGGTACCGTTGGCCTGAGCATATGCATTGGGCATCTGATAACCGTTCGGCTGTTGATAGCCGTTCGGCTGCACATACGATGACGCCGTATATCCGCCCGGATTCTGGGCATATCCCTGCTGTTGATAAGCGTTTTGCTGGAATAATCCCTGTCCGGTATAGGAAGGATTCTGATTCTGTGAACCGACAGCTTGCTGATTGCCGGTCACCTGAGGCGTCTGATAATTTCTGGGAGCTGTATATCCCTGCGGCTGACTGTAACCCTGAGCCTGGGGATAACCCTGGTTTTGCGGATATCCCTGGGGCGGATTATACCCCTGCTGAGCCTGATACCCCTGATACGGAGCTGCGTCCGGATAAGTATTCGGGGCGTACCCGTTCTGCTGTGGGTAACCGGCGTTCGGCGGAGTGTTTTGTTCGTTGCGTTTCATATTTTGTTCCTTTCCGAGGATAGTAACAATGATGAAAAAAGCATTTGAGAGTTGCCTAAATATATAGGAACTCAATATATAATTTTATCATTCGGAATCAGTATTGTAAACTCTTTTTCCAATCATTGACACCCCTTTTCGCGCTGTGATAAAATAATATAGTTTTTAGAGAAATGGAGGGGTTCCGGTTGCCGTCACGGAGTCACTCATTTCATCAGGTGAAAACAGATATCCTGATCGGCATTATGTCGGTCATGCTTTATATTATTCTGGGATTTGCGTTTTTCTTTTGCCTGTCTCTCAACAACATTTTCCTTCGATATATAAACCGTACGCTGGCCACAACGCTGCTCACCTTTGCAGCAATGGCAATTGCGATGCATGCCGTTTACGGCGGCTTTGACGTTGGGCGGAAAAAGAGCAAACCCGTTATTTCCGCAATGATCTCCGGTATTGCGATCACCGATCTGGTGACATACGTACAGCTGGAGATCATGAACGTCAACGAAAATTATAACGATCACCTGATCCTTTTTGGTCCGGATATTTTATGTCTCCTGCTCTGTTATGTGATTCAGGTGTTTGTGATTATTCTTTTTGTCCGCATCGGCAATCAGCTTTATTTTCATTTCACACCGCCGCGCAGCTGTCTGCTGATCCTCGGTTCGCCTTCCCAGGAAGAAGCTCTCCGTGCCAAGATCGGCCGCTATAAGCTTCAGTGGCGTGTTGACGATGTTGTTCTCTACAACGTCCCCGATCTGAAAAACAGAATTGAAAAAGCAGACGTGATCTTCCTCGGGCAGGTACCTGAAGGCGCCAAATTCCCCTTGCTGAAAATCTGCTACGATGACCGGAAGGATGTAATGTGTAAAGCTGAGCTGGAAGAGATCATGCTCTGCAACGCCAGGCCTGCAATCGTGGATGACGCCGCTTTTTTATCGATGGAGTATAATAAAACAACGCTTTTCCAGCGTCTGGCCAAACGCCTCGGCGATATTATCCTTTCCCTGCTGGCTTTGATCTTTTTTTCTCCTTTCATCCTGTTGATCTCTGTTCTGATCAAGCTTGAGGACGGCGGACCCGTTATCTTCAGACAGGCCCGCCTGACTGCCGCCGGCCGGCCGTTTACGATTCGGAAATTCCGTACCATGGTCCCTCACAGCGAACTGGACGATCATCAGGTCTCCGTCGCGGTGGACGACCCGCGAATCACGAAGGTCGGCGCTTTCCTGCGCCGCTGGCGCCTGGATGAAATTCCGCAGTTCTTCAATATTCTGATCGGCGATATGTCGCTTGTCGGACCGCGTCCTGAAATGATGGCCAACGTTGCCCGGTATAAAATGAATCTTCCCTCTTTTGTTTATCGGGAAAAAATGAAAGCCGGACTGACCGGTTATGCTCAGATTGAAGGACGTTATAACACTTCCGCCGAAGATAAACTGATGCTCGACATGATGTACATCGAGAGCTTTTCCATCTGGCTGGATGTCAAACTTTTACTGAGAACATTTACTGTTCTGCTGAAAAAAGATTCAACCCAGGGCTTCCAGAAAAGCCCCGGTTCGAATAGCAAACAAAAAAGAGGAGAAAACAGGCAATGAATACAACACTTCTGATTATGGCTGCCGGACTTGGTTCCCGGTATGGCGGAAACAAACAGATTGACAGGATCGGTCCCAACGGAGAAATTCTGATGGAGTATTCCATTCATGATGCTGTCGAAGCAGGTTTCGACAAAGTCGTTTTTGTCATCCGCAAGAGCATGGATGAACAGTTCCGTTCCATGATCGGTGACAAGATCGCAAAAAAGGTTCATGTGGAATATGCCTATCAGGAGTACGATTCCCTTCCGGACGGCTTTATCCCGCCGGCCGACCGTACCAAACCCTACGGTACGGTTCATGCCGTAATGTGCGCCAAAGACGTAATCCATGAGCCGTTTGCCGTGATCAACGCCGACGACTATTACGGCCGGGATGCTTTCAAAGCCATGGCAGACGCTCTTCATCGTCTTCAGCACGAAGACAATAAAGCCTATATGGTCGCTTATTATCTGAAGAATACCGTGTCGAAACATGGACATGTGACTCGCGGCGTCTGCACGACAGATGAAACCGGCCACCTTGTAAAAGTAACTGAAACTTTCAGTATCCTTCCTTTTCCGGACGGGACAATCCGTGACATTCACGACAATCCCGACGGAATCATTCTGAATCCTGACGCGCTGGTCTCCATGAACATGTGGGGTTTTGGTCCTTCTTTCTTCGATGCCGGCATACAATACCTTTCCGATTTCCTGAAGGACAATTCCGGCGATCCGCTGAAGAAAGAATGCCTTCTTCCTTCGCTGGTAGATACCCTCATGCATGAAAAAGGCCTGAAAGTGGAAGTGCTTTCCACCGATGCCGTCTGGTTCGGCGTTACCTACAAAGAAGACAAGGAATACGTGGCCGCTGAGCTGCAAAAGCTTCATGACGACGGCACGTATCCGGCAGTACTGTAATAAGGAGATTCATTCAATGAAAATATTACTGACCGGCGGCGCCGGTTTTATCGGATCCCATACCTGTGTGGAGCTTTGTGACGCCGGCCACGATCCTGTGATCGTAGATAATTATATCAACAGTTCTCCTGAATCCATCCGCCGTATCGAGCAGATCGTCGGCCATCCGGTTCCGCATTATGAAGCGGATGTTGCGGATAAAACCGCAATGGATCGGATCTTCAGCGAGAATGAGTTTGACTGCGTGATCCATTTCGCCGGCCTGAAAGCTGTCGGCGAAAGCGTCGCCCAGCCGCTCCGTTATTACCGAAACAACCTGGACACAACCCTTACCCTTTGTGAATCAATGCAGGCGCACAATGTCAAAAAGATTGTTTTTTCCTCTTCCGCGACTGTATACGGCAATCAGCCTGTTGTTCCTTATAGGGAGGATATGGTTTCCGCAGGCTGTACCAACCCCTACGGCTGGACCAAATATATGATTGAAAAGATTCTGGAAGGCCAGGCTGCAGCTGATCCCGAATGGAGCGTTGTCCTGCTTCGCTACTTCAATCCGATCGGCGCTCATTCGTCCGGTCTGATCGGCGAAGACCCCGCCGGGATTCCAAACAATCTTATGCCTTATATTGCCAAAGTAGCAGTGGGCGAACTGAAAAAGCTTTCCGTATTCGGCAATGATTATCCCACGCCTGACGGCACCGGTGTGCGGGATTTCATTCACGTGGTTGACCTGGCTCGCGGTCATGTAAAAGCCTGTGATTATGCTGCCCGGCATACCGGCTCTGAAATCGTCAACCTGGGAACTGGCCACGGCTATTCCGTTCTCGATCTGGTTAATACTTTCACCCGTGTGAACAACGTACCTGTTCCCTATGAGTTTGCTCCCCGCCGTCCCGGTGATATCGCTGAGAATTACGCCGATCCGGCCAAAGCTGAACGCCTTCTTGGATGGAAAGCGGAAAAAACGCTGGAAGACATGTGCAGGGATACTTACCGTTTCCAGCAAAAGAACCCGAAGGGATATCATTCCTGACTGCAAATGAAAAGCAGCGGATCGTTACTGATCCGCTGCTTTTTTTTCTTCGCTTTCCTGTTGATGAAATCTGGTTTTCAGCCAGACCGCGCCGACAATACCAAGCCCGGCCAGAAAAGCAATGCTCCCGATTACAGTCGTCCATTCCTTAGCGCCGCCGGTCAGATTCAGGCCGATGATAAACGCGGCAAGTCCGGCAATCCACAGCAGGCAGCCTGCAGCCGTCCATTTCCTCATACGCTTCTCCTTCTCTTTCTCATGCGATGAGTGGATTATATCACATCCTTCTGCAGCGTACAATGGATGCTGCTGCCGTATATTCACTGCTTTATCGTTCCCTTTTTGGCAGGTTTTCATTCCTGTTTTGTCGAATATTTTATTGTTATATATTCAGAAAGAGAGGTCTCTTTTTTGAAGTCGTTTTTTCTTCCGATCGGACAGTCTTCCGGCGCTTCCCTGGCTACGGTTGTATCAGCCATGTCCTGTGGTGCGGCGCTTCCTGTTTCCGGTCTGGATATTCTGTATATTGCTGATCGGGAAACCGATCCCGTTGTCCCGGCGCTCATTCGTGACCTGAATCAGGCCAATGCGCTTCTTTCTCATACGGATAACCAGTCCCTTTTCCCTTCCTCTTTTTCTTTTGAAGCTTTTCGTCCTCAGTTTCCCTCTGTACAGACGCTTTCAGATGACGCCGCTTCCGAAGCTTTGATTGGCGCGCTTCGCGGAAAAGGTATTCCGCTCTCCTATAAAACAGATCGTGAAGCTGTTGAATGGGCTTTCTCCGTACTCCTGTCTGATACAGAAAATGATGCTGTTTCTTCTTTTCACACATGGATCCGAAAGATTCTGGACTGCCAGAATGCAGGCGAATCTTTCAGGATTGCTGTTTCCTGTGATCTCAGTGATCCTTTTTCTTCCGGAATATCCTTTGCAATTTTACGCTACCTTTCCGAAAACATAAAAACAGATCCTTCCTGTATAGCGCTTTTCTGTATCGGCTCTGTCATAGATTCTTCTCCTGCGCTCAGAGCTGCGTCTTTTTCATCTTCCCTCCGCGCGCTTGCTTCACAGAATCTGATTGCCACGCCGAATCAGCCGGGCTCCGCCTGTGCAGATGCTGTCTGGCTTCTTGCGCTGCCTTCATCGCTGATTCGGTCAGATGAATCATTCCGCATCCTGTATGCCGTTTTTGCCAGACAGCTGTCTCGTTTCTTCTCAGAAAAAAAGGCCCCTGCTTCCGGACTTCATACTGTAGACATTCCCGGCATTCTGACCCTTCAATCGCTGGGAAATGAAGCCCAAGGCTTTGCCTCATTCCTGCATGCCGCAGCCTGGCTTCTCTCAGATCTGATCCCCGCTTACAGGACCTTTTGTGAACATCCTGCAGCGCTTCGCTCTCTGGCTCCCAACACCAGAAACGGACTTTTCCGAAAGCTTCTGCAGGGATCTGCAGTTACACCGGAACGCATGGATTCCGTTGCTGTTCTTGAGCGTGTTCTGCGTGCAGTTCTTTCCGAATGTCTGGCGCTGATCCGTTTTCTGCCTTATCCGCTTCGTCTTGCCGAAGTTTCCGATCCTCTCTGGCAGCAGATCGTTGACGCCTGCGGCAGAACGGTGACGGTTGCTTCTGAATACGACGTATCCCGCGCCGAAGCGGAAGAAGGCGGATTCTTAGGCGTCAAACCGGTTCACAGGGTTTCCATGGCCGATACGGTCGAAGAAAGAGCCGATCGTCGTCTGGAGGAAATCGCGGAGCAGTTGAAGGATGAGGAGGCGTCACGGAACAGCCTCTTCAGGTCTTACGGTTTCTGGGCTGTGCATGCGCTTCGTGACTGCCGCAGTCACTGTCAGGACGCCCTGAATCGTGCCAGAGAACAGCTTGACAGTCAGGATCATGACGATCGTCTTTCAAGCGCAGCGCTTGCCCGCAGGGTACGTTTGCTTGAAGCAGCTGTTTCCCGCTGTGATACGGATCTGTCCGATCCTGATCTGATTACGGTCGTTTCACAGGATACCTCTGATTTCCCGAACAGCATCCATCCATACAGCGGACAGATCCTGAATGCTGAAGCTGCAGAAAAACTGTCCAGGCTCGTGGATCCATCAGAAAGCGCGCCCGAATCTGTCCGGAAAGAAATGATGGCACTGATGCCTTCTCTTCTTTACGGATACAGTCTTCCTGATACGAAAACACTGTTCCGCAAATTGCTTTCAGTCTGCAAACCGGATTCCGGTCTGGATCCGCTGATTAATCTGGTTTTATCAGTGCTTCATATCAGCCGGGATGAAATCCTTCCTCTTCGGTTTTTATCTGCAGGCAACGTTCCGCCGATTCCGCTCCTGGCTGATCTTCGTCCTTCTGCCGCGCCCCTGCTGACCGTTTCGGCCCTGCTGCCGCTGCTGGCCGGTAATTCTGATGAAAACGCAGCAGAACCGGATTCGGAAATCCGCGGCTTGCTCGCCATGCTGATTCTCCGTCAGTACCGCAGAAGAACTTCTGATGAGGCCGCGCTCTTGATCGACAGATATTCGTCCGGTGATTCCTCTGTTCTGCATGCATGGCTATCATCCCATTCTTCAGACTGCGTATGGATTCTCTCCCTCGGCCGGGAAAATGAGCATCTTCCCTTCGCTTTGGTCCTGCCCGGCCGGGATTTGATCCCTGCAAAGTTCTCCGCGGCCCATACGGCGTTTCTCCCTGCTTTTGCCGCTCCCTGGTTTGACCCTGAATGTTTTTCATTTAAAGATCCATGTACGCTGCTTGGTGAAGGAAACCGGACGGTTCTGCTTGATCGTCTGAAAGCGATGGCTGATAAACTGCCTCCAGACAGTTCGGAACGTCTCTCCGCTTTTCTCAAGTCATTCATGCTCGATCTGGAGAAGTCTGCAGAAGATACCAGCCTTCCGGAGCACATGGATATACGACTCCAGTCGGCCTTTGGACTGCGGATGCTTCCCGCATTTCAACCGGTTCTTTTGCGGAAACCCTGCAGCTTCGAACAGGCTCTGGTCACCGACGACATTGCTGCCAGATTAACGGGACAATCCTCTTTCCCGCCGTTCTGCTTCCCTGTATCGGAAGACATCGTATATTTCTATAAAGATATACCCTTTGCACGTGAAAATTCAAAGCTCCTGCTTGAAGCCATTCCGCTGCCTGCGGAAAAATGGATCCTGACGCTGCTCGACCAGGAATGCCGTACACTTTCCAAAGCCTCGGATGATTATCATGATACGCTCGTCCGTGAACTCAGTCTCCTGCTCGAACGTTATCCGGACGCCCTTCCTGAAGCCAGGGAGATCGTCTTCAGTCTGCTCGAACAGGCCAAAGCGCCTGTCTCCGAATCAGAAACTGAACTCGTCTGGCCATGGGATTCGAAATCACCCTCGGTCCTGACCATTCTCACCGAATCTCTCGGTGAATCGCTGGCCGTTTCCGCAGTCCAGCCGTTCAGTGATCTGCTGGCACTTTTCCCGGCCCGCGGAAATGAAGTAATCGGCGATTCGATAATGGCCTCCATGTGTCAGCTTCCTCTTCAGTCGATTCCGTCTGATCCGGATAACGTTTCTGCTCCGCTGCCCGATGCGGTGCTCCCGCCGTTTTCTGCAGCGTTTTGCGATGCCCTGTGCCGCTTACCTGAAGGAAAAACGCAGATTCGTCCGGATCTCCTTTTCTTCGAAAGATCTGAGAATCACGCTGTCCGTGTCATCCTCACATTAACAGGCAGTTTTACCGTTCGGATGATCCGTGAATATGCAGAAGAAGAGATCATTCATCTTTATTCTCATGATATACCCACGCTTGCTGTCTGGCCGAATCTGCCCTTTGTTCAGGAAAACTGGCATGCTTATTTTATCTATGCTTCCCTGCCCTCATCAGTCAGTATAAACGTGTTGAATGCTGCCGGCGAATCTTTGGCTTCCGAAGACGGCAGCGAACGGAATGTAATCAGATCCGGTTCTTTCCCTCTGTCTTTTTCGTTCTCACAGGACGGCAAGTCCATCGGTTCCCTGCCGAATCTGCTCCCATCCCCTGTGATTGACAAACATGACACCTTCACGGCATGCGTTGATTTCGGTTCGGTCGGCACTTCCGTTGTCTTCGCTGTCGGTCATCAGCGGCGTCCCATGCAGGGTCCGACGCTTGTGCGTACGCTGATCAACAATCCTGCTGTATCCCGCGATCTGCTTCGGAAGGAATTCCTTCCCGCAGTGCCTGTATCAGCTTTGCTGCCGACCGCATCCAGGCTTTTCCGGAATGTGCCCGGCGCTTCGCCGCTTCCTTTTGAGGACGGCATTGTCCTGATGTCTTCAGATCTGCAGGATGTCCTCTCCATCCCTTCCGGCGCACTCTATACCTGCTTGAAATGGGAAGAAGAAAAAGGCCGTTCTGTGAATCTTTGTCTTCACCAGATCATGCTTATGGCCGCGCTTCAGGCCCGTTCCGACGGTGCGTCTTCGCTTCTGTGGCGTTTCTCCGTACCGGATGAAATGGCAAAGGAAGGACGGGAGCGTCTGACCGCTTTGTTTTCTGCGCTTGCGGAAGCAGTCTGCATGGAAAGCGGTTTTGATATTCCCGACAAACAGCCTCTTGTTACATTTGCTGCTGAAAGCACGGCACTCGGGGCTTATTTCCGCCTCTGTGCTTCAGAAGATACCCGCGGCGGTTTTATGG
>CAZUXV010000112.1:0-9631 GCA_964624445.1 uncultured Oscillospiraceae bacterium | reverse complement strand
GCAGCGGCATGCATACCAATATGAGCCTGTTCAAGGACGGCAAGAATGTGTTTGCCGATCCTTCCGACAAGCGCGGACTGAGCAAGGAAGCCTATTCCTTCATCGCCGGCATCCTGGAGCACATTCGCGGCATGGCGGCGATAACCAACCCGCTGGTAAACAGCTACAAGCGCCTGGTGCCCGGCTATGAAGCGCCCTGCTACCTGGCCTGGAGCGCCAGCAACCGCAGCGCCCTGATCCGTATCCCGGCCGCCCGCGGCATGGGAACCCGCGTCGAACTGCGCTGCCCCGATCCGAGCGCGAACCCCTACCTGAACATGGCTGTGTGCCTGGCTGCCGGTCTGGACGGCATCGAGAAGGGCCTGACTCCTCCGGATGAGATCACCGAGAACATCTTCGCCATGGACGCCGCGACCCGCGAAGCCAAGGGCATCAAGTCCCTGCCCGGCACGCTGAAGGAAGCGGTCGACTGCCTGAAGGAAGACGATGTGATCTGCACCGCGCTGGGCGAGCATGTGCTGGGTCAGTATATCGAAGGCAAAGAAAAAGAGTGGGATGCGTACCGCACCCATGTCAGTAAGTGGGAAACAGACCGCTACCTGGTAATGTATTAATTCATAATTAAGAATTCATAATTCATAATGATATACGGCCATATGACCTGTTCCGGAATCCCGTTCATACTACGTCAGGAATGCGGAACAAACGGGTGAACTATAGACATTATGAATTGTGAAACAGTGAATTGTGAATTATGAATTATCGAAAGGGAGGTGCGATCTGTGGCCAGGATAGTCATTGTCAGCCAGTCTGATGACAGCCGAACAAAGCTTTACCGGCTGCTTATCTCCTCCGGATATCAGGTATTCCGCAGCTGCTCATCGGGAAGCGAACTGCGGCGGGCGCTGAGTGAAAGCGAAGACTGCGTTGTGGTGATGGTCGGTTATACGCCGGACTGTAAACCGGATGAACTGGTCTGGGACTACAAGGACAGCGTACAGATCCTGCTGATCGCCAAACAGCCGGTGCTGGAAAACATTGAATCGCCGGAGATCTTCAAGCTGACGATGCCGGCCTCCGGGCAGGCTGTGATCGGCGCTGTGGAGATGCTTTCACAGCTGCACCGCATGAAACTGCCGCGGCGGACCGGAGAAAGCAAGGATATCGTGGAACGCGCGAAAGCCGTGCTCATGAAACAGAAGGGGCTTTCTGAACCGGAAGCCCACAGGACCATGCAGCAGTATGCGATGAACCATGGAATGAAGATGGCGGAATTCGCACAGCGAATTCTGGATTCAGAGGAGAGATGAGATTTCGCTTCTGCGGAAGCGACCAGGGCTTTCCGATCGCCCTGGACCTTCGGTCAAAACTAGTTTAGAGGAATAAATGAGATTATTGAAGGTTCAGGATGATAATTGGAGGGAATAATCATGAGGGACCGACAGTATCCTCTTTATCATGAAGAACTGGAACATGACAGCTGCGGCGTGGGCGCCGTGGTGGACCTGAACGCGAAAGCGACCCACCGGACGGTGGACCAGGCGCTGTGCATTGTTGAGCGGCTGGCGCACCGGGCGGGCAGTGACGCGCAGGGAACCACCGGCGACGGCGTTGGCATTATGACGCAGCTGCCCCACACGCTCTTTGCGGCCTGGGCCAGGGAAGAAGGCATCGTCCTGGGCAATCCGGGGGACTACGGCGTGGGCATGTTCTTCCTGCCGGAGGATGAGGTCGGCGCCCGGAATACAGCCGGAATTTTCGAACAGCTGGCGGAATCCGAAGGGATCCAGGTGCTCGGGTGGCGGGAAGTGCCCTGCCACCCGGCCCAGCTGGGCGCGGGCGCACGGCGGACGATGCCGTGCATCCGACAGTGTTTCTTGAAAAGGCCGAAGGAGACCGCAGCCGGTCAGGACTTTGACCGGCGGCTTTATATTTTACGGCGTGTTTTTGAACACCAGGACACGGACGCCTATGTTTGCTCCCTGTCCAGCCGAACGATCGTCTACAAGGGCATGATGCTGGTGAACCAGCTGCGCTCTTTCTATGACGATCTGCAGGACGTGCGCTATGCCAGCAGCATGGCGATGGTGCATTCCCGTTTCTCTACCAACACGTTCCCGTCCTGGAGCAAGGCCCATCCCCAGCGGATGCTCCTGCACAACGGCGAGATCAATACAATCCGCGGCAACCACGACCGCATGAAGGCCCGGGAGGAGACCATGCGCTCCGAGATTATGGGCGCGGAGATGCGGCGCGTGCTGCCCGTGGTCGACAACGACGGAAGCGACAGCCAGATGCTGGACAATACGCTGGAGTTCCTGGCAATGAACGGGTTCCCGCTGCCGCTGGCAGGCATGATCCTGCTGCCCGAACCCTGGCAGGGCCAGAAAAAGGAAACGCCCTGGAAAGACCTGTACCGTTACTATGCCACGATGATGGAACCCTGGGACGGTCCCGCGGCGATTCTGTATTCCGACGGCGATACGGTATGCGCATCCCTGGACCGGAACGGCCTGCGGCCGCTGCGCTGCGCGCTGACGGACGACCGGCGGCTGATCCTGACCTCCGAAGCGGGCGTACTGTTTGAGGAGAATGCCCATATCCTGCGCCGGTGGAAGCTGAAGGCCGGCGATGTACTGGAAGCGGACCTGAAGACCGGCCGGCTGACGGAAAGCGGAGACCTGAAGTCCCGCTTTGCCCAGGCACATCCCTATACCGAATGGATGAAGAAGCTGGTGCGCCTGGAGGATCTGCCCCGGACCGAAGCGCCGGCGGAAGATCCGGATGAAGAAAAGAGAGAAAAGCTCTGCAGAGCGTTCAACTATACATGGGAAGACATGCAGGACGTGGTGCTCCCGATGGCGGCAAAGGGTACCGAGCCCATCGTTTCCATGGGCGCGGACGTGCCGGTGGCGGCGCTGTCGAAGACTCATCCGTCCGTATACGATTATTTCCGCCAGCGTTTCGCGCAGGTGACAAACCCGCCGATTGACGCGCTGCGGGAAGCGGTCAAGACCGACTGCTCCATCTATGTGGGCGACGACGGCAACCTGCTTTCGCGGGAAGCCGCGAACAGCGCCGTGCTGGAGCTTCCGACGCCGGTGCTGACCGAAGAGGAACTGCAGCGGATCCGGGAGATGAAGCACGAAGACTTTTCCGTGCGTACGGTTTCCCTGCTCTATGACAAGAAAGGCAGCCTGCGGGACGCGCTGGATAACTTTTTCAGCGTGTGCGACCAGGCGTGCCGCGATCAGATCAATATCCTGATCCTGTCCGACCGGGACATTGGCCCGGAAAAGATGGCGATTCCGTCGCTGCTGGCGGTTTCTGCCCTGGAGCAGCACCTGATCCGGATCAAGAAGCGCACAGCGGTTTCCGTTATCCTGGAAAGCGGCGAGCCCCGGGATGTGCATCAGCTGGCTATGCTGATCGCCTTCGGCGCCCGGGCGGTGAACCCGTACCTGGCCCACGCCTGCATCCGCGGGATGTGTGAGGACGGACAGATTAGCAAGACGCCGGAGGACGCGATCCGCGACTATGACAAGGCGCTGACGGCCGGCGTGCTGAAGATCGCCTCCAAGATGGGCGTGTCTGTACTGCAGGCCTACCAGAGCGCCCAGCTGTTTGAGGCCGTGGGCCTGGACGCCGGGTTTGTGGAAACCTATTTCACGAATACCCCGTGCTCCCTCGGCGGAACCGACCTGAGCCGGGTGGAGGCGGACAGCCGCTTCCATCACGACGCTGCCTTCGCGGATTACGCGGCGGCAGGATTGCCCAGTGTGGGCAAACACAAGTACAGAAGAGGAGAAGGCGCCGAGGAGCACCTCTATGCTCCCGAAACCATTCATCTGCTGCAGCAGGCGGTATGGACGGACGACCGGGCGACCTTTGACAAATACACCGCGAGGGTGGAGAACGAAGGACCGCGGACGATCCGCTCCATGCTCTCCTTCCGGTATGACGCCTGCCGGGAGATTCCGCTGGACGAAGTGGAACCGGCAAGCGAGATCGTGAAACGCTTCCGGACCGGTGCGATGAGCTACGGCTCCATTTCCCAGGAAGCCCATGAGTGCATGGCGAAGGCTATGAACCGGCTGGGCGGCCGCTCCAACAGCGGTGAGGGCGGCGAACTGCCGGAACGCTTCGGCACGGAACTGAACAGCGCAATCAAACAGGTGGCCTCCGGCCGCTTCGGCGTGACGAGGGAATACCTGCTTTCCGCCAAGGAGATCCAGATCAAGATGGCCCAGGGCGCCAAGCCCGGCGAGGGCGGACACCTGCCCGGCGCGAAAGTGACCGACAGCGTGGCGAAGACCCGCTGCTCAACACCGGGGATCTCCCTGATCTCTCCGCCGCCGCATCACGATATCTATTCGATTGAGGACCTGGCGGAACTGATCTACGACCTGCAATGCGCCAACGAGGACGCGAAGATCACCGTGAAACTGGTGGCGTCCGCGGGCGTGGGCACTATTGCCAGCGGCGTGGCCAAGGCCGGCGCCGGTGGCATCCTGATTTCCGGCGGGGAAGGCGGCACCGGCGCGGCACCCATGAGCAGCGTGCATCACGCGGGCCTGCCCTGGGAAATCGGCCTGGCGGAAGCGCACCAGGTGCTCTGCCGCAACCGGCTGAGACAGACGGTGACGCTGGAAACCGATGGCAAGCTTATGACCGGCCACGACGTCATGGTGGCGCTGCTGCTGGGCGCGGAACAGTTCGGCTTTGCGACTGCCCCGCTGGTAACCATGGGCTGCCGGATGATGCGCGTGTGCCAGCTGGGTACCTGCCCCTTCGGCATCGCGACCCAGAATCCCGAGCTGCGCAGGCGTTTCAAGGGAAAACCGGAATATGTGGAGCGGTTCATGCTCTTTATCGCGGAACAGATGCGGGAGATCATGGCGAAGCTCGGCGCGCGCACCGTGAACGAACTGGTGGGCCGCAGCGACCTGCTGGCGGTAAAGGACAGCGCAGCGATGGATCTTTCCGACCTGACCGGCTTTGCCCGGAACACCCATTTCCAGCCGGCGGCGAAACATGATTTCCGCCTGGCGGAACGGGCAGACGCGCGGCTGTATCAGGACCATGTGCATCTGATGACCACCGACCGGGCTTTCGGCACGATGCTGAAGGGTGAACGGCATATCCAGGCCCAGGGCTGCGGCGGACAGAGTTTCGGCGCGTTCCTGCCACGCGGTCAGGAGATCACGCTCTACGGCGTGGCAAACGACTACCTGGGCAAAGGTCTGTCCGGCGGCACCCTGGCGGTGTGCCCGCCTGCGGACAGCATCTGGAAAAAGGAAGATACCCTGATCGGCAACGTGGCGCTGTACGGCGCGACGAGCGGATATGCCTTTGTGGCAGGCATGGCGGGCGAGCGTTTCGCCGTGCGAAATTCCGGCGCATGGGCGGTTGTTGAGGGCGTGGGCGACCACGGCTGCGAATACATGACCGGCGGACGGGTGGCCGTGCTGGGACCTGTGGGCGACAACTTTGCCGCGGGTATGTCCGGCGGCATCGCCTGGGTGCTGGATGAGGATGGACAGCTGGAAAGCCGCCTGAATACAGGCCATGTCAAACTGTATGACGTATCCGCGGGACAGGCGGATGAACTGAACCGCCTGCTGGAGATGCACGCAAAAGCGACCGGCTCGCAGAAAGCCCGGGAGATCCTGGAACACTTCAGCGACTGGCTGCCGAAATTCAAAGCCGTTATCTCAGACGAATACCTGAACTGGATGAAGGGAGCGTGAGACTGTGGGCAGCGCAACAGGATTTCTGGACACAGTAAGAATAGAGAATCCCTTCCGGAATGAAGCGGAACGGCTCAGCGACTTCGAAGACCTGCATATCGCGCAGGGATGCGAGGCCAGATGCGCACAGGCGTCCCGCTGCATGAACTGCGGCGTGCCTTTCTGCCAGTCTGATTTCGGATGCCCGCTGCATAACCTGATCCCGGAGTGGAACGATCTGCTGTACCGCGGCCAGGAAAGGGAGGCGCTGAAGCGCCTGCTGCAGACGGCACCCTTCCCGGAATTTACGGGACACGTCTGCCCGGCACTGTGCGAAAAAGCGTGCAACCTGGAGAACGACTGCGTTACCAACCGGGATAACGAACTGTATCTGATCGAAACCGGGTTCGCCAAGGGCTGGATCCAGCCGCGGACCCCGGCAGTCCGCACAGGGAAACGCGTGGCCGTAATCGGCAGCGGACCTTCCGGCCTGGCGGCGGCGGACCTGCTGAACCAGCTGGGACACGAGGTGACCGTGATCGAGAAGGCGGACCGGGCCGGCGGTCTGCTCATGTACGGCATTCCGAACATGAAGCTGCCCAAGGAGATCGTGGAGCGCCGTGTCCGCCTGATGGAGGCGGAAGGCGTACGATTCAAACTGAATACCGAAGCGATCCCGGAGGAACTGCAGGGATACGACGCGGTGCTGCTTTGCGGCGGCGCACGGAGGCCCCGGAGCCTGAACGTGGAACATATGGACGCCCAGGGCGTGATGTTCGCCGTGGATTATCTGACGGCGGCGACCCGGGCGGTGATCGGCAGGACGACGTCCGAAGCGTCCGCAAAGGACCTGGATGTGGTCGTGGTCGGGGGCGGCGACACAGGCAATGACTGCGTGGGTACGGCTTTGCGCCAGGGCTGCGCCTCTGTGACGCAGCTGGAGATGATGCCGGCTCCGCCGGAAGACCGGACACCGGGCAATCCCTGGCCTGAATGGCCGCGGACCCTGCGCACGGACTACGGCCAGGTTGAAGCGATCTTCCGTCAGGGCAGCGATCCCCGGATTTATGAGACCACGGTGAAGCAGATCCTGACGGACGAGTGGGGACACATCTCCGGACTGGAAACGGTGAAACTGCAGCGGACGTCCGAAGGCAGGTTTGAACAGGTGGCCGGCAGCGAACAGATGCTGAAATGCGGACTGCTGCTGATCGCGGCGGGCTTTATCGGCTGTGAAGAGAGAACGCTGGACCGGTTTGCCCTGAAGGCGGACGGCCGGGGCCGGCTGCTGCCGGAGAATGGAAGCCATCACCTGGAGGGCAGGCTTTTCAGCGCAGGCGATATGCGCAACGGCCAGAGCCTGGTTGTGCGTGCGCTGGCGGATGGGCGGAACGCTGCCCGGGAGATCGACGCCTGGCTGAAATGATCAAAGACGCGGAGGCAGTATGAGCATACACGAGGAATGCGGCGTATTCGGCGTCATGGCGCAGCAGCCGGAGGACGTGGCGAGCCTGGTCTATTTCGGATTATATTCCCTGCAGCACAGGGGACAGGAAAGCTGCGGGATCGTGGTCAACGACGACGGTGTATTTGTATCACACAAGGATATCGGCCTGGTGGGAGAAGTCTTTACCGGCGATATCCTTCATTCTTTACCGGCAGGCACCATGGCGGTGGGGCATACGCGCTACGGCACCACCGGCGGCACGAACCGGAACAACTGCCAGCCCATTGAGGTGAACCATCAGAAGGGCCATATGGCGCTGGCGCACAACGGCAATCTTTCCAACGCCGCGGAGCTCCGGTCCGCTCTTGAAATGAAGGGCGCGATCTTTCATACCTCCAGCGATACGGAAACCATCGCCTATATCATCACCCAGGAAAGACTGAACGCTCCCTCCATCGAGGAAGCGCTGAGCCGTGCCATGAACAGACTGGACGGCGCTTATTCCATGGTGCTGATGTCCCCGCAGAAGCTGATCTGCGCCAGGGATCCGTACGGCTTCCGTCCGCTGTGTTACGGGCAGAAGGAGGACGGAACCTGGATCGTTGCGTCGGAAAGCTGCGCGCTGCACGCGGTCGGCGCAAAGATGGTCCGGGACGTGGAACCGGGCGAAATCATCGTTTTCAGCAAGGAAGGCGTGCAGAGCCGGAAGGAACACTGTGGCCGGAAACAGCCGCGCCACTGTATCTTTGAATACATCTATTTTGCCCGGCCCGATTCGGTGCTGGACGGCATCTCCGTCCATTCGGCCCGGATCCGTGCAGGGGAGTGCCTGGCCAAAGCGCATCCGGTGGAAGCGGACCTGGTGATCGGCGTGCCGGATTCCGGCCTGGACGCGGCGCTGGGTTACAGCCGGGCATCCGGCATTCCGTACGGCATCGGGCTGATCAAAAACAAATACATCGGCCGGACGTTCATTGCGCCGGATCACCGGCTGGACCAGGTGAAGATCAAGCTGTCCGCCATTGAGGACGTGATCCGGGGAAAACGCGTCGTGCTGATCGACGATTCCATCGTCCGCGGCACGACCAGCGGACGGATCGTAAGCCTGCTCCGGGAAGCGGGAGCAAAGGAAATCCATATGCGCATCTCCTCGCCGCCGTTCCTGCATCCCTGCTATTACGGCACGGATATTGATTCCCAGGAGCACCTGATTGCCTGCCATCATACGGTGGAAGAGATCACGGAGATCATCGGAGCCGATTCCCTGGGCTATCTTCCCGCGGAAGAGCTCTGGACGCTGACCGGGCCGGATCTTTACTGCCACGCCTGTTTTACCGGCGAGTATCCGACGGAAATTCCCTCCGATACCCGGAAGGACCGGTTTGAACGCCGGCTGTCGGAATAAACCATCATATATGAAACAAGGGCTGCCATACCGGACAGCCCTTGTTTTGCGTTTCTGCAACGGGGTCAATCATCATCGGACTGGAGAGCGTCATAACCTTCCTCACCGGTGCGGACACGGACGACGTTTTCAACATCCTGGACAAAGATCTTGCCGTCGCCGATATGGCCGGTATACAGGACGCTGCGGGCGGTCTCGATGACCTCGCTCACAGGCACCTTGCTGACAACGATATCCACCTGCACCTTGGGCAGAAGCGTAACTTCCACAGGCGTGCCGCGATAATACTCGGGCTTGCCCTTCTGCGCGCCGTAGCCCATGACGTTGGTAACGGTCATGCCGGTGATGCCGATACCGTTCATGGCCTTCTTCAGGCTTTCCAGGCTGGCAGGACGGCAGATGATCTGTACACGGGTGTATACAGGCTCGCCGGGTGCCTTTTCCATCTTCTTTGCCGCAACCGGTACGGCTTCCGCAACGGGAGCGGGAGCAGCCGCGGGCGCGGGCATGGCAGGAGCTTCATAGCCCTCCTCAGGCAGGATGGCAAATCCGGAATAAGCGGTGAGCAGGCCGTGTTCGCTGCGGTCCATGCCGATGATTTCGTCCTCGGTGCTTGCCCGCAGGCCGATGGTCTTTTTGATCGCCAGGAAGACTACGGTGATAATCGCCGCCGTCCAGGCAATGGTGGCCAGCACGCCCAGGACCTGGACGCCGAAGAACTTGAATCCGCCGCCGTAGAACACACCCTTGTCGGTGGAAACGCCGGTGGCGAACAGGCCGGTCAGGATGGTACCCAGGGATCCGCAGACGCCATGAACGGAGATTGCGCCGACCGGGTCGTCGATCTTGACCACCTTGTCAAAGAACTCGACCGCAAGCACGATTACGATACCGCAGACCAGTCCGATCAGCGCGGCACCGAAGGGGTTCACCGCGTCGCAACCCGCCGTGATGCCGACCAGGCCGGCCAGCGCCGCGTTGAAGGTCATGGAGACGTCAGGCTTGCCGTAGCGCAGCCAGGTACAGATCATGGTGGTCAGGGTAGCGACA
>CAZUXV010000111.1:0-9777 GCA_964624445.1 uncultured Oscillospiraceae bacterium | reverse complement strand
TGCCCTGCACGGTGCCGACCTTGTAGTTGTCGAAGGTGGCATAGTAGTCAACATTCTCGTTGTCCATGAGCAGACGGTCATAAGCGATGACCTTGACGCCCTTCTCAGCGGCCTTGTCCAGAGCGGCGCCGAGGGAGGAACCTTCGATAGCGGCGATAACGATAACTTCGCAGCCTTCGTCGATCATGGTTTCAACCTGAGCCAACTGCTGCTGCACATCGTTGGAGGCAAACTGCAGGGAAACTTCGAAGCCGGCTTCGGTCAGCAGCTTCTCCATGTTCTCGCCGTCCTGATTCCATCTCTGCAGGTCTTTGGTGGGCATGGACACGCCGACTTTGGCGGCCATAGCGGAGGCGCAGGACAGTACCAGCGCCAGAGCGAGTACCAGAGCAAGGATCTTCTTCATATTGGGGTACACTCCTTTTTTTATTTTTTTCCGGATTGCTCATCCGGAAATGAACTGACCATATTCTACACTTTCAACCAGCGTTTGTAAATAGATTTCACACATTTTTCGGAAACGATACCACAGAAAAACAGTGAGGAAATTCCTCACTGTTTCAGTAAACGTTTTCATTTTTCAGATAGGTCTTTTTCATTGTTTGCTTTCGCTTCCTGCTCCTCAAGATCCACAGGATTTTTGTCCTGATCTTCCCTTCCTTTTTTCCAGAATCTCCAGGCAAAAAAGAGCAGAGTAATTCCGATGCCCGTAAAGAGGACAATTACCAAAATTCGCAGGAACCGGGACATTGTCGTCGGCACATCGTTGATCATGTCCCGCAGGATTTCATAGGCCATATAAATCAGATACCCGCCGACAACAGCGAATATGGAAGACCTGCCTGTGTTCGGATTCACCATTTTCTTCCTCCCTGTCTCACACCTGATCAAACTATAATGCATTATTCTGTTTTTGCCAAGACAAAACTCCGGAGCCGTATGAGCGCTCCGGAGCTGCATGGTTCGTTTCCGCTTTGGCAGATTACTTCTTCTGGACGTATTTGAGGCAGTCGATCGTAACGGCGGAAAGGATGATAATACCGGAGAAAACAAATTGCAGGTTTGTATCCACACCGAGAATCGTCAGGGAGTAGGTCAATGCGGTAAACACCAGCACACCGACGACAATGCCCTGAATCTTGCCGATACCGCCTTTAAAAGAGATGCCGCCGACCACGCAAGCCGCGATGGCGTCGGTTTCCCAGCCCTGGCCATAGGCCGCAGAACCGGATCCGACCATGCGGATGCATTCCAACCACGCGCCAAAGCCGTACAGGATACCGGCGATGATGAACGCGGTAATCGTAACCTTGAAAACGGAGATACCGGACACAGCGGCCGCCTCCGGATTGCCGCCCACGGCATACATATTCTTACCGAGTTTTGTCTTGTTCCACACAAACCACATGATTACCACCGCAGCAACCGCCCACAGGATAATCGTCGGGAACTGGCCGCCGATCTTCGGCATGATGGTTTTATTGATTGACATTTCAATCGCGCCGAAGGATACGCCCTTGGTTGCGAAGGTAATCAGGCCGAACATGATCAGCATGTTCGCCATGGTGGAGATAAACGGATGGATTTTAAACCGGGCAGTAAAGAAACCGGCAATTGTGGTGAAAATCGTGGTTACGAAGCAGCATACCACCAGCGCCATCACGATCCGGATCCCTACCGGAATTGCGGAGAAATCGAAAATGTTGCCGAACAGCGCGCCGGTATTGATTCCCTTGTGCATAATCATGGTGGACAGCACCATGCTGGTTCCGACCATCCGGCCAACAGACAGGTCCGTGCCGCCCAGCAGGATCAGACCGCCGACACCCAGGGCCAGGAACATACGCGGGGATGCGGCCTGCAGAATGTTCAGGATGTTGTTCATGGTCAGCAACTGTGTATGCTTGATAATCGGCGTCAGGAAACACAGCAGGATAAAGATGAACAGGATTGCGATGTACAGTCCGTTCTTCAGCAGAAACTGTTTGATATTGAATGTGTACTTGTAGTTTTCCCACTTCTGCTTCTGCTTTTCGGCAAAGGTGAATTTGGAAAGCCGGAGCAGGTCGATCAGATGGTACCGGTGAGCAAAAGCGTCATGCTGCCTGTCCTTAATCTCCTGAAGGGTGGCGTCATGTTTCAGCTTGGCGTCAAAAAGCCTGTTTTTGAAAACATACTTCTCTTCCTTAACGTCAGCACTGTTTTTCAGCTTGGCCAGTTCAGCCTGATGGCCCGCCTTCAGTTCCTGCAGTTCTTTTTCATAACGGACCGTCTCTGCGGCCGCCTGCTCCTTGCAGGAAACGGCGACTTTCGAGTAATATTCCTTATCATAATGATCGTCCAGATACTTTACAGCATCATCGATCAGTTTTTTGACTTCCGGCTTATTCTGCTGTTCAACCGCTTTGGCAGCCAGCAGGGCTTTTTTATCCTCTGCAATGATGGCGGCTTTCTCCGCTTTGGAATAATTGGCATTTTCCCTGACAACCGCCATGTGGTTGTTCAGGGAAATAATCTGATCGGTTCCGTCCGCGCGAAGCCCGTTGATTTTTTCCTGGATTTTGCCTACATACTCATCAATAGGCTGAATCAGTTTCTGCTCTTCTTCCGCTGTAAGGATCGCTTTGTTTTCCATGTCATCTCTCTCCTATCACAGATATTTGGCGCTCAGTCTCAGGAGCTCTTCCTGGTCGGTTTCTTTTGTATTGACGATACCGGCCAGGCGTCCGTTAGACATAACGCCGATCCGATTCGTGATACCCAGGATCTCAGGCATCTCGGAGGAAACGACAATGATCGTCTTCCCCATCTTGGCCATCCGGATAATCAGTTCATAGATCTCATACTTTGCGCCGACGTCGATGCCTCGCGTCGGTTCGTCCATCAGGAAAACATCCGGGGCCCGTTCCAGCCACTTTCCGAAAATCACTTTCTGCTGGTTTCCGCCGGAGAGGGCGGTAATCGCGTCAGACGGTCCCATACACTTGGTATGCATGACATTGATCTCGTTGGCGGTTGCCTTGACCATTTTCTCTTTGGAAAGGGCAATGCCCGTCATATAATGCGACAGATTGGTGATCGTGGTATTGAAGGTCAGGTCGCCTTCCAGGAACAGGCCTGTGGCTTTCCGTTCCTCCGTGATCATGGCGAAACCGTGATCCATCGCATCCCGGGAACTGCTGAAGTTGATCAGCTTTCCCTTGAAATAGACCCGGCCGGCTGCCCTCGTCCGGACACCGAACATCGTTTCGAGAAGCTCGGTCCGTCCGGCGCCGACCAGCCCGTACAATCCGAAGATCTCACCCTCCCGCACATCGAAGGTGATATCTTTCAGGTTCGGTTCAAACTTTGTGGAGAGGTTCTGAACAGAAAGCACCACGTCTCCGGGTGTATTGTCAACAGGCGGAAAACGGTTGTCCAGCGTCCGCCCGACCATGGCGGCAATCAGTTCGTTCATGTTGGTCTCTTTTGTTTCTTTTGTCAGAACCATCTTGCCGTCCCGCAGCACGGACACTTCGTCGCAGATCTCAAATACCTCGTCCATTTTATGGGAGATATAGACCAGCGAGATCCCCTGCGCTTTCAGGTTGCGCATCATCTCAAACAGCTTCGCGACTTCTTTCACTGTCAGCGATGACGTCGGCTCATCCAGCACAATCAGCTTTGCGTTGTAGGAAATGGCCTTGGCAATCTCCACCATCTGCCTCGCTGAGACAGACATGGTCTTCATCGGCGCAGTCAGATTCACGGTCATGTTCAGTTTTCTGAAAAGATCGGATGCTTCGGTTTTCATCCGGTTCTCATCCACAACGCCCCGTTTCATCGGGTACCGGCCCAGAAACAGGTTGTCCAGTACATTCCGCTCCAGGCACTGGTTCAGTTCCTGGTGAACCATGGCAATGCCGTTCTCAAGCGCCATCTTGGGACCGGAGAAATTGACTTCCTTCCCATCCAGGAATATGGTTCCCTCGTCCTTCTGGTAGGTTCCGAAGAGGCATTTCATCATGGTGGACTTACCGGCGCCGTTTTCGCCCATCAGCCCCATAATGCTGCCTTCCTTCACGTCCAGGTCAATATGGTCCAGGACCCGGTTCCGGCCAAAGGATTTGCACATACCCCGGATCGATAGGACGTTTCTTTGTTCCTGTTCAGCCATATCTGTTTCCGCCTTTGCAGTATTTCGGTTTCATTATACTCGAAAAACGGGGCATCAGGAAAGAGGAAATCCTGATGCCCCGTCCTCTTAACCAGGATTGGGTATGCTGATCGTATTACTGGAGCAGGATCATGTAGGAAGCGGCATTGTCCGTCTTCACCATGTTGATCGCAAAGCCGTCATATTCGCCGGGGTTGCCCAGGCGGTCAGTCAGGTTGGCTTCGGTCTGTCCGTCACCCTTGACGTAGTCGACGTTCAGGTTCAGGATCTTGTCGTAATTCTCCAGCTGGGGAACATAGGTGGCATTCAGGAAGTTGTCGGAAGCATTGTAAACGCTCAGCCATACCTTCTTGACGGGCGCCTGTTCTTCGGTCAGCTGGAAGTTGAACTTCGCGTTGGGAGCCGTGGCATCCAGGAACTGCTCATAGTTGTCAGCGGTCACAGCGCCGTTCAGGGCATAGAAGCAGCGGGTTGCTTCATCATAGTAGTACAGATCGTCGCTCAGCACGTTGCCGGCAGCGTCGGGGGTGCTGATACCGGTCATGATGTCAGCATCATCCAGCGCGTTGCGCAGGGTGCGCAGGGTCAGATAAGCCTGCACGTCAGCATTCTGGGAAATGGTGCCGCAGTAGCCGTCCGCGATGGCCGCCACCGCGTCGCTGTTGGCGTCATAGCCGAAGGTGGGAACTTTGTTGTCCTTGGACCAAGCGGTAAACACAGCCATGCCCATGCCGTCGTTGTTGGAAACGACCACGTCGATCTGATCGCCGAAGGTGCCGCTCCAGGTGTTGATGGCGTTGCCGGCGGTGGGAGCATCCCACGTCGCGCCGACGGAGCTCTTCATTTCCTGGGAGGCCAGTTCACGAACGATGTAGGTTTTTCCGTCGATCTCGATCTCGCCGTCTTTGACAGCGGTGGCGGAACCGTCCAGGTTGGTACCGATGGGAGCAGGATCAACGTCCGCGATGCTGTCCACAGCGGTCTTGCCCTGCGCGGCATCCGGCATCGCAGTACCCAGCGCCAGGCGGGCACCGCGGGTACGGGCGATGGAGTCATTGTGGCCGATATCACCGATGCACAGAACGTAACCGATGATACCGTCGTTGTTGCGGTCAAGGCCTTCGCCATGGGCTTTCAGATAGTTGACAACCATTTCGCCCTGCAGAACGGCACCCTGAACAGCGTCAAAACCGACATAATAGGTTTTGCCGTTGAAGGTCAGGGCATCCATATCCAGTTCACCCGTCGTGCTGTTGGACGGCTGACGGTTGTACCAGATCACGGGTTTTTCAGCGTTGGGGACATCAGCGGCGGCGATGCTCACGATACCGAGCAGCATCACAGCAGCCACTACCAGAGACAGGAACTTCTTCATAGGGACACACTCCTTTTTATTTTTTTCATGCGGTTCCTCCGCATTGAAACCGGGATTGAAATCAGTACGGATTTTAGCATACATCTGGTGGAAAATCTACCGATTTTGACAAGTGCGAATTAAATTGAACACCCTCCGAATAAAAACGTAACGTTTCATGTTTTAACTCTGATTGTACGTACAATATCCTTCGCAAATCAGTACGTACAACAATTCATTATCCCGCAACGTTTTCCCGAAATCTCCTTATGTTCAACCCTTATTGCTAAAAAGGAAGCCCTCTTCCTTCCGGAAGAGAGCCTCCTGCCTTTTGGACCTTTGACAGGCCCTGATCTGTTATTTGATGACCTTCAGCGCCTTCCGGTCAATCGTCAGTGCCACGAATACCAGGAACACGACGCCCTTGATCAGCTGCTGCACCTGCGGCTCATAACCGAGAATGGAAAGGCCGCTGTTCAATACCGCATACATCAGCGTCCCGATCACGATATTGGAGAAGCGCGCCTTCGCGCCGCCGGTAATAGGCAGGCCGCCCAGCACCAAGGAGATTAGGATCTGGGTTTCCAGCTGGTTGCCGGCCGTGGCCGTAATGGAACCGACCTTGATGACGTTGACGAAGGCCGCCAGGCCCGTCAGCGCGCCGGCGCAGACGAAAGTCAGGAACTTGACCCGGGCGGTCCGCACGCCCGAGAACCGGGCGGCCGTCTCGCCGGAGCCGACTGCCTTTACGTCGTTGCCGATCCGCGTAAACTTGAACAGGAAGAAGGCCACCGCCAGCACCGCCAGCGTGATTGTGATCTTCAGCCAGTCCTGGTCCAGTGCCTTGATGGTGTTGCTGGCCGGCACGGCGCTCTCCGTCGTGAAATACGCGCAAACACCGCGGAACAGGTACATCGTACAGATCGTAACGATGAAGCTCGGCAGCCGGAACTTAACATGGAAGAAACCGTTCAGCGCGCCGATGGCTGCGCCGGTCAGGATGCCGCCGAGAATCGCCAGCGGGATGCTGTAGAAGGACAGCACGCTGACCACAATGGAAGCGACGCCCAGCGTGGATCCTTCCGTAAAGTCGATGGAGCCCAGCGTCATGATGAAGAACACGCCGGTCGCCACGATCGTGGGATAGTAGATCTGGGAGAACAGCAGCCGCAGTTTTTTCGGCGTCAGGATCTTGCCGTTTGTCATGATATGCATCACGACGATGATCACCACGAAACCGATCAGGGGAAGCAGGGCCTTAAAGCGGTCGCTGCTCAGAAAGGTACGGAGTTTGGATTGTTCATTCTTTTCCGGATTTTTCTTGCCCATTCTCTTTCCCTCCCTTACACCATCTTCGCGATCAGCGCTTCTTCGTTCAGCGCCGGATCACGCAGGAATTCGCCGTTGATCTTCCCGTCCTTCAGCACAAGGATGCGGTCCGCCATACCCAGCAGTTCCGGGATCTCTTCGCTGATCATGATGATGGATCTTCCCTGTTCTTTCAGCTCCGCCATCAGCGCGTAGATCGCCTGCTTCACCTTCACGTCGATACCGCGCGTCGGGGAGTCCAGCACCAGGATATCGCTGCCCTTGCCCAGCCACCGGGCAAGCACGACCTTCTGTTTGTTTCCGCCGGACAGGTCGGATACGAACTGCCCCACGTTCTGCATCTTGGTCTGCATGTTCTTCGCCTGTCCGTCTGCGAAGCGCGTCAGCTTCCGGCCGTTCAGCAGGCCGTGGCTGGCCAGGTCGTCCAGCGAAGGCAGGACGATGTTGTTCCGGATGGACTCGTTCAGGATGATCGATTCGTTGTCCCGATCCTTGGAGGCATAGGCAACGGACTTCCGGATGGCCGTGGGAATGTCGTTGATCTCCGTTCCGTCCGCCAGCGTCACCGTGCCTTTCCGGTCCCAGCTTGCGCCGAACACAGCCTTGCCGATTTCGTGCATGCCGCATTCGCTCAGGCCGCCGAAGCCCAGGATCTCGCCCTTGTGGAGATCAAAGGAAATATCGTCGAGCTCACCGGCCACCGTCACGTTCTTCACCGACAGCACCGTCTCACCGGATACCGGCTGGCCGTAGTCCGTCCGGTAATAGGCCGAGCCGATCTCGCGGCCTACCATCAGGCGTTTCAGGTCGTCTTCCGTGACCTTGGAAGATTCCACCGTATCGATATATTCGCCATCCCGCAGTACGGAAACCGTATCCGTGTGCGCAAGCACCTCGCCCAGGTCATGGCTGATGAAGATCACCGTGCGGCCGTCCGCCCGGACGGCGTCCATGATCTTGTACAGCTCCAGACGGCCGTTCTGGCTCAGCGCCGTCGTTGTCTCGTCGATTACCAGGATCGTCGGCTTCATAGAGGTCGCCGTGACGATCTCAACCCGCTTACGGTCCTCAAAGTTATAGTGGTCGATCATGACGCCTGCCTTGATCCGGCCGAATCCGTATTCGTCCAGCAGTTTCTGCGCCGCCCGGTTCATGGCGCGGGTGTCCTTGATCCCTTTGTGCATGAATGGTTCTTCATGCCCCAGATAGATGTTTTCCGCCACCGTCAGGCCGGACAGGGTGCCCATTTCCTGAACGATGATCGCGATGCCTTCGTTATTGGCCTCCACCTGGTTCCGGATGTTCAGTTCCTTTCCGTCCAGGGTGAAGGTGCCTCCGCCGATGGTATAGATGCCGCACAGCATCTGGCAGAAGGTGCTCTTGCCGGATCCGTTCTCCCCGATCAGGCCCCGGATCTCTCCGGCAGCAATCGTCAGGGAAACGTCTGCCACAGCGTGGGTGATTCCGAAGCGTTTATCAATATGCTCTGCAACAAGCAATGTTCTCTTATCCATATGCATCCCCCTCACTTGACCACGCTGCCCCTGCCGCCGCGGGCGGTCAGGGCGACGATCGCGAGCAGTGCCGCGCCGGTCACCACGTTCTGGATCGTCGTGGGTGCGCCCAGCGCCACAAAGCCGCTGAAGATCATGGAGATGATGAACTCACCGACCACGATTGCCGTGATCGGCATGCCGTATTTCTTGAAGGCGACGCCGAAGAAGGTGCCCATCAGGGGCTGGAAGTTCCGGCTCATGGTACTCATGCCGGTCAGCGCCGTCATGGTCGTTCCGTAGGAAACCGTCAGGATCGCCATGATCCCGACGAAGAAGTGAAGCAGCATAAAGCCGATCAGCTTGTACTTCTTCACGCTGATACCCATGTTCTTCGCCGTGAATTCGTTCGAGCCGATGGCATTGCAGTAGGTGCCGATCTTGGTATAGTTCAGGATAAAATACATCAGGAAGAAAGCCAGGCATGCCAGAATAATGTTTCCCGGTGCGCCGCTGAAGAAGCGGAGCTCCGGCGCCAGCGTCTGCTTGACACCGCCCGCAATCATGACCGCGACGCATTCAAAGATCAGCATCAGGCCCACCGTGACAATCATGGAGGGTACGTTCAGCTGGTTATACAGCGTACCGATCAGCGTGCCGATCAGTAAACCGCAGCCCAGGCAACCCACCACAAAGCCGATATAGCCGAAGTGCTCGGACAGCATCACGCCCACAATGGAGCTCAGTACGACGTTGGAGCCAACCGCAAAGTCAAACAGGCCCATGACCACAATAAAATACAGGCCGCAGCCGCCCACGGAATAGATAATGGATGATTGCAGATAGGAATAGAGATTGGCCGGAGAACCGAAATTGTCCGGCGTCAGGATCTTGAACACAGCGTAAAAGAACAGCACCATTGCGGCCAGCATCAGCGCGCCGTAGGCTTTCGTTCCTTTCAGCTTCTGCAGTTTTGTGAGCATAGGCCTCGTTCCCCTTTTGCAAAGCAGATTTAGTTACCCGTTTATCTGTACTATATTTATACTATACTTTGATGAAAAATCATACCCGGAATAATACAAAAAAACCGGGACGGTCGCCGCGCCTGGCGACCGTCCGATGGGAATCAGGAATTATTTCGCGTGACGGGCCACAACGTCCTCAACAGACAGCGCCGCGCAGGCAGCAGCCAGGTCGTCATAGCTCAGCTCGGCCAGAGCCTTGATCTCGTCAGCGGTGTAGGGCAGCTGATCTCCGGTGAAATATGCCGCGTAGTTGGCATAACTTTCAGGAGAGTCAACAAACATGTAGGGGAAGATCATCTCATAGAAGCCGTCTTCGCTGGTAGCGTAGTTGCCCTTGATGGCATTGTAGACCATCAGGAAGGCGAAGAAGGGATCAGCATAGTGTCCGCCGGATTCGGCAGCCATGGCGCCGCTTTCCAG
>CAZUXV010000110.1:0-9830 GCA_964624445.1 uncultured Oscillospiraceae bacterium | reverse complement strand
ACAGCCTGCGGCACTTCGGGCGTGGCCGGCGGATCGCTGCTGCTGATTCCAACGGTCCTTGGGGCGTGATGCCTCGAGGGCCTTTTTCTTTTTTGGAGAAAGTGTGATAATATATCCCCCGGAATTCTATTCAGTATGAAAGGTGAAGACGAATATGACGATTAAGGAACTGCGCGCTGCGCATATGATGACACAGGCCCAGTTTGCGGAAAGGCTCGGGATTGACCGGAGCGACCTGGGAAAATATGAGAACGGGAAAAAGAGAATTACCGCTGCCCTGATCTTGAAAGTACAGGATGCTTTCGGCGTTGATCTTGATGTGGCGGACAGCACTCCGGTGAAAAAACCGGTGAAGAAGGCTGCTGCGGGGAAGACAGAGTTCTATATCCAGTCTCCCCTGGGCGGGAACATTACCCCGGAGGAAGTTATCGCAAAAGTACCGGAGGGGACGGATAAATGTTATGTCCGTGTGGACCACAATTTGATCTGGTGGGTCCGTGGAGACGGGAAAAACGGAGTGGTGGAGATCTGGGAATAAGAAGGAATCTTATTCAATGAGCATTCGGAATAAACAGTGAATAGCCTGCCTTTGTCCGCCTGAACGCCAGCGGGGAAACGATTTACATGCCGCCGAAATAATCCGCTGTCCGGATCCGGCCCCCGCGGGCGGGCTGAGGCGATGCTTTTCAAATGACGCGAAAAGAAGGAGAAACATCCTATGTCAACAATTGGTGTGATTCTGTTATCCCTCGTGCTGATCCTGCTGAACGCGCTGGCGGGTGAGCTGCTGTATGACGCCATGAACGCGATTCACAATCGCCACTCCGGATGGTTCAAAAATATACTTATCCTGATCGTGATGCTTCTTTTTGAGACGGCCGCGGCCTCCTGGATGCCTGAACATCTCGGGCTTGAAATCGCTTTTATGGAGGGGGAGCTGGGAGGCGTCCTCCGCAGCAGGGCGTTCCTGTTCAACCTGGGCGTCATGCTGGGCTTTGAAGCACTTGGCTTTGCGTGGGCCCTGATCAAGGCCGTCTGGAAAAAAATCCGGAAGCAGGAAAACCATCCCGGCTGGCAGTTGTTCATGTACCTCGCCGTGATCGCGCTCTGTGCCGCTGCCGGCCTGTGGCTGGTCAATACAGAAACAACGGCGCCGAACGGACCGACGCTGTGGCCTGACAGCGTATTGCTTGCCATCCTGTTGGTGACCGGCGTCATCACGGCAGCCGTGGTTTATCGGTTCTTCCGTCCCGCGGGCCAGCCCGAAGCAAAAGGCGCCGCAGCCGGCGCGCCGAAGCCTTCGCCCGCGGTTCCGGAGACTGACGGCACGAGGTCGGCTCAGCGCACCGCGCCCGCGGGCAACAAGGGCCCGACCGCTGCTGAAGCCGTGAAAAGCCATAACGATCCGGACCAGGCGGCGCTGGACGCTTTCGAACGCGCGATCGCTGAAAAAAGCCGTCTGCTCCAGGCCGGAAAGGTTGAGGAGGCGGTTCAGACGCTGATAGCCGCCACATCGCTTCCGGTGGATGGGATTCGAAAAGCGCGGCTGTGGAACTATCTCGGCCAGGCCTATGAAAAGATCGATTCGAACGATCTCGCGCTGCAGTGCTATGAGACCGCCCTGACCTATGACCCTGACAGGCCCTCTACACATAACAATATCGCTCTTTGTCATACCTGGGCGGGCCGCCATGCGGAGGCGAAGCAGTATATGGACAGGACCCTGGCGCTTTTACCAAAGCGCGCGATGGAAAATCAGGGCGTCTTTTACTCCAATGCCGCGTTGGTTTACGGGCGGGGAGGGGACAGGAAGCGGGCGGAGGAGTATCTGCGCCTGGCTGCTGAAAAAGACGCCCCCGCTTCGGAGATTGAGTCCATTCGAAAACAGCTTGGCCTCGGCTGAGGGTTTCCCAGCGGAGGATTTGCCGGCAGCAGCTTTCGCTCCTTATTCGTCCTTTTTTCAGAGAATATTCAATATATCTAAAAATAGAAGAATATGATTCGAATGATGATGATGACGACTATGAGCCGTTGATCGACCGGCTGGTGGAGGAATTCGGGAATTTGACGGCTGAAACCGCTGATTCAAAGAAGAAAGCGAAGATTGTCCCGCTGTTTGGCGACGGGAAAGATAAACTGCAATGACGGAGATTATCACTTACCGCCTGTCGGGTACTGGCATCTGGGTGTACGAGTTCTATGATGCCGGACGGAACAAGATCGGTTCCGTCGGCTCTGAAATCGCGCCTTCTTCTCCGACCCGGATCGATGGGAGAGGAGTGAGCTGGTATAGCCGGTACAATTTGGAGCAGACGATCGTCCCGGGAACGTGAAGGCAGGTTAAAGACAGCAGTACTGGTTCGGAAGTGTACCGGGTGATCTACTGGCAGCCGGGGCTGTATCAGGTACGATCTGCTGGCGGACAGTCGGTTCAGGTGGAGGTCCGGGATGGAAAGTATCTGTTCGGTCTGCCGGAAGAACCGGTGACGGCGATGACGTTCCGGATTGAAGAGGCAGACTGGGTGCCGTCCTATGCGCTGGATGTCCGGCCCTGGTTCAGGACATTTTTGTATGAGGATGTGAATGATGCCTATCTGATGATGGTCCTCTCGTTCCCGGCATTGAGATTTTATTAATCAAAAAAACGGCTCCGAATTGGAGCCGTTTGATATTTAAAAAGCATCTTCAGATACCCTTATATTTGTACTAAATACTTCATACAAGTAGTTGGCAATTTTTGAATTTCGTCGGCTGGAAGCCTTGAAAAATAAGGATTTTTGCGTTCTTTGGTAAGGATGAGGTCGCCGGTTCGAATCCGGCTATCAGCTCCATGAACCTGGAGCACGTTGTTTCAATGGGCCCTGGGTTTTTTTGTGCTATATTTTCGATTGGGTTGTAAATAGTTAGCTATTTTACAGTGAAACCTGCACACTTAGAATCTGTCCACATTTCTTCTATATTTACTTCTCTTTCGACAGCAGCATTAAAAGATTCCAGACCGGATTCAGATACATAAACCGCAAGCAGGTTGGGTGTTTTTTTAAACATCTGGCCAAAGCCTTGTACCTCTTTACCATTTCCATTACCATATTCATAGTAGATTCCATGGCCTGCGCCTTCCCACTTGGTGTTTATAATGGAATCAAAGGTCCATCCGGTGAGATCGATCATACGGATCTTCGTTCTTAAAAACATTTCTCCAACGGTTTTCAGATTGCTTGTATTCCAACCGGAAAGATCCAAAACACCGGAATTGTCACCAATAAAAGAAGTTGCATAATTCAGCCAACCACCCGCATCAATCAGATTGACAGTATTCCAATGGGAAACATCCCCAATCGTTTTAAGGGATTTAGCGTCATCAAACATACAATAAACAGTCTTTAGACTAGAAACATCCCAACTGGAAAGATCCAGTGATCTCAGTTGAAAATTATCGCAGAACATGTGATTCATTGATTCGACTTTGGAAACATTCCAGCCGGCAATATCATAGTGAGTCATTTTCCCTGCCCCATAGAACATGCAGGTCATATCCGTAACATTTGAGACATCCCAATTGCCTAGACCAAGGATTTCAACAAGTTCTCCGTTTCCCATGTAGTTATCACCAACCTGGAACATGGCCAACATAGAAGTGACTTCCTTTGTGTTCCAATTGGAAACATCTATAAACATTAAGGATGATGCGCCGGAGAACATGAATCCCATATCGGTAACATTGGATGTATCCCAATTTTTTAAAGCAAGCGCATCAGTCAGGCTTGCTGCTCCACTAAAGAGTGCATACATGTTTTTTACATGGGAAGCATCCCAGTCAGCAACACCGGAAATGTCAGCCAGGGAGGGGAAATTGGCGAACAGAAGACTGGAATCCGGATTCATGATGATCCTGCTACCTTCTGTGTAGAAATAGATGATACCGACATCTTTTTCATTCTCAAAGAAAATATAAATGGGGAATGAAGAATCAACAGTGGAAACTGTGTTTTCGTTGCTTGGAACGAAGTCTTTAGGAAGTGATTCAGCCATACGGATTGCTTTCAGAAGACTGATCTGCGTTTTATTTTCCGGGTCATTTTTCGTAGACAGGTTTCTTATTTTCCTGTTTACAGTGCTTCCGATGCCCAAAAGTGAATCGTTATTGTCTGCTTTTGTATTAGATGTTGAAAACATAAATATGAAAAAAAACGTAATGGAAAGAAGTATCGCTAGTGCTTTATATCCAGACCTGTAAGTCATATGAATCCTTCCTTTATATAATCAAGAATGCGGTTTCTGAAACATTTATATCACAAACAGGCTTTTTTCTCAATGTAAATTGCATTTGCATTTCTATGTTCATAGTGATACTATCATTATATTGTATTGATACATTTCAATACAACAGGAGGAATGTTTGACATGAAAGGATTAAAAGCAGACAGTTCCAGCCCACTGTATCATCAGTTGATGCAGCGGATTGCCGCAGATATTGAGCGGGGAACCTATCCGGTTGGAAGCAGGATTCCGCCTGAACATGAACTGGAACAGCTGTATCAGGTGAGCCGGGTGACGGTACGTCGCGCACTGGCTGAGCTGACGTCGGAAGGACTGTTGGAAAGGAAACAAGGCAAAGGGACATTTGTTTCCATGCCGCAGGGCAGCTTGCAGCTGAAAAGCCTGCACAGTTTTCATGATTCATGCAAGATCAATAAAGTCAAACCTTCGACGGATGTGATCCATGTAAAGGAAACAGTGGCGAACAGCGACGATGCAGAAGAACTGAACCTGTCTTCAGGCAGCAGGGTGCTTGAAACGCTGCGGGTATGCAGGGCTGATAATATTCCGGTTGTTCTTGAACGTAACCGTTTCTCCATGGCATATGCTTATCTGCAGGACCTGGACCTGACAGGCAGCCTGTACAGTCTGCTGCGTGAATACGGTATTGAGCCGAAATTGGCAACACACGACGTTTCGCTTCGCTTTGCTACGGATGAAGAAGCCCGGCTGCTGGAAATTAAAAGCGGAGAGCCGCTGGTATGCCTGCATGAAGTGATTTACGACCAGAAGGGCCGCCCGCTGCATAACAGTATCCAGCTGATCCGCGGTGACCGTTTTGTGTTCAGAATCTGACAGTTCAGTTAAGTGCATTGAGTCACAAATATGAAGTATGATACAATCCGAACAGGAAGGGAGGCGTTCAGAATGTCTGAAGAAAAGACCCTGACCGAGAAACCGAAGAAAACGCTGTGGAACGGCGCCCTGAAGATGGTGAAGGGCGAGAATACGAATCAGCTGATTGAGCAGTTTACGGCGGAAATGACGCTTGTCGCGGAAGGCCTGTGTGAAGACCAGACCAAACTGCGCCGGGAAGTTGATAATATGACGACCCAGGAGGATCGGCGGATTCAGAAACTGGAGAGCAGGATCGACCTGCTGGAAACGTCGCTGGACGAAGAGAGAAAAGCACACGATAAAGACGTGACGGAACTTCGAAACCGTCTTTCCACGCTGGAAAAGCAGGCGTCCAAGATGCCTGCAAAAGAGAAGAAAAAAGCGGGAACGATCATCAGGGATCTGACCTGGCTGGTCGGCATTGCCGCTGCGGCGTGGGTGATCGTTACGGTAATCAATGCGATTGTGAAATAAACAAGAGGAGGGTTTTGGCTGGGAGGTGAGCTCGTATGAAGACCTATGAACAGCTGGTGGAGGAATACAGGAAACGTCAGCATGACACGGTGGTGGACACGATCGCAACCGGGCTGACCTATGTTGACGAAATCGCCGTGGATACCGGCCTGCTGGAAGAAACCGGCCTGCTGACAGAGTTGACGGAGAGTGTAACAGGAATTCTCCCATTTATGATCATTTCGGTCAGTGAAGGGTCCAAAGTGCTGCTGGGCCGGAAACCGGGGAAGACTGCCCTGAACGACGGTGCATACAGAATGGTGAAGACAGGCGCCGCTATGGGCGTTGGAGCCGCAGTGACAGGACTGACCGGCTTCTGGGCAGCAATCCCTGTTACGATGGGCGTTCGCGCGCTGTTTGACCGGTACCGCAGCAAAGCGCTGACCGGCAAACGGGTTGAGGGACGGATCAAAAGGCTGCAGGAACTGAACAAGTTTATCCGGAAAGAAAAGAAAGACGATGACGATACAGAACTGCTGGCGGAAGGAAACGGCGGTACGGTAATCGCAGCTGCAGGAGAGATAAAATGAAGATCACAAAGATGCAGGGCCTTGGAAACGACTACATCTATATTCACTGCACAGAGGATCAGATCCCCGATCCTGCCGCGCTGGCCAGAAGGATCAGCGACAGGCATTTCGGCGTGGGATCAGACGGGCTGGTGTTGATTCTCCCGTGTGACAAGGCGGATTTCCGAATGCGGATGTTCAATGCTGACGGCAGCGAATCGGAGATGTGCGGCAATGCGACGCGTTGTATTGCCAAGTATATTTACGACCGGGGCCTGAGCGACAAGAAAGAGATCAGCCTGATGACCGGTGCGGGGATCAAGATCCTGAAACTGAATGTGAAAGACGGGGAAACGCAAAGCGTTCGCGTGGATATGGGCGAGCCGATCCTGGAAGCTGCTGAGATACCTGTGAAGATGCCTGAAGGCCGAGTGATCGATCAACCTGTGGAAGTCTGCGGGCAGACTTTCCGGATGACGTGTGTGAGTATGGGTAATCCGCATGCGGTGATCTATGTGGAAGATGCGGACCGGTTTGACGTGCATGGGATCGGTGCGGCGCTTGAAGTGCATCCGCTGTTTCCCAGGAAGACAAACGTTGAGTTTGTTACGGCCAGAGATCGGGAACACCTGCGGATGCGGGTGTGGGAGCGCGGCAGCGGGGAAACGATGGCCTGCGGTACGGGCGCCTGTGCAAGTCTGGTCGCAACGGTTCTGAACGGCAAGTGCGAAAGAAAAGCGATCCTCGAACTGAACGGAGGATCGCTGACGGTTGAATGGGATCCGGTAACCAATCATGTTTTCCAGGAAGGGCCGGCAGAATTTGTGTTTGATACTGATTATGAATAAATCTTAATCAGTATCACATATTTAAGCTCTTTTTCGCGTCTTATGACGCGACCAGGGCTTTCCGGTCGCCCTGGACCTTCGGCTTGATACAAATAAAATATGTATAATTATTCCAGAAGCATATCCAGCAGGCCGATGTCGGTCAGGTCGTCCAGAAAACTCTGACATGCGGACGTCGGTGCTGCCGCAACGAAAGAGAAAATGTTCTTAACCAGCGGAGGAAGCACCCTGCTTTTGAAATTGGCCAGTTTCTGTTCGTTAAATGAGAAGGCATTAAAAATGTCTCCCAGTGTTTCCTGCATGTAGTTCGGCACATCTTTCGGATCGGCAGCCGGGACAAAGGTGCCGGTGCAACTGAAAATCTCAGTCTGCGCATCGTTGTTACTGAGCGGTTTTGACAGGGACAGGGTTACAGCCCCGTCCCTGTTTGTTGTTCCGTTCATGATAAAAGCATAGTCAGGATACAGCGCGCCAACGACTGAGACAGAAAGGGAAAAATCTGAATCAGCCGGCAACATATGGGGAAGACCGGAACCGCTCGCAAGGAAATCGAGCATCACATCCGGTGCGTCGGAGTCTATGGAGCCCCAGCCAAGATCATCTTCATCGTCTTCATATCCCGTATAGCCATACTCGTCATATCCGTATGCATCATACTCTGATTCTTCCCCGGAAACGCTGTCGGCGGATACGGCGGAAGGATCGCGAAGAACGGAAGCGGCAATCTCAAAAGAGAATGTCTGGTCATCATTGTAACGTGAGAAAGAGAACTTAGGGATGTATCCGTTTTCGGACGCCGGCAGGGAGAGGGATACAGACTGTGATCCGTCAGATTCGATGTGGGAGAACAGCGTATCGCCGGACGCGTTCGTCCAGATTTCTGATCCGCGTGAAACGGAAACTTTAAGCGGCTTTCCGCCAGTCACATTCTCATAATAAAACGGCAGGTTATTCATTTCGGCTTCAACGACAGACGGAGCATCCGAGCCGGAAGAAAGGCCTGATATCCACCAGGTCAGGAGACCGTCGCTTTGAAGCTGATCAACCCACTGCTCAGAGAGTGTACGGAACTGTTTGATGGTTACCTTTCCGCTTTTGGTGAATGTGCCGATGACTTTCTGCCAGGACCAGACAAGCCCTTCAAAGGCTGAAGTTGTTGTGTATGGATACAGCAAAGCGGCATAGGAAAGCGGAACACCCAAAGTATTCTTGGCTTTGAGCGAGAATTCCATCAGCGCAGCCATATTTAACAGGATAACCTCGTTGTTGATCATCGGAGAGGTAAAGAAGATCCGGGAACGTGAGCCGTACAGGCGGAAAGGATAGGACAGGGAAGTGTTATCGACATAGTACAGCGCAGCTTCCAGATCTGCACACTCCGTTACGGTGCTCCATGATATAGTGCCCCGGAGGCCGAGCCGGTTGACCAGGGAAGCGTAGCCTTCAGCCCTGGAACGAAGAAGCTCCGGAAAAGAATCAGCATTCAGATGAAATGTCAGATCAAAATCATAGCTGAAGCTTCCTTCACCTGATTCCGAACAGGCCGGAACAATCCAGGCTATGATCAACGCTGCACACAGCAGACAGAGGATTCGTCTGAACATGAAGGAAGCATCCTTTCCGTGATATTGATCAGCATGGGGATATTACCATAAGCCGCGCCGGTTTTCAATTCATTCGTCATCAACAACGGACCATACATCCGGATCATTCTGATAACGGGTAATATATTCCTCTTCGAGAAGCTGCTGGGTCTTCATGTTCGCGATTCCGCTGGCAGTCAGGCCGTGGTCTGCCTGCCAGGCCCGAAGACCTTCCGCAGTTGAATCGCCGAAACGGCCGGAAATATTCCCGGGATCCAGATAGCCCAGATAGGAAAGACGTTCCTGAAGAATACGGACTTTTTCCCCCTGGTTGCCGAAACTCATGGTAATGTCCGCTACATCGTGGACGGTACCGTATCCCATGATCGAGACGCTGTTCAATTCATAAATATTCCGTTTGACGGAATCCGGATTATTCCCCTCGATCACATGAACAGAGATCCTGGCGGTGTTCAGGTCCCTAGAGCAGTATTCGACCATGGCTACATGCTGCGTGTCTGTGCCGCCGCTCCAGTTGAAAAAGACCCAATCGCCCGGCTGGGGCACATAATCTCCGGAACGGATAAAGGAGGATCGGCCTTTCAGCCACTGATATCCCCATCCTTCCACCTTGCCCTTGCGAACCACATAACGTCCGGCACGGAGAAACCATCTCAGGCCGGTGTTTGAAGACGTGTAGAAGGGATAGACATTCCGAAGGAGCGTGGTGTTCCAACGCTGATCCACCTGATCCACACACCAGCACAGAAACTCGGCACACCACTGGGCAGCAGGATCGCCGGCCCATGAACCGTATTTTGTCCGGCCGTGATCTTCGGTGTAGCCGACTTCCTCCGAGGCGACCTGGAGCAGGTGCTCCACATAATCCGGTACGGGCCAGGCCGGCTCAATCCGCTCGTCTTCAGCAAAGGCGGAGGAAAAGGGAAAGAGAAACGAAAGGAGAACCAACAGAGAAAGGAACTTTTTCAATTCATGATTCATAATTCATAATTCATAATTCGGAACAATATTTCCGGATTATCTAAACAGCATAATCGAAGTCAAGACCACTCGTTATTATACTGGAAATATAAGCATAAAACAAGGCGGACGCAATTGCGTCCGCCCTGAGAACATCGTCTGAAATTATTTGATTTCGACGGTGGCACCGACAGCCTTGAACTGCTCGGCGATCTTCTCGGCTTCTTCCTTGGAGACAG
>CAZUXV010000109.1:0-9876 GCA_964624445.1 uncultured Oscillospiraceae bacterium | reverse complement strand
CCGCTCAGTCCCAGGTAGCATGCATGATCGGACACGATAATGATGCGCGTATTGTCGTATACCCCCCGGGCCCGCAGGCTCTCAAACCATCTCCCCAGCTGGAGAAACGCCGCCATGTCGGACTGGTAGTGTTTTTGTGTCAGCTCGGAAGCATTCGCGATGTCCAGCTCCCGTCCGTCCTCCGCGGTACGGATCCCGTGGGCGGCCTCATAGGATGTATTGTCCACTTTGCTCTGCGGCGTATAGTCCGGTTCCTGAAGTTCGGCGACGTCATGCGTCATCTCGTTGGTGATCATCAGGAAGGTGTTTGTCCCCTGCTCCGTTACCTCAGTCATCCTGTCCAGGTTTTTCATCACCATATAGTTGTTCAGGAAGTCCGTGGATACGCCGGCCAGTCCTTTTTCATCCCCGTTCTTTGCCGGTTCCAGGTACCGCCCTCCGTCATAGATTGCCGGCTGCAGGATCAGCGGAGCGCAGCGGAACAGACTGTACATAAACATGTTGCGCCCGCGGATATGGTCCAGTTCCTCCAGCAGCTGAAGCTTGTATTCATCAAACATCCCGATGGTGTTCCAGGTGCGGATCTCCGGGTATTCGTCATAGATGCTCATGTCCGAAATCCACTGGTAGTTGGCGTACGGCGCGTCGCACACGGTCACCTCGTATCCGGCGTTCAGGAAGTTCAGCGGCATGATCTTCAGCGCTTCGTTGTGCTTTTCCTGCAGTGTCAGCCCTGCCCGCTGTTCAAGGCCGTCCGGCGTATACTCGTATCCCCCGAACAGCGCAGGCGCGGCAATGTTGGTATGATATCCGTAGGAGAGCGTGTTGGGATAGTATGTGAAGCCGTCGAACTGTTCCCGCAGTTCCGTCTTCTCGTTCATGATATAGGGGACAAAGGCGCCGACCGCCCGGTCCAGCATGATCACCACAACGTTCTTTCCCGTCCGGTCAAGCCGGAAGGACGGATCCTCCGCTTCGATCCGGCCGGTAATCCCCCGGACTTCGTCCGCCTTCTTTTCAATGTTGTAGATATTGATCCCGCTCATCACGGTCAGTGCCGCGCACCCGTACAGGCAGGCGATACGCAGGATCAGGGAATGCTTTTTCCGCAGCAGCACAACCGCCGCCGCGGCGGCCAGTATACAGCCGATGTTCAGGATCACTGTTCCCGCCGGATTGGAAACCGCTGTCTCATACTTCAGGGAGGAAGAGAGGAATCCGTAATGCTTCCCGAAGAACATATAGTTGATCGCGGCAGCCGCCGTCACAGCCGTCAGCACCGTGGTATACCGTTTCCGGCCCCTGGGCGGCAACAGCAGTCCGGCGCCCAGTCCCAGGACCAGAAACACCCCTGCGCCTGTCAGCGCCGGACGGATCAGATACCGTACAGGGTCCTGATAATAATGGGCATCGACAAACTCTGCGGGAGAGGCGCCGATCACCGAGGAAGGAATCAATACGCCGGTCAGCAATGCCAGGTAAAGGCAGCACAGCGCCAGCAGAATCTTATTGTTCCGGTCCGTTTTCTTCTGCCGCGCGTTCAGCGGCTTCCTGCCGGTTCCCATTGCTTTCCCTCCCCGCTTTTTTCTCCCTGTGCAATTACAGAATGATATGCTCCCTTCATGAAAGACAGTCAGGTAAAACTGTCACATGAAGGGAGCATATCAATACTGCATCACGCTTTTATCTTGTGTTCAGGCAGCTTTCCGCTGCAGTTTCGGCGAGCATTCCCGCGTCGTCACTGTCTTCGCGGCAATGGCGTGATCCGTCTTCACCCAATGCTGCTGGTCTCTGAACCTGATCAGTCCGCCGAGCTGCATGAAGGCGCCGACGATCGCGTTGGCTACAAAGCCGCCGATCATAAGCGGGATCGTCCGGAAACTGAATGCGATATGGTTGTCCATCCAGTCCGCCAGGTAGAACAGGAAGAAATAGCTGTAAGCCAGCACACCTGTTCCGATCAGGACACCGCTCACGGAAAAATCAATCAGCGGCTTCACGGGGTTGATCAGCCAGCTTCCGAGCGTACAGACGCCCTGGATAATCGAAAGCGGCACAACCGCCACGCTGTACATGTAGGTCAGCAGGCTCAGGAATTCGCCCAGACTGATGCGTCCCGTAAAGAAACTGCTGAACACCTTGCCCGTATTCCGGAAAGTGACGTACCACTGGCCCTGGCCCCAGCGCATCCGCTGCCGGATCGCGGCCCGGAGTTTCGTGGGCTTTTCGTCGTACACCCTTGTGTTATGGTTCCACAGGATTCTGCGGCCTTCCAGCGTCGCTTCCACCTGAATTTCAAAGTCTTCCGTCAGCGACATGGTCGTCCAGCCGCCCCGCTTGTACAGGTAGGCGGTCGACATGGCAAATCCGGTGCCTCCGATGGGGCAGTTCAGTCCCAGGCGGTGTTTCGTCAGGTCAAAGAACCGGTTGGTCAGCGTATAGCCCGTGTAGTAGAACCAGGCAACCACGCCCTCCTTGTTCTTCGCGCCCAGGTAGCACTGGATAAAGTCCGGCTTTCCCTTGTCCAGGTACTGGCTGTTGACTTCCCTGAACATGTTGGTATCCATCAGGTTGTCCGCGTCAAAAACCATCATCAGGTCGTAGCGGTTCTGGTAATCGCCCAGGGAGTTCAGGGCCTTGCGCAGCGCAATCGGCTTGCCGGTCGGAGAATCGGGCGTCTCCTTCCGGGTCTCGATCACGTTTGCTCCCGCTTCCCTGGCCACTTCCGCCGTACGGTCCGTGCAGTTGTCAGCGATGACATAGTAATCATACAGTTCCCGGGGATAATCCATATCTTCCAGGTTCCGGATAATATCACCGATCACCCGCTCTTCGTTATGCGCGGGAATCAGCACCAGAAAGCGGGATTCAGGATCATGATCCGCATAGTCCTTTGTTTCTTTTTTAAATCCGAACAGACCGATCACGATCTGGTAGAAAATTGAAAACATCAACAACAGCCCTGCGGCTCCGCCGATTCCCTCCAGGACCATCCTGAAAATTTCCACTACGAACTTCCCCCTCATTCAGGGCTCCCGCCCTGCCAGGCACAAAAAAACACAACGTGTGTATTAAACACCACGGTGCGTTGTTTGTCAATCCTTCCAGCTGTTTTTTTCCGGCGCTTTGCACGATCTGTTCATATGCCGACCATTTAGGACAGCCGGCAGCAAATTGGCCCCGCAGCCATGCGCTCCATGACGGCTGTATGGTTCTTTTCCGGGCAGGTCTTTCCGGGAAAACAGCTTCCGGTTTTGTTTTTCATTTTTCGTTCATGCTTTCTGTCCGGAACGCCCGAAAGGGCAGGCAGCCATGCACAGCCCGCACGCGTTTTTCCGGCCCAGTTTTTCGATAAAAGCGCTCCTCATCCGGTTGCATTTCTGATAGTCAACGATATCGGATCTGTCCTTGCCGATGGACCATTGCTGGTTTTTCAGCGCTTTGCAGGGACAGATATCAATGCATTCTGTACAGTCCTCCGGACATCTGCTGACTGTGATCGGCTCCCCGTATGCAAAGATTTCATCAACCAGAATGGCCGACAGCCTGACTCTCGGACCGTATCTTTCGGTAATGATGACATCATTCTTCCCGAACCATCCGATGCCGGCCCGCGCGGCAGCTGTCTTAAAGGAAAACAGGGCCCGGAGTTCTGTTTCATTCTCCTGCGCAACCGGAGGAATCCAGTAATTCACCTGATGCTTTTGCAGAATCAGTTCGATTCCGGCAACAACGGTTTCCACCAGCCCCTTTGCGGTCTGAATCCCCTGTTCGAATCTTTCTTCCGTATAGTCGTCCGGCGTAAGCTGTTCGCCGTAAGGCACAGCCAAAACCAGGGCGGAGCGGAAGGATTCCTTATAGGAACAGTAGGAGATATCCGTGAATCCGTAAATGATTTCCGGATATTCAGAAAACAGTTTCCGGATCTCTTTTTCCGGCATGGCAGTTATCCTCCCGATCAATGAACCGTTCAGTCCTTTTTCCGGCATCCATCATCCGAGCCATTTTTCCAGTCCGCGGTCTGTCCACGCCTGAACCTCCACATAGCATTCAGGGCCGTATCGGAAATCAGGGTTCCAGTCCTGCGGCAGTCCGTATCTGTCAATGATCGGCAGAATCTCGTCATAGGTATAGAGCCGGTTCCGGTATTCCCTGCCGTCCCTGATTTTTCCGCTGAATGTCGGATGTGAATCGCCGTAGGTAAAGGAAAGCGTCCTCAGGTCCAGATCTGCCATGTCAACGGTGATCCAGGCCGTGTCTTCATACCATTTCTCAAAAAAGGGGCACGCTTCCACCACCAGATAATGCGGCGTTTCCCGCTCAATGAGTCCGCCTTTTTTGATGAATTCCTCCCGCAGGATTCCTTCAAACCGTCTTCGCTTCTGCAGATAATCTTCCGGCCGTTTTGCGAGAAAGATATCCGGATGATCCGCCCGGATCTGCTGAAGCACCGCTTCCGCTTCCCGGTTCTGAAGATCCGATATGCTTCGGAAAGGACCGTTTTCCCGTTCATAATAATGATACAGCTTCAATGCCGGCTCCCTGTTTCCGGACCGGCTTTGTTTTCTTCAAAGTCAGCGATGATCCTTTTGCTTCGTTTCAGTTGGTCAGCCAGTTTCTCAAAGAAATCGATAAAGAAGTCAACCCTGGATTGCCACATTTCCCCGGCCGTCTTTGTCCAGGTTTTCTCATTCCTCAGTTCATGCAGCCTGGAAACCCGCTTTTCGGCGTACTCCAGCTGCTCCTCATACGGTTTTTCCAGGAACGCGTCCCTGTACAGCGATTCATGAAGACGATAGGCGTCAAAATGGTCGATGCCGTCGGCGTCGCCGACTGACAGGGCAAGCGGCGTATTGATGCCGGACGGATCGGTCTTTCCGTCGACATGGATGGCGATGCCGTAACAGATCTCATTGATACGATCTTCCGGAAGGCCCAGTTCCTCCAGAAACGGACGGGCGATCTCGGCGGAGCGTTTCCCGTGTTCTTTCCACGCAGGCCAGAAGCGGTTTTCTCCGAAGGCTTCGTAATAGGAAATATCATGCAGGAGGCAGGCAATGACCATACAGGTTTCATCAAAGCCTTCCCTTGCGGCAATCTCTCTGCCGATGTTTGCCACACGGTAGGTATGCTCAATCCGGTAGGGCAGATCTTCCTGCTCAAATTCCGTGGCGTTGTCAAATTTCTCTTTCAGGAATGCTTCCGTTTTCCTGATCCATTCATGATTCAGCATTGCGTACCTCCCAGGGCATTATGATTGATCATCAGACAAACCGAAAATGATGGATATATAATTCGTCACAGGGCATGATAATCCTGTCTGCCACGGGGAATACGGATGGACGCGCAGACATCATGACAGCAAAAAATGACTTCTCCCGTATCAAAAAACGGGGAGCATAAAGATGGTTTCCAGACTATACTGTACATATGAAAACAAGCAGTTGAGGGAGGAAACACTTTATGGAGCAGACTGTCCTGATCACCGGCACCGGCCGGCCCTATGCCCTTGGTTTTAACCTGGTAAAACGGTATCTGGAAGCCGGCGATACTGTCCTTGCCTCCATCCGCCGTCCGTCCGAAGCATTGGAGGAGCTGAAAAAAGAATACCCTGACCGCCTGCACATCCTGATGATGGATATCTCATCCACCGAATCGGTCAACGCCGCCGCCTGGCAGGCGGAAAAGCTGACGGATCATCTGGATCTGATTATCAACAACGCCACCACGGCTTCCGCCGATACCATGAAAGAGCTTCCGGACTTCGATCTGGATCTCATCGCTCCGGCAGTGAACGTCGGCGCCGTCGGTCCGATCCGGGTGGTGAAAGCTTTCCTGCCCCTGCTGCGCAAAAGCGCCATGGGCGCCCTCATTGTGAATATTTCCTCCGAGGCCGGCAGCATCGGCAAATGCTACCGCACTTTCTACCTGGATTACGGCACGGAGAAGGCTGCCCTGAATATGCTCACCATGACCGTACGCAACTGGATCAGGGACGATCCGAACCTGAACATCATCTGTCTCCATCCCGGCTGGATCCGGACCAACCCGGGCAACAATGAAGCCCCGCTGATCCCTTATGAACACGCGGAAACCCTCCGGAACCTGTTTGAAACCAAACGTCACGACAAGGAAGGCCCGGTTTTCATCACCTATACCGGTGAAGCCTATCCCTGGTAATCAACAGCAAAGGCAGAAACACAGACCGGCGATCCGTGTGGATCGCCGGCTTTTTGAATGTCACAATACAGCCCGCCCGCGTCGGTTATTTATGCAGGAAATACAGGATCATCCCGATGATCAGCAGGAGGATCAGCAGCATCTTCCCTGCCGATTTCCACACAAACGGAACGTTGAACTTCATCTCCGCATAGGAAGCGTTCAGGCGGTAATCCAGAATCGGGGAAAGAATCTTCCGCGCTTCCGCCGCCGGATCCGCCGCCAGCCGGGAATCCCTGCGCAGGATCATGGTCCACCGGTTCTTCTCCTCATAAGCCGGCCAGGGCAGTTCCGGCGTTCCCGGATCCCCGGTCTCGGCAAAACGGACCCACTGGTCCTGCACCTGGCGGGACAGGACCGGATCCGCCGGTTTGCCGGTATAGACGGTATCCTCCGTATTCCCGAAAACATAGGCCAGTTCTACCGCATGGCAGGCCCGCAGATGCGGAAGGCGGGAGCGCTCTTCCCAGAAATACATAAAGGCTTTGCCGCCGTTGCGGCTGTGTTCCTCCGCCTGCCGGACCGCCGGCAGCCGGAACATGATCTCCGTGAAGAACCCGGAGATCTTCCACAGGCTGTAACCTCTGGTCAGCTTCATATACTGCCTGGCCCGCTTCCGGTCTTCCGCCTTCAGCAGGCGCAGGTTGTTTTCATACTGGATGGGCACCCCCATCCGGAACGGGATAAAACCGCCCACCTCATTGATCCAGTAGTTCGTCTCATCGGCGTTGGTGCCGATGATCATATCCACATCCGCTGTCAATCCGTTCCGGTACGGCTCATAGGGGTCCTCCGGAATCAGAACGCCGTCCCGCATGGGAAAGTTGTTGTACATATTGACTTTTTCATTGACTGCCTGCAGCTCTTTTTCCGAAAGCATCAGCAGGTCCTGCATGTTTGCGGCACCGGCCGCCTTCATGATCCGCCTGGTCAGGCTCTGGCATTCTTCCTTCGAGTAGGTCAGGGCAACCGATCCGCTTTCGGCAATCACCCGGCGGAACAGTCCCCGGGCTTCGGGAATGAACGGCAGCAGGGAAACGCTGCCGCCGCCCGCGGATTCCCCGAAAAGCGTTACCTTGTCCGGATCCCCGCCGAAGGCCGCAATATTCTCCCGGACCCACCGCAGGGCCTCAATCTGGTCCCAGAGCCCCAGGTTCGGCGCGTCCGGGTATTCCTCCCCGCCGGGTATGGAAGAGAAGTCGGCGAAGCCCATCATCCCGACCCGGTAGGCAATGGTAACCAGTACGATCTCCGGATGGGCTTTCGCAAAATGGAATCCGTCGTACAGCGGGTCCGCCGTACCGCCCCATCCGTAGCTGCCGCCGTGAATAAAGACCATGACGGTCTTCCCGGCCGCCGCCTCTTCCCCGGTCCATATGTTCAGGTACAGGCAGTCCTCGCCCTGCGGATAATAGGACGCGCGCTCCGAGGGCCATTCGGTCTGAATCGGCGTTTTTCCGTTATATTTCGCTTCAAACACGCGGTCGCTGTCCGGTGCCGGCAGCGGCTTTTTCCAGCGCTTGTCTCCCGTCGGCGGGCAGGCAAAAGGAATCCCGCGGAAGATCTTTACGCCGTCCTTCCGTGTTCCCACAAAGATCCCGTTCCGGCATTTTGCCGATGCCGACGGATCATACGGCCCGTCAATCAGCCGGTTCTCTCCCCAGCTGTCCCGGATCACCGCTTTGATATTGTTTGCCATGTTTTTACTTCTTTCTCCTGAAGACGCCGGCAACGACCTTCAGCAGGTGCTTTTTCTCCTTCAGCTGCTTGCGCAGATCACCGACCGTTACGTCTTCCTGTGAACGGCTGGTAGCCAGGATATGCGCCACCCGCGCGTAGATATCCCGGAACGCTTCGATGCTGGTTTCGTTATACCGGCTCGCCGCGTAGTCGATCATCAGCTGCAGGCCGTCCTCGCCGTCGAGGATCTCCATATCCAGGATCGTCTGGGACGCCGCCTGGTTCTGGCGGACGTCCACGGTTTCCGCGTCAAAGCCGTCCATACCGCCCATATCCCGGATGTCCTGCTGATAGAGCAGATAAGCGCTTTCGCCGCTCGCCACCTGGTTATGCAGATCCACATAGGGATAGCAGCAGTGCTCGATCCCCTTCTGCACCTGGTCGTGTACGTCCGCGAAAATATCCCGCAGCGTCATATCATCCCTGAAGCGCAGCCCCACGGGCAGGTCACGGAACAGCAGGCCGACCGTGGTCATCATCTGCATGTCTTCCCGTCCGTTATAGATCCAGGAAAGCTTGATGTTCCAGGCGTTGTTGTAGATCGCGATGGACAGGGCCGCCACGGCGATGAAGAACTCGTTCCGGCTGATCCGGAAAGCGCGTTCCGCTTCCGTCAGTTCCTCCTGCGGGATGTCCAGCGGGGTGATCAGTTCGCCCATCTCATTCTTCCGGGACTCATGGTCCGGTTTGGGATAGCTGGACCATTCGATCCCGTCATAGCGTTCTTCGAAATACCGGCGGCTTTCTTCATAGAAATCAGTCCGGACCGCTTCTTCGCGCTGCCGCAGCATCAGGTAGTAATAGTCCGGATCCAGCGGCATTCCCATATAGGCCTTGCCGATGCTTCCCAGGAAAACCTTCAGGCTTGTACCGTCAAACAGGGAGTGATGGACGTCGAAGAATACGTAGACCGCCTTTTCCGTTTCGATGACCCGGCAGCGGCTCATGCGCCCGCCGATCAGTTTGAACGGGAATACCAGCGTGTCCTTGACGAAGCGGAACTCAAATTCGGACATCTTTTCAACGTGAATCGGCTGCATCAGGTCCGGCCGGTAGCACTGGACCAGTTCCCCGTCGTCGTTGTAGTCGAACATGGTCAGCAGCGCGGGATGGTTCCGGATCGCGGTCTCCAGGGCCTCCGCCAGTTTCTCCGGATCAAACATCTCCTTGTCCAGCTTCATCAGGGAGAACAGGTTGTACATCGTGGAAGCCGGCGTATACAGCTGATAATCGAACATATACAGCTGCTCTCTGGTGAGGCTGTGGACCTCCTTCAGGGCTTCGGCGTTCTCCGTGTCCGGATCTTTTCCGCCGCTCCTGGCCAGTGCTTCCTCATAAAGCGCCGCGATCTTTTCCGGCGTCCGCCCGCGGAAGATATGGGCGGCCGTCAGCCCGGGCAGTCCGCTGTCCGTGATCATCTGGATGGATGCCAGCGAATCGCCGCCCATCTCATAGAAGTCGTCATGCAGGCCGACGCGTTCCAGCTTCAGCACTTTTTCCATTGCCGCGCACAGCGCTTTCTGGGTCTCGGTTTCAGGCGCCGCGTAGTCGCTGCGGAAATCGCTGACGTCCGGCTTGGGAAGCGCGTTCCGGTCCAGCTTGCCGTTGGCCTTCAGCGGCACTTTGTCGATATGCATATAGTAGGCCGGGATCATGTAATACGGCAGCCGCTTCATCATCTCGCCGCGCAGTTTCTCCGTATCCACGGTAATGTCCGCCGTGTAATAGGCGCACAGGAAGCTCTTACCGCCCTCCTCGAAGCCGCGGGCCGCGGCCCAGTCGATCCCCAGCGCCTGTTTCACGGCCGCTTCGATCTCCGCCGGCTCGATCCGGTTGCCGTTGATCTTGATCATGTCGTTGGAACGGCCCAGCAGCACATAGTCGCCGGCCGGATCCTTCCGGGCCAGGTCGCCCGTG
>CAZUXV010000108.1:0-9901 GCA_964624445.1 uncultured Oscillospiraceae bacterium | reverse complement strand
CCGTTCATCGGGATTCGGGAATATCGGCATCGATCTGATTTTCGGAATACCGACGCAGACAATTGACGATTGGTCTCAGACAGTTGAATCAGTGATATCATTACATCCTGAACATATCAGTGCATACGGGCTGATTCCCGAAGACGGAACTCCTTTATACCGGGATCTGGAAAACGGCCTTCTCTCCCTGCCGGACCCGGATGATGAACGTGAGATGTATGAACTTGTAATCAGAAAAACCGCCGCGGCCGGATACAGGCAGTATGAAATATCCAATTTCTCTCTTTCCTCATATGAATGCATGCATAATATCGGTTACTGGACACAGATCCCCTATATCGGCCTCGGCGTTTCCGCTGCTTCCATGACCGATGTCCGGTTTTTCAATGAGGGGATGGAATATGTAAGGTCGGTAAACCCGGACACAATGAATGAATATGAAAAAATGATCAATGCAGGAATGAAGTCTCAGTCAGAAACGATTTCACCTTCTGAAGCGCGTTTTGAAACGATGATGCTCGGACTGCGCATGAACTGCGGAGTCAGTGAAAACTTTTTTCGAAATAAGCATCATGTTTCCATTGAATCATGCTATGGAAAGAAGCTGAAAGAAATGGAAAGCCGGGGCCTGATGCTCCATGAACACGGATCATGGAAACTGACAGCCCGGGGGTTTGATATACAGAACAGCATTCTTGTTGAACTGATGGATGACTGATTTAATTCAAGGCAACGAAATGACCCTCTGCTGAAAAACAGGAGACCGCCTGTGCTTCGATCATGGAAAGATCATTGCGCTGCATCGGATCCCGGTGCAGTTCATGGACGCTCTGGGTCACTTCATCAAGCAGACGGACATCTGCAAACAGGAAATCGCCGCCTGTGTTTCCAGACTGACGTGTGCCGAACAGATCCCCCGGACCGCGGATTTCAAGATCTTTTTGGGCGATGACAAATCCGTCGTTTGTGGAACAGAAAAGGCGCAGTTTCTCTGAAGGCTCAGCGAACAGAAAACACCAGCTCTCGTCCTTCCCTCTTCCGACTCTTCCGCGCAGCTGATGCAGCTGACTTAATCCGTATCTATCGGCATTTTCGATGATCATAATCGTTGCGTTCGGATTGTTAACGCCGACTTCAATAACAGTTGTAGATACCAATACATCATACAATCCTTCGGTAAATGCATGAAGAACGCGATCTTTTTCTTCCGGTTTCTGTGATCCCCATGTCAGTCCGATCCGAAGGCCTTTCAATTCATGTTCTTTCAGTCTGTCATGGAGTATCTTCGCACTGTGAATCTCTGTTTTCTCATCGTCTTCATCCACAAGAGGACATACGATATAGGCCTGTTTTCCCTTTCCGGCTTCATCCCTGAGAAATTGATACATATCGTCTCTCTTGGATTCGGGAACCAGACGCGTCTTGACAGGTATTCTGCCGCTGGGAAGTTCATCAATTACGGAGAGATCAAGGTCTCCGTACAGTATCAGTGCAAGGGTTCTGGGAATAGGCGTGGCTGACATGACAAGCACATGAGGGAATGTGTCGCTTGTTTTTCCTTTGATCTGCAGAGAAGTACGCTGGTTGACGCCGAACCTGTGCTGTTCATCCGTGATGACAAGGCCCAGTTTCCCGTATTCAACATCCTTACTGATGAGCGCGTGCGTACCGAAAACAACATCACACTGGTGTTCCTTCAGTTCCTGCAGTGTGATCTTCCGTTCTTTCGCACGTGTATTCCCGGTCAGAAGGCGGCATCTGATCCCCAGGGGTTCAAGTGCTTTTTTGGCGTTTTCATAATGCTGAACTGCCAGGATTTCAGTCGGAGCCATCATACAGGCCTGAAAACCGGATTTCCATGCAAGAAAAGCAGCGCCGAAGGCCACTGCCGTTTTACCGCATCCTACATCCCCCTGGACAAGCCTGCTCATTGCAGAAGGTCTGACAAGATCGTCAGCGATATCGTTCAGGACTTTTTGCTGAGATCCGGTTGGCTGAAAAGGAAGCGAATCCCAGTATGTTGAAATATCTTTCCTGCTGAATGTAAAAGGAATTCCCTGCTGCCTGGATGAACCGGCGAGCGTTACAAAAACCAGATAGAGAAGAATCTGTTCAAAAGAAAGCCTTCGGCGGGCTATCTGCAAAGCGTTCATGCTTTCGGGAAAATGTGCCTGACGGATCGCGTAATTCAGTTCACAAAGATGATGCCTGATCCGGAATCCGGTCGGCAGTGTTTCCGGACAGCAGTCGTCAACGTTATCCAGTGCGGTTTGAATCAGCTTTCTGAAAGATTTTGCAGGGAATCCTTTGATTGTGCGGTAAACAGGAACATAGCCCTCTCCGGTTTGTACGATCTTCGGGTTCTGGAGCACCCTGCGGTTGTTCCGGACAGACAATCGGCCGTATAAACGGATTGTTTGTTCCTTTTTGAACTGGTTGGCCATCCATGGCATGTTATACCAGCATACGGGCATCTTTCCCGTTTCATCCTCCACGGTGGCCGTCACTTTCCTGATTCCGTGATAAACTGACAGTTTCGGTTCCTGGACAAATCTTCCGTATATAAGAACAAAACCTTCTTTTTTGGTGCTGCAGGGGGAAATGGTGGTATGATCCTCATACCGTACAGGAAGCGTATAAAGCAAATCGCGCAATGAGAATATTCCCATTGCGCGCAGTGTTTCAGCTCTGACAGGACCGATTCCGGAAAGTTCAGTCAGCTCCATCTTTTACTCCACAGAGATCAGGTAATAATACAGCGGCTGTCCGCCGTTATGATATTCCACGTCGCAGTCACTGTACTGGCTTTCGATTTCTTTGGCAATAGTCTTGGCGTCTTCTTCCGAAACATCTGCACCGTAATATACAGTGATCAGTTCGTCTTCATCCGTAATAATCTGCTTCATCATATCCAGAACCACATCATGGATTGATGTGCCCGAGAATTCAATCTGTCCGTTATGGAGACCGATGATATCTCCCTGCTTGATTTCAATGCCGTTATACTCACTGTCCCGGATCGCATAGGTGACCATTGCGGTCTTCACATGCTGGGCAGCCTCATTCATCCGCTCCATGTTTTCATCCGGACCGATATCATTCTGGAAAGCAATGGCCGCAGCGATACCCATGGCAACGTTTTTGGTCGGAATGACACGTACGTCTTTTGATGACAGTTCGGCGGCCTGATTGGCGGCGAAAATCACATTTCCGTTGTTGGGAAGCACAAATACGCATTCCGCATTAACCTGACTGATCGCATTCATCAGATCATCAACGGAAGGATTCATGGTTTGTCCGCCTTCAACAATCTGATCAACATTCAGATCATGGAAAAACTGCGAAAAGCCGTTTCCGAGAGAGACAGCAACAAAACCGTATTTCTTCGGCGGTTCAGTTGAAACGGCATCTTTACCGGCTTCTGTCTGCTCTCTCTCTTCAAGCGCACGTTTCATGGCCGCAAGATTGTCAATCTTAATCTCGTTGATTTCGGCCAGCTCAATGCCGTAGTCAAGTGCGAAGCCGGGATTATCCGTATGTACATGTATTTCGGCTCGGGTCAGATCCCCTGTCACGGATACGGCATCACCGATACGGTTCAGACGGCGGCGGAAAGAATCAAGATCATGTTCATCGCAATCCTCACGGAAGTGAGTCAGTGAAAAAGAAACACAATAAGTATAAGTCAGGTCCCGGGTCAGGTCATGGCAGTCGTCCGACACAGTCTGTACATCATCCTGCATCAGATCGTCCGCTGTGGAAATGTCCTCCCCGCGCAATACCGCGGCGTATCCCTGGTAAATCAGCATTAATCCGCGACCGCCTGAATCGACAACACCAGCCTGTTTCAGCGCAGGAAGCATATCGGGCGTTTTTTTCAGGATCGCTTCACCGCTCTTCAGCATGACGGTGATGAGCTGATCATAATCGTCTGGAGATTTGCGGGCCTGTTTCAGCGCATCTTCGGCTACTACGCGCGCCACTGTCAGAATCGTTCCTTCTTTAGGCTTCATCACGGCTTTATACGCCATTTCAGAACCTTTCATCAGCGCTTCGGCAAACTGTACAGGAGTGATTTTTTCCACTCCGTTCAGTGCTTTGGCAAAGCCGCGGAGAAGCTGACTTGTAATAACGCCGGAATTGCCGCGTGCACCTTTCAGCGCACCTTTTGCAAGCGCGTTCGCCGCTTCGTCGGCACGAAGAAACTCTTTACTGTTCAGTTCCCTTGTTGCGGACTGCATCGTCAGAGACATATTCGTACCCGTATCGCCGTCCGGAACCGGGAAAACATTCAGTGCATCCACTGCTTCCCTGTTTTTTTCAAGAATAGCGGTACCCGCCATGACCATATCCCGCAGAAGTACGCCGTCAATTGTTTTAAACTGTATCAAAGGAATATTCCTCCGTGATCTACATGATTGGGCTGTGCCCTTACACCCGTATGCCTTCAACAGAGATACTGACTTTTCTGACCTTAACGCCGGTCAGGCTTTCAAGTTTGTAGCGCACTGTCTCAACAATCGTTTTGCAGACTTCGGAAATGGAAATCCCGTATTCCACAATAATATAAAGATCAACGTCAAGCATATCGCCGACATTACGAATCTGAACGCCTTTGGTCAGGTTTTCACGGCCCAGCCATTCAACAATGCCATCCGTTGCTTTCTGCCCGGACATGGCAACAATACCGTAGCATTCAAGCGCCGCATAGCCAACGACTTTTAACATAACATCTTCAGCGATATAGATCGTACCGTTTTCGTTCTTAACCTTGCATTCCATAAGATTCCCTCCTGCCATCAAACGTTGCAGCATCCCGCATTTCCATCAGGAATCCTGAAACAGGACCAAAAGATTATACCTTATATTGTATTTTTTATCAACCCGCTTTGATCCTCTTGACAAGAGAAAGGAATTTGAACATAATAATTCTGCAATGAAGGGAAGAGTAGGCTGACAGCGGTTTTCAGAGAGCTTCCGGTTGCTGTGAGGAAGCAGATGCCGTCAATCGAAATACATCCCGGAGCAGTTGCCTGAACAGATATTTTTTCACAGTAGGGTCAACACGGTTCGCCGTTTACAGCGTATCAGAGAGCAGGGATTCCCCTGCTGAATGGAAGTGGTACCGCGGTTTTCGCCTTCCGGCGAAAACCGCTGAATTTTTATATTGGAGAGGTCTGTTGCACATGAACATTGATCAGATTCGTTTTGCCTCGAGATTTGACAAAGTAACGGGAAGTGCAATCCGTGAAATTTTCAAGGTAATTGCCCAGCCCGGGATGATCTCCTTTGCCGGCGGCAATCCTTCCCTTGACGCGCTTCCGGACCGTCAGGTAAGCGAGCTTGCCGCATATGTCCTTGAAAAAGACGGAAAAGCAATCCTTCAGTATGGCGCAACGGAAGGCTACCGTCCTTTTCTTGAAAGTCTGAAGGCCTATGTCGAAAAACAGCTTGGAACGGACATACCGGCTGTGCTCCCGGTCACAGGATCGACCCAGGCAATGGATCTCCTTTGTAAAGCGATGATCGATCCCGGAGATACCGTACTGGTTGAAAACCCTTCTTTCCTCGGGAATCTTCAGTGTCTGAAACTGTATCAGGCAAATCTCGTATCGGTTGAGAGCGACGATCAGGGTCTGCTTCCTGATGACCTCGAGAAAAAGATCAATCAGTATCATCCCAAAATGCTCTATACGATTCCCACCTTCCAGAATCCGACCGGAAAATCCCTGCCGGAAGAACGCCGGAAAGCCATCGCCGAACTCGCCAACCGTTACGGCATGCTGGTCGCCGAGGACGATCCTTACCGTGATCTCCGCTATGAAGGACAGGCATGTCATTCAATTAAATATTTCGACCGGAACGGATGGGTTATGTTCCTCGGCAGTTTCAGCAAAATCATTTCTCCCGGTCTTCGTGTAGGTTATATCGCCGGCGATGCCACAGTTATTCGAAAGTGTACCGTCGGAAAACAGTCAACAGATGTCCACACCTCCAATCTGAATCAGGCAATTGTGGACCAGTATCTCCGCAGGGATCTGCTTCCCGCGCATATCCGGAATATCTGCAGCGGTTACGGTGCGAAAATGAAACAAATGCTTGGCTGTCTTGAAAGTTTTCCTTCCGGCGTGCGTTTTACTCATCCTCAGGGAGGCCTGTTCATATGGGCGGAACTTCCCGATAAAATCGATGCGGTGAAAATGCTTTCTTCAGCGGTTGAACGAAAGGTTGCCTATGTACCCGGCACTTATTTCTGCGTCGACGGCGGACATCTGAATACGATTCGTCTGAATTTCTCAAACAGTACTCCGGAACAGATTGAAACGGGTATGAATACGTTGAAAGAAATCGTTGAAATGCAATAAAAGGAGTTTAAAAACATGGAACACATTCTTGATATTCTGAAAGAGCGCGGATTTCTTGCTCAGATGACATTTGAAGACGAACTTTATGAACAATTAAAAACCCCGACCACTTTTTACGTCGGATTTGATCCTACTGCCGACAGTCTGCACATCGGACATTACATTCCGATTATGGCGATGGCGCATATGCAGAAAGCAGGCCATAAGCCGATTGCGCTGATGGGCGGAGGTACAGCGATGATCGGCGATCCTTCCGGTAAAACCGATATGAGGAAAATGCTGACCGTCGAAACGATTGATCAGAATGTGGAATGCATCAAACAACAGATGTCACGGTTCCTTGATTTCAGTGAAGGAAAAGCGATTATTGTGAATAACGGAGACTGGCTCCGTCATCTGAATTTTATTGAATTCATGCGTGATATCGGATCTCAGTTTTCCGTCAACCGTATGCTGACCGCAGATTGCTACAAGGCCAGAATGGCGACTGAAAACGGTTTAAGTTTCCTTGAATTTACCTATATGCTCATGCAGAGCTATGATTTCCTGGAACTGTTCCATCGCTACGGATGCAGACTTGAAATGGGCGGAAACGATCAATGGAGCAACATGCTTGGCGGAGCGGATCTGGTTCGGAAAAAAGAAAACGAAAAAGCTTTTGCATGTACTTTCCAGCTGTTGTTAACACATGACGGCAGAAAAATGGGTAAAACTGAAGCCGGCGCGCTTTGGCTTGATCCCATGAAAACAACACCCTATCAGTTTTATCAGTACTGGCGGAATGTGGATGATAAAGACGTTGAAAAGTGTCTGGCTCTGCTTACTTTCCTTCCGATGGATGAAGTGCGCCGCCTTGGTGCGCTGAAAGACGCAGAAATCAATGAAGCAAAGAAAATTCTCGCATATGAAGTAACAAAACTTGTTCATGGAGAAGAAGAAGCACAGAAAGCGACTGAAGCGGCGCTTGCTGTTTTCGGAAACGGCGCTTCCGCTGAAAATGTACCTACCGTAGAACTGAGCCGGGACGATTTTGAACAGGACGCCAGGGTCTCCACAATGCTTGTGAAGTCAGGACTGTGCAAAAGCCAGAGCGATGCAAGGAAGCAAATCGAACAGAATGCCGTATCCGTAAACGATCAGAAAATCAGTGACACCGCGGCTGTTCTTACGATTGATCAGTTTGAAAATGAAAGCGTCATGATCAGAAAAGGCAAAAAAGGATTCTGCCGGATTGTCATCAGATGATTGAATCATATATTACAGTATCCAAAGCTTCCCGCGAAGAGATTGTGATCAATAAAAGCCGCTTTATCGGTTATGCGTCCCCCTGTTCGGACGAATCGGAAGCGCTGGCTTTTCTCAGACAAATCCGGGAAGAGCATAAATCGGCGACCCATCACTGCTATGCATATATTATCGGTGAAAATTCCGGAATCATGCGTTACAGTGATGACGGGGAACCGGGAGGGACCGCAGGCCTTCCGATTGTTGACGCCATGCGGACGAAATCCATTGTAAACTGCTGTATCGTAGTCGTTCGATATTTCGGAGGCGTTTTACTCGGAACCGGAGGACTGGTCCGGGCATATACGCAAAGCGCTCAGTCAGCGCTTCAATCGGCCGGTATTGCGAAAATGGAGCTGACCTGCGTTGTGCATTGCGAAGTTCCCTACTCTGTCTGGGATAAAATCCGTTACGCCTCCGAACATCTTCCGGTAAGGATCGAAAACATGCAGTTTGGCGCTTCCGTCGGTTTTCAGCTTTTATTCCGCTCAAGCGACAGAAATACAGTTGTTCAGAAAATATCCGAAGCAGCTGAAAGAAAAATTAAGACTGACGCGGCGGAGGAAATCTTTTCCGCATGGTGTATCGAATAAAAAATCAAACAGCGCTGTTTTGCAACAGCGCTGTTTTGTTATTGTTTCTGTTTAAATCAGCGAAAGTCCCAGTTCCATCATGTTCCGGAATCCGATCTGTCTCTCTTCAGCCGGAAGCTCTTCTCCCGTTACCAGACTGTCGGAGATGGAGCAGATTGCAAGTGCGTTTTTACCTGCTCTGGCAGCATTCATATATAATGCCGCGGCTTCCATCTCAACAGCGAGTACACCGAGTTTGGAAAGGATATCGATCTGACTGCTTTCAGAATAAAAGGCGTCTGATGAAAACAGCGGACCGCATACAACATTGCAGGTCAGATTCCCTGCATTTTCCATTGCTTTGGACAACAGGTCATAACTGCAGCACGGCGCGGCGTTCCCCCGGAACCCGAAACTGCTGAGATATCCGGAATCCGTATAAGCGCTCATTCCGATTATAATATCCTTCAGTTTCAGTTTCGGTGAAATTGCACCGGCCGATCCGATCCTGATGATGTTTTTGACATCATAGAAGTTAAACAACTCGTATGAATAGATGCCGATGGACGGACAGCCCATTCCGCTGGCCATAACGGAGACTTTTTTCCCCTTATATGTTCCGGTATAACCCTGTACCCCACGTACATTGTTGATCAATTCTGCGTTTTCCAGGTACTGTTCTGCAATAAACCGCGATCTGAGAGGGTCGCCCGGCATCAGAACCGTATCGGAAAAGGCACCTTCGGGAGCGTTAATGTGCGGCGTAGGAATTCTGGAACTCATGTTTTTACCTCCTATTGTTTGATTATTTCTTTTACCTTTGCGGCCAGTGGTTATGGATTTTTTCATTCAGCAGTTTCAGGGTATGTATATCAATCAGACTGACGGATCCGTAAGGCAAAGAAAGGATTTTTTCGATACCTTCCCTGGAACTTTCCACGATTCTCAGACATTGTCCGATATCAGGTTCCCTGTGTTTTATTTCCGCATTGATGATCATATCCGAAATACTGACCCAAAGCAAATTGACGACGGACAGGATCAATGTGGCGGTGCTCTCAGGATCTTTACAGTACAATATTCCGGATTCATGACCTGAAACAAGTTGTTCACAAACCGGAACGTAAAAGCAGGAAGACAGTTTATCGCAGAAAGAGTATCTGACAGTGCGACCTTCAGGCAGAGCAAATACTGGAAGAAGCATCAGCAGAAAACGCAGTTTTTCGTCACGGAAAGGAATCATTCCGGATAAGAGAATATCCAGTTTGCGCAACGGAAGCGGGCTCATCTCACATTCGTGCAAAACAGCAGCGAAAATCTGGTCAGCCCTCTTTGAACATATTGCTTCAAGCAATGATTCCTTGCTGACAAAATGATGATAAAAACTGCCTTTGCTTGTATTCAAAGAATCAATGATGTCCTGCACGCTGGTTAATTCGTATCCATTCCTGCAGAATAATTCTTCAGCGGTATTGATCAATTCCTGCTTTTTGATTTCACCTTTTTTCATGGATTCTTTCTTCCTTTAATTTGAATGTTTTTATACATTCCGTCCGGCAATCATTCCTGAAGCGAATGCAAACATCAGGTTGAAACCTCCGCAGTCGCCGTCCACATTCAGTACTTCACCGGCTGCATACAGTTCCGGTATAATCATGGATCTCATGGAAGCCGGATTGA
>CAZUXV010000107.1:0-9944 GCA_964624445.1 uncultured Oscillospiraceae bacterium | reverse complement strand
GGCAGGAACATGGGCAGTCCCTTGCCGATCAGGTCGTCCGTCATGAACAGCTGCATTTCCTTGCCGATGCGGCGGTGGTCCCGGGCCTTGGCCTCGGCGACTTCCTTCTCATAGGCGGCCAGCTCTTCCGCGTTGCGGAAGGCGACGCCGTTGAGCCGGGTGAGCATCTTGTTCTTCTGGTCGTTCTTCCAGTAGGCGCCGGACAGGGCAGTCAGCTTGAAGGCTTTCAGGGCCTTTGTGTAGGTGAGGTGCGGACCGACGCACATGTCGATGTAGTCGCCCTGCTGATAGAAGGTGATGACCGCGTCCTCGGGCAGGTCGGCGATATGCTCGACCTTGTAGATCTCGCCGCGGTCCTTCATCAGCTGAACCGCCTCGTCCCGGGGCAGGGGATAGACCTTGAAGGGGAGATTCTCCTTCACGATCTTCTGCATCTCCGCCTGGATGGCGGGCAGGTCCTCGTCTGTCAGTTTCACGTCGCCCAGGTCGATGTCATAGTGAAAGCCTTTCTCAGTGGCAGGACCGTAGGCAAAGTGCGCGTCGGGATACAGGCGTTTGACCGCCTGGGCCATGATGTGCGCGGCGGAGTGACGGAGCACTTCCAGTTCTTCCTCCGCGGGACATTCCGCGACATGACCGTCGTTGTAGATGATCTTCATGGGATACCCTCCTTTTTTTTCGGGCGAGTGTACAAAAAAGCATCCGCCCTGCATTTTTTTGCCGGGACGGATGCTTGGAAAAGCATTCGCGGTTCCACCCTGCTTGTTCGTAAAACCACTCATTGTGCCGCTTTATCGGGCGGCGGCCGCTTTTCATCCGGGAATGGTATCGTAACCAGGCACCGTTGCGGGCTTGCACCTGACCCCGCTCTCTGTGAACGGCTCTCCTGACCGCCTATTTCCCTTCGTCTGAAAAGGATACAGGCACTATATCACCAGTTCGGATGAAATGCAAGGGGTTTTCGTGATCAATTCATAATTCATAATTCACAATTCATAATAATGTATACCGGACTGCGGAACAAAGGGATGCTCCCGTACGTTCAATTTTTGACACTTTGCACCGGATATGGTATATTTTTCAGGTTCCTGATACAGGAACGGAGGAAAGAAATGCGCAGAATTATTGCTGCTTTACTGACGACGGCCCTTCTGTTCTCCGCGGTGTCCGCGCTGGCGGAAGAGGGGGAGGAAGAGCTCATCGTGGAAGAGGTCCTGCTGGAGGACGAAGAACCGGAAGCGGAAGCTCCGGCGGCGGAGGAACCGGCGGAGGAACCGGAAAAGACCGGCCCCGCGGGAGATTACCTGCTGGGCGTGGAGCCGGAACCCTCCGACATCACCCCGGCCTACCGCTCGGAAGAACACCCCGGCCACGGGGAGGGATGCTTCTGGTGCACGCCCATGAACCTGGATGACGAGGAAGCCATCTGGGCGATGCTGACTTCGCCGATTACCGTGGTCCAGGCCAAGGACAAGGCCAAGTCCCTGGACGACCAGATGCGGCAGACCGTACTGTATGCCGAGCCGGATGAAAAAAGCGAAAAGATCGGCATGGTGACCGGGCAGAGCCAGGGCGTCCACGTGCTGGAAACCCGGGACGACGGCTGGTCGAAGGTGGAGACCTATTCCACCAGCTTTCACGACAGCAAGGTCAAAAACTGGAACGGTTTCGTGACCGGCTGGATCCAGACAAAGAAGCTGATCACGGATACAAAGGTCAACCAGCATTACGGCATCATCATCGACAAGCTGACCCAGCGGCTGTACCTGTTTGTGGACGGGCACCTGGAAACCTCCCTGGCGGTCTCCACCGGCCTGTATAACAAAAAGCAGCCGTACAACGAATCCCGCTCCGGCGAGTACCTGCTGATCTACTACCGCAAGGGCGACCTGCCGGACGGCGACATGCACTGCCTGTATCCAATCCGTTTCAACGGCGGGGATTACCTGCATGAGGTTCCCCATAAGGTACTGGCGGACGGCACCAAGAAATACACGACGTTTGAGAGCAAGCTCGGCTCCCGGGCCAGCCACGGCTGCATCCGGGTGCAGCGCCAGAAAAACACCAAAGGGTATAATATGAACGTCCTGTTCAACATGTTGAAGAAAAGCGTGGAGGCGGGCGAAGGATATCCGAAGATGGTGATCTGGGAAGACTATGCGGGACGGCGTGTGAAGATCCCGGATGACGATACGCCCCTGTATTACAACCCCAACGGCGGCAGCATGTATCACTCCATTGCAGAATGCCCCGGCGTGAAGGAAAAGTTCCGGCCCCTGACCGCATTCACCTACGGCGAACTGGAAGAAAAACCCTTCAGCAAACTGAAAAAGTGCGATTACTGCCAGCCGGTGTCCCGGAAGGAAACCCTGGAGAAGATCAACCAGGAACATGAGAACGCTTCCCCCGGCGAAGTCATGAGCTATCATAAGAAATAAAAAAACAACCTCGCTTCTGTTCACAGGAGCGAGGTTGTTGATGTGGTCCACTCTTGCTTACTTGTTCTCCACGATGCGGCGGACGCGGATGACGCCGTCGATTTCCTTCAGGCGCTCCACGGTGTCGTGGGGCATCGGGTGGCTGATGTCCAGCAGGGTGTAGGCGTAGTCGCCGCGGCTCTTGTTGGCCAGGTTTTCGATGTTCAGGCCCTGGTTGCCGAAGAAGTTCGTGATCTGACTGAGCATGTTCGGGATGTTCTTGTGCAGGATGCCGACCCGGGCTTCGGTCTCGCAGACGCCCAGGTTGATTTCCGGATAGTTGACGGAGTTGTGAATGTTGCCGTTGTCCAGGTAATCCTGCAGCTGCCGGACGGCCATGACCGCACAGTTGTCTTCCGCCTCTTCCGTGGAGGCGCCCAGGTGCGGGATTACGATGGCGTTCTTCATATGGGTGCTGGCGGGGGTGGGGAAGTCGGACACGTAGCGCATCACGGCGCCGGATTCCAGGGCGGCGGCCAGGGCCTTTTCATCCACCAGGGTATCCCGGGCAAAGTTCAGGATCACGACACCGGGCTTCATCTGGGCGATGGCTTCGGCGCCGATCATGCCCTTGGTCTTTTCCGTGGCGGGCACGTGGATGGTGATGAAATCGCTGGCGGCGTAGATTTCTTCCACCTTTTCGGAATGGATGACCGCCGGGGAAAGGTTCCAGGCGGAATTGACGGACAGGTAGGGATCGTAGCCGTAAACCTTCATGCCCAGGGCGACGGCCGCGTTGGCCACCAGCACGCCGATGGCGCCCAGGCCGATGACGCCCAGGGTCTTGCCCATCAGCTCATGGCCGGCGAAGGCTTTCTTGGCCTTTTCGGTGGTCTTGGCGATGGCTTCGTCCTCCGCGTTCTCCCGGACCCAGCTGATGCCGCCGGCAATGTCCCGGGACGCCAGCAGCATGCCGCAGAGCACCAGTTCCTTGACGGAGTTCGCGTTGGCGCCGGGGGTGTTGAAGACGACGATGCCTTCTTCCGCGCAGCGGTCCAGCGGAATATTGTTCACGCCGGCGCCGGCCCGGGCGATGGCCCGCAGGCCCGCCGGGAAGGACATCTCTTTCATATCGGCGGAGCGGACCAGCACGCCGGCCGCGTCGTCGATGGAATCGATCAGGGTATAGCCGGAGCGGAAGCCGTCCGTTCCGATCTTCGCGATATTGTTCAGGCAGTAGATATTCCGGTCTTTCATGGACATTCGCTTCCTTACTCATATAAATATCAGGAATGAATCTATCACAATCCTTGACGGCGGTCAAGGAAACGACAGGGAAAAAACAGGTTGACAAATACCCCCGGAGGGTATAAGATGCATATACCCCCTGGGGGTATTAACGCGAAAGCGGGGAAACATCCATGAGTGAATCAAAAAGCTGTCCGCACTGCGGGGACCGGAAAAAGAAACGCACCCGGGAAGAGAAGGACGCCCTGATCCGGCGGCTGAAGCTGGCGGAAGGGCAGATCCGGGGCATCCAGAAGATGCTGGAGGAAGACGCTTACTGCCCGGACGTGCTGGTGCAGGTGAGCGCGGTGAGCGCGGCGTTGAACAGTTTCAACCGGGAACTGCTGGCCTGCCATATCCGCAGCTGCGTGGCGGAGGACATCCGGGAGGGGAAGGACGAAGCCATCGACGACTTCGTCAGGGTTCTCCAGAAGCTGATGAAATAAGAAAGGCAAACCAATGGAACAATACATCGTTACAGGCATGAGCTGCGCGGCGTGCCAGGCGCGGGTGGAAAAGGCCGTGGAGAAAGTGCCCGGCGTGAGCTCCGTTTCCGTCAGCCTGCTGACCAACTCCATGGGCGTGGAAGGCACCGCCTCCGAGGCGGAGATCATCCGGGCAGTGGAAGCGGCGGGCTACGGCGCCAGCCTGAAGGGCGCGGCGCCGGAAAGCCGCGGCGCGGACGCGCTGAAAGCGGAGGAGGACGCCCTGAAGGACCGGGAGACCCCGGTGCTGAAACGCAGGCTCCTGCTCTCGGTGGGCTTCCTGCTGGTGCTCATGTACATCACCATGGGGCACCATATGGCCGGGTTCCCGCTGCCGGCCTTCCTGGTCCACAACCACCTGGCCCTGACGCTGACCCAGATGCTGCTGGCCCTGACCGTGATGATCATCAACGGGAAGTTCTTTACCAGCGGGTTTAAGTCCCTGCTTCACGGCGCGCCGAACATGGACACGCTGGTGGCGTTGGGGTCCTCGGTCTCCTTCGGATGGAGCCTGTTTGTGTTCTACCGCATGTGCGGCATGATTGCCGGCGGCGCGTCCAACGGGGACCTGATGGATATGTACCAGGGCCAGCTGTATTTTGAGTCCGCTGCCATGATCCCGGCCCTGATCACCGTGGGCAAAATGCTGGAAGCCCGGTCCAAGGGGAAAACCACCAGCGCCCTGAAGAGCCTGATGAAGCTGGCGCCACAGACGGCGGTGCTGCTGAAGGACGGCACGGAAACGGAAGTGCCCGTTGCCGACGTGAAGACCGGGGACGTCTTCGTGGTCCGCCCGGGGGACAGCATCCCGGTGGACGGGGTGGTGATTTCCGGCACGGGCGCCGTGAACGAGGCGGCCCTGACCGGCGAATCGGTACCGGTGGACAAGGCGGAAGGCGACGGCGTCAGCGCGGCGACAATCAACCAGTCCGGCTTCCTGACCTGCCGGGCCACGCGGGTAGGCGAGGATACGACCCTGAGCCAGATCATCCGCATGGTGTCCGACGCGGCGGCGACCAAGGCGCCCATCGCCCGGATCGCGGACAAGGTGTCCGGGGTGTTTGTACCCGCCGTGATCGGCATTGCCCTGGTTGTGACGGCGGGCTGGCTGATCGCCGGCGCTTCCGCGGGGGACGCCGTGGCGCGGGGAATTTCCGTGCTGGTGATTTCCTGCCCCTGCGCCCTGGGCCTGGCGACGCCGGTGGCGATCATGGTGGGCAACGGCGTGGGCGCGAAGAACGGGATCCTGTTCAAGACCGGCGAAGCGCTGGAGACCGCGGGCAAAGCCCGGATCATCGCCCTGGACAAGACCGGCACGATCACTTCCGGCGAGCCGAAGGTGACGGACCTGGTTCCGGCGGAAGGCCGGACGGAAACAGAACTGCTGCAGAAGGCGGCGGCGCTGGAACAGGGCAGCGAGCATCCCCTGGCCGGCGCGGTGCTGCGGGCCGCGGAGGAACAGCAGCTGACGCTTGCGGAAGTGACGGATTTCCGGGCGCTGCCGGGGAACGGCCTGGAAGGAACCGCCGGCGGAAAGCGCCTGCGGGGCGGCAGCGGCAGCTTTATCGGAAACGGAACGGCGCTCCCGGACAGCCTGCAGCAGCAGGCGGACCGGCTGGCGGAGGAAGGCAAGACGCCGCTGTTCTTTGAGGAGGACGGCAGCCTGCTGGGCGTGATCGCCGTGGCGGACACGGTGCGGCCGGACAGCGCGGAGGGGATCCGCCAGCTGAAGGGCCAGGGCCTGCGGGTGGTTATGCTGACCGGCGACAATGAAAAGACGGCGAAAGCCGTCGCGGCCCGGGCCGGTATCGACGAGTGGATCGCCGGCGTGCTGCCGGACGAGAAGGAAGCCGTGATCCGGAAACTGCAGGCTTACGGCCGCACCGCCATGGTGGGCGACGGGATCAACGACGCCCCGGCCCTGACCCGGGCGGACACCGGTATCGCCATCGGCGCGGGAACGGACGTGGCGGTGGACAGCGCGGACATCGTGCTGATGAACTCCTCCCTGGCGGACGTGGCCGCGGCCATCCGGCTGAGCCGGGGGACACTGCGGAACATCCACGAGAACCTGTTCTGGGCGTTTTTCTACAACATCGTATGCATCCCGCTGGCGGCGGGGCTCTTCGGCTGGAAGATGAGCCCGATGATCGGCGCGGCCGCCATGAGCCTGTCCAGTTTCACCGTGTGCATGAACGCCCTGCGCCTGAACCTGTTCCGGCTCAGGGACCCGGCAAAGGATAAACCGCTGAAGGCGGCGAATATACCCCTTACGATCACGGAAGAGATCCGCGGGGAAAGAGAGAAAGAGAGGAAAAAGACCATGACGAAGACGGTAAAGATCAAGGGAATGATGTGCGGACACTGCGAAGCCACCGTGAAAAAGGCGCTGGAAGCCCTGCCCTTTGTGGCGGAAGCCGTGGTGAGCAAGGATCCCGGCACGGCTGTGCTGACCCTGAACGGAGACCTGGACGAAGCCGCGGTGAAGGCCGCCGTGGAGGCGAAGGATTTCACTTTTGAAGGGATCGAATAAAGCATGAGCACCTTTCGTGTCGCACTGAAAAAAACGGTGGACGACAGCTATGAGATCGAGGTAGGCCGGGACCTGGCCGGCAAGCTGGCGGAGGACCTGAAGCGCGGGCTGGTGGGCGGCTGCCGCCGGTTTGCCCTGATCACGGACAGCAACGTGGAAAAGCTATATGCGGAAGCCATCCGCGACCGGCTGCTGGAAGTGGGCTTCGAGGGAGAAATCTTTGCCTTCCCTGCCGGGGAAAAGAACAAGACCCGGGAGACCAAGGCGGCCCTGGAGGACCGGATGCTGGAAGCCGGATACCGGCGGGACTGCTTTGTGCTGGCCGTCGGCGGCGGCGTGGTATCGGATCTGGCCGGGTTCCTGGCGGGAACCTACGGCCGGGGCGTGCCGTTCATCAACTACGCGACGACTCTGCTGGCCGCGGCGGACGCCTCCGTAGGCGGCAAGACCGCCGTGGATACGCCCCTGGCCACCAACCTGATCGGCCTGTTTAACCAGCCGAAGAAGGTGTATATTGACATCGACTGCTGGAGCACACTGCACGCCCGGGAGATTTCCAGCGGCCTGGCGGAAACGGTCAAGCACGCCTGCCTGGCGGACGAGGCCTTCTTTGAATACCTGGAAGCGCACATGGACGGGATCCTGCAGAACGAGGCCAAGGCCTGCGAGCGCATGGCCCAGTGGAACTGCGAGATCAAATACCAGGTGGTGATGAAGGACGAGCGGGAAGCCGGCCTGCGGGAAGTGCTCAACCTGGGCCATACCGTGGGCAGAGCCATCGAGACTCTGAGCGAATACCGGCTGCTGCACGGCGAGGCGGTGTCCATCGGGCTCATCGCCGCCTGCGCGCTGTCCGTATCCATGGGATATATGACCGAAGCAGAAAAGGACCGGGTCCGTTCCCTGCTGGTGCGGGCCGGGCTGCCCGTCGGGATTCCCGGATACATCGACCGGGAAAAACTGGTACAGAAACTCTATACGGACAAGAAGGTCCGGAACGGCCGCCTCCGCTTCGTGATCCCGAAAGGGATCGGGGAGATCGTGGAGTTCCGCCCCGGCGTTTTCGCGGAGGAAGTCAGCGAGGACACCGCCCGGCAGATCATCATGGAAATGGATCCCCGGGCATAACGAAAAAAAACACCGCACACGGCGATTGACCGTGTGCGGTAGTGTTATCTGCAACTGTCGCGGTATACGAGTGTAACCGGCAGGACGATTTGCTGCGGAGGGAGATCCGGGGATCAGTTGGCGGGAATGAATTCCAGGTTGCTCAGGAAGTCGATTCCGGCCTGGATCTGCTCGTCCGTCAGCTTCTGTTCCGCGGCATTCGGGTTCGGGGAAAGGACGAATTCCACAGAGTAGCCCTTATACAGGGAGAGAATGCTGGCGAAGTCCGCGTCACTGCCTGTTTCCCGGGCAACCAGCAGCTTTGTGCCGGCAGCCGTTTCCGCTTCGGAGAACGCCACATCATTCATGTCGGTGTAGGTCGCTTTCAGCGTTTCAATCTCCTCGGGGCTCAGATCGTTCATCCGCTCAACGTTTGCGAACATTTCATCGAAAGCAATGGTCAGCAGCATCTGCGGACGGCTCTCATCCTCCGCCACCAGGGCAGCGATGATCTTGGTATTCCGGGCAGAGAGCACCTGAAGGGTATATCCTTCGGGAATCTTTCCCTCCAGCATGAATTCGCCGTTCACGTTCAGCGTGCCGATCCGGGTTTCTTCATCTACGACAGGCTGTTCAACCTGCATGACTTTCAGGAATTCCTTGCGGATATAGCCGCTGTTTCCGGTCACGGGATCCGTGACGTGATACCAGTTGATGGTTTCCGCGAAGGCGGTCAGCTGTGTGCCGTCCGGGCAGATCTCAATACATTCGGTTTCCCTGGAAGGATTGAACCGCATGTTGACCCATCCGGATGCCCGCCGCGCCTGTGCCTCCACGATGGTCTGGGGGATGCCGACCTCACTACGGAGTTCCTCGTTCATCTGTTCGGTATCCGGATCAGGCTGGGGATCGGGCTGGGGCTGGGGCTGAGGCTGAGGTGTGGGCTGAGGCGCGGGCTTGGGGCCCGGCGCGTACCACTGCAGGAAACGGCTCTGTACCCAGGCATTGCCGCCCAGGTAGGCGATTTTCGCCCAGCTGCCCTCGAAAGCCACCACATTGACTTTTGTGCCGTATTTCAGGTGGCCGATGATATTGTCACCGGTTTCGGGCGAACTGCGTACGTTCAGGGTTTTCCCGTTCTCCGTATACACAAACATGGCTCCCAGACCCAGACTGTTTCCTTCCGCGGACGCAAAGGAAACCGTCACGGTCAGCAGCAGCACAACGGCTGTCAGGATTGAAATCAGTTTCCTCATCACAATTTTCCTCCTTCATTCGGGAATCCGCTTCATCGGATTCCATGCATTTCATCCTGTACGGATGCACTGGTATATACGCAGGTTTTTGCCGGGCTGCAGTGAAAAAAGTTTTTGATGCGTTTTTTTTGACGGCGGAATTCCCCGGATGAAAAGACAGCGGTTTTGCCGCACCGGGTGAAATGAGGGGGAAACAGGCGAACGGATCCCGTACAGGTACAAAAAGTTGACGCCGCGGAGGAATGATGATACCATGCGGCTTGTTTCAATATGACAGGGAGATGAGAAGCTGTGCAGAAGGAAATGATCACCCAGTACAGCCAGGCGCTGAATCAGGAAATGCACGTCATGGTCTACGGGCATGGCGGCGTGCCGTTCCTGTGCTTTCCGACCCAGGATTCCATGTGCCGGAACTATGAGGACTTCGGCATGACGGACCAGCTGGCGGACTTTATCGACGGCGGCAGGATCCAACTGTTCGTGGTGGACACGGTGGACCGGGAAAGCTGGTCCGCGAAGGGCGGCAATCCGGAATGGCGGGCGGAACGGCAGGAACAGTATTTCCATTATATCGTGGACGAAGCCCTTCCCCTGATCGCCACCCGCAACCCGGGGACGCCGGCGGTGACCGGGTTCAGCATGGGCGCCAACCACGCGGTGATCACCTTCCTGCGGCGGCCGGACCTGTTCCGCGGCGTGATTGCCCTGTCCGGCGTATATGACACGGATTATTTCTTCGACGGCTGGATGAACCCCACGCTGTATGAAAGCGCGCCGGACCGGTTCCTGCCGGGCATGCGGGCGGATCATCCCTATGTGGCCCTGTATAACGAACGGAAGATGATCCTCTGCGTGGGCC
>CAZUXV010000106.1:0-9964 GCA_964624445.1 uncultured Oscillospiraceae bacterium | reverse complement strand
TTTTGGCTAATGAAAAAACAAACCCCTATCTCTAGAGGTTTGTCGATGGTCTGAACCGGAGGAAAACCTCCGGTTCATCAGTTTAAAGCTATGATAAAAAGCCAGTCCGTGTCAAGTCCGGAGCGCCTCCTGCGGTACTCCTGTGGTATGCTCATATTATTCATGGCAGTTGGAAAATAGCTGAGTAGTATGCATCTGTTAGCACAATTCTTGTATTCAGATGAATAAAACTATTGAAAAAAAGGCCCAAAACGTGGTAGGATAATATGTGTATTCCAAACCATATATTTCCATCTGCTGTATGAATCAATACAGCGGGATATTCCGATTGTTGCAGGAGTATGGATTAGCATGAGCGATTTGCGGGATTTTTGCCCTCTCTGGAACGAATGGTACGCCGACACCAAACTTGGTGAAGGCTCCTACGGCGCTGTCTGGAAGATGAAGCGGGACGTGATTGGCGGCAGGGTCTATTATTCTGCGGTCAAGCATATTTCCATTCCGAAGGACGACAGTGAAGTCAATCAGCTGATGACCGAAGGAGTCATCTCCAGTCAGGAAGACGCCAAGTTTTTTTATGACGATCTGCTGAAGTCAATCTCTGCGGAGATTGACGCCATGTACGAGCTCCAGGGCTATACAAACATCGTCACTTATGAAGATCACGCCATCATTCCGAAACCGAGCGGCATCGGCTATGATCTTTTCCTGCGCATGGAACTGCTGACGCCCCTGACCGAAAAACTGAAGCAGGGCCTGGAGCCTGACGATGTCGTCACCATCGGCAAGGACATCGCCACCGCCCTCAGCATCCTGGAAGATCATCGGATGATTCACCGGGACATCAAGCCCCAGAACATCTTTATGAATGACATGGGTGTCTACAAGCTCGGAGACTATGGTACGGCAAGAGGGTTGAGTGCTGATGCCGTAGCCATGTCCAGGAAAGGCACCTTCAACTATATGTCTCCCGAAATCTATAACGGCCAGGAAGCGGATATCCGGGCGGATATCTATTCCCTGGGCATCGTCATGTACCGCCTGCTGAACGGCAGCCGCCTTCCTTTCCTGCCTACGGAAGGAACGGTGACCAGCCGGGACAATGACAGCGCGGGCGTCCGCCGGCTGTCCGGAGAACAGCTCCCGGCGCCGAAAAACGCGGACGGGGAATTAACCCGGATTGTCCTGAAAGCCTGTGCGTATGATCCGAATGACAGATACAGATCTCCGAAGGATTTGATCCGGGATCTGGAAAGATATCAGGCAAGATATACGGAAGATGATAACGAGAAGACAGTGGGCGAAGAGTATCCTGATATCGCTCCCGCTCCGGATATAGATCCCAACGATGAGACCGTTGCCGAGCTTCCGCCCCCGCCCAAACCGGTCAATCCGCCGGTTCCACCGGTTCCGGAACCGCCCCCTACGCCGGCACCCGAACCGCCCAAGCCGGTAGCGCCGCCGGTTGTGACACCTCCCCCGACAAACACCGGAACAAAAAAAGACCCGCCCAAGCCGCCAACTACTTCTTCTGATGGGGAAAAGAAAGGTAAAAAGAAGTGGCTGATTCCGCTGATCGCGATCCTCGTCCTTGGGCTGGCTGTAGGTGGTTTGTTTGCAGCCGGAATCCTGCCGCCCGATAAGGACGGTTCGGGGGAATCGACAAAGCCGCCGGTTATTACTACGGAACCGCCGGTTATTACTACGGAGCCGCCGATTATAACAACGGAGCCGCCCGTTATAACAACGGTACCGCCGACTGAAACGCCGCCTGCTCCCGAACCTGTTCCTGAAGAAAAATGGGTTTGCTCCAACTGCGGGTTTGAAAACGCGCACAATAATACATACTGCGAGAATTGCGCTTTGCCCGAACACTATTGTCTGGAATGTGGCTGGAGTATCCCGGATGGTGATAAGTACTGTACCAACTGTGCAACCAGGGTAGGAATGTGGAAATGCTCGCATTGCGGAACCCTTTGGGATGCGAATGATACTTATTGTGAAATGTGCGGTGCAGAACGGCATAAGCCGGAAACCCATTAAGCAATTTTATCCCCATGAATCATGATAGTCTCAGGAGGAAACAGATTATGAAGAAAACATTTGGTAAACAGGCAATGCGGATTATGGCTGCGGCACTGGTAATGGTGCTGCTGATGGTTCCGATGGCTTCCGGCGAACAGAGCGCCTGGGACTGCCCGGAATGTGGCAGGACGGGAAATCTGTGGAATTATTGCGGGAACTGTGCGCATCCCGCGCCTTGGACAAAAGAAGAGGGGTTTGACGAAGAAAAAGCATATGATGCTGTCCTGAAACGACTGGAAGAGATGGATGATAGTATTGGTTCGATAAATGGTAAACTTACAAACACATTGATCCTTAATGCTAGTTCTTTTGTATCTGGTAATAATGATTATACTTGTAACTGGTCTGATTATGAAACGATCATTATCGCAATAGGCAATTATTCAAATATTTATCAAGCAATCACTTGTCCAACAAGTGAATTCTCAACAACTGTTTCCGGCCATGCTATTTGTATATCTTATGCAGGAGGTCCTATGTGGGCAATATATCAGAATGGCAGTGCTGGTATTACCATTATTCCACCGCAATCAATACAGACAGCAACAACAATCCGAGTTTGGGGAACAGGTAAAAAATAATGATTTAACTCTGTGCAATTATATCAAAACAATAATATGAACGTTGGATAATTAAGCAATTTAGATATCTTTATTGCTTGGTTATTGGATTCTGTTTTGTGTCTTCTATAAGTTGGATCTGCCAGTCTTTACTATCAATACAATCTTATTATATATACATCGTACAGGAATGTGTTTTTCTCGTAAATTGAGTTAATGCGGAAATGTATTTGTGCCTTGTTTTTTATGCCTGAGACCAAATAAGGCAAATGCTCTAATTATCATTTAGTGCTGATTGAACGCGTCCAATAGCTGTTGCCATTCTCCACTGGCCGCTTCGATCAGAGCGGCCGGATCTCCTTGATCCAGCGCCCAGTACAGGCTCGGCCCGAGTACAGTGTTTTCGTCACCGATCAGGTATGTCTTGTTAGCAATCTGATGCCCGTTCTTTCGCATGGTCCCGTAAAATTCTTCGATAGCGCGCTTGTCTGTCATTTTTTCTTTGCCGCGGGACCAGGCATCGTCTTTTACGCCGGGCACGGGAGCGGTATAAAGCGCATAGATCTGCTGCAGCATGCAGGAGGTCGTTTCGTCATATACGTTTGGAATCACGCAGATATTCGGATGTTCTGCATACAGATAGTCGGAAGCATTAGGCCCTTTGGGGAAAGCGACGCATCCCCAGTCAAAGCTGCATGAATCCATCAATGATCCGGGATTGAATCCTTCGTATGCCTGGCCGATATAGAATGCGGTAGTCCCCTTCTTCCAGAATTCCTGATACCAGTCCCAGTTTCCGTCCGGAGCATAGACCGCCTGGGGGGCCATATACTTGCTGCCCCATTCCTTCCGTTTGGTGAGGCCTGCCATCGTTGCGCTGCTGTCTGCTGTGATGGCCAGCCGGCCGTTTTCATCATAATCGAAGAAACCGGCGCTGTTGCCGAATACGCATCCGCGGGTAATACAGTCAATGTTGCCCGTCATGCCCCAGATGTCATGTTCCTTGTCCTGGATCCGATCCATATAGGACTCAAACCTGTCCCAGGTCCATTCGCCGTTTTTCTGCAGGTCATAGATTTCATTGAAATCAATACCGGCGTTTTTCAGCAGGTTTTTATTGAAGAATACACACTCCCGGGGTTCGCTTGATCCGGTGCTTACTCCGTATATCTTTCCGCCCTTTTTCATCAGCTCCGTCCCGCAGGATAAGAACTGCTCCCCTTGGATAAATGCCGGATTCCAGGGCATGACCATATTGTTTGCCAGACAGGTTCCGATAAAATCGGCGGACACCAGCACCAGGCACAGTTCTGAATCGTCCCTGGCGTTCACTTTTTCAGCCAGCGCGTTCGTCATATTGGCCCAGTCGCTCAGGGTTGCTCTGGTAATCTTGCAGTTATAGGTTTTTTCAAGCCAGCTGTAATACTTCTGTGTTTTGGAGTCTGTTTTTTCATTGCCGTCACTCCACCAGTCATAGATCCGGATCGTTCTTCCGCCAAAGTCAAGATAGTTGATATATTCCGGATATCCCTGGGGAACTTTCACCGCGGCACCGGGTTTTGGTGTGGGCGTCAGGGTGGGCGTCGGTTCCGGGGTAGGTGTGGCTGTCGGCTCCGGGGTGGGTTCCGGAGTGGGTTCAGGTGTAGGCTCCGGCGTAGGAGTCGGTGTCGGTTCCGGTGTTGGCGTAGGTGTTGGCGTAGGTGTTGGCGTAGGTGTAGGTGTCGGTGTCGGCGTTGGTGTTGGTGTTGGTGTAGGTGTCGGCGTTGGTGTTGGTGTGGGTGTCGGAGTTGGCGTAGGTGTTGGCGTCGGTGTCGGCGTCGGCGTATCCGTGGGTACTGGTGTGGGTTCTGACGTCGGCGTGTCCGTTGGTTTTGGAGTTGGCGTTTCCGTCGGGGTCACCGTCGGTGTGTCTGTCGGTGCTTCGGTCGGTGTTTCCGTAGGCACTTCCGTGGTCTCGGGCGTCGCCGTAATAACCGGCGTGGCTGTCGGTTCAGGTTCTTTCGGCGGCAGGATGCCGGCCGCGAAAAGCCCGCCCGCAATCAGGCCGATTGCAATGATCGCAATCAGCGGAACCAACCACGGTTTTTTGTTTTTTGTTTCCGTTTGGGCCGGCTTATTGGCTGCCGGTGTGTCCATTACGGCCGGTTGGAAATCCCCGGCTGTTTCCTTCGTTTCGGTTCCGGCATTGTTTCTAGTGTCTGTGCTTTTCGATACTGACCCGAAATGGAAATTCACAGGTCCGGATTCTTCGCCGGTCCGGTCACTGTTTTCGTTCTGCTCCTGTTTCAGCTGCTTTGTTTTTCCCTTATATCTTTCCAAGTCGCGAACCAGTTCCTCCGGCGTCCGGTACCGGTCTTCCGGGTTGAACGCGCAGGCTTTCAGCACAATCCGGCTCAGTTCCGCGTCCGCGTTCTTCGGCGCCGGGATCTTTTCGCCCGATACCCGGCGTACCACCGCTTCCTCGCTGTCCCGGCTGGTAATCCGCCGGTCCGTCGGCAAAAACGGCAGCCTGTTCCCGTTCAGCAGCCGGTACAGCACCAGGCCCAGGGAATAGATGTCCGCCCGGATATCCGCTTTCTGGTTGTTGTAGATCTCCGGCGACATATAGTTATAGGTGCCCTTCCGGGACATCTCCGTTGCGCCGTTTCCCAGCGCCCGCGCTGTCCCGTAGTCGCCCAGCTTGTAAACCCCCTGGTCGTTTACAAAAATATTCTGCGGTTTGATGTCCCGGTGGATCATGTGGTGCTTATACAGCACGTCCACCGCCGTCGCGATGTCTTTTCCTAGGGACACCACGTCCGCAATGCTCATTCCCTGCCGGATCCGCTCGCCCAGCGGCGTCAGCAGTTCCATCCGCAGGAACAGATCGTACCCGGTCCCGCCTTTCTTCGGGATAATCTCGTGGTCTTCATAGGAGACAATGTTGGTATAGCCCTGTAGTTTGTGCATCGAGTCGATCTCTTCCACGATGGACTGCAGCATCTGGTCATAGTATTTCTTGGCGGAGAGCTCGTTTGAAAAGATCCCGTCGGCCACCAGGTTCCCGACCTCGCTGTCCTCCTGGGGAATGGAAATATGTTTGACGGCGGCGTAATAGACCTTGCCGCCCATCACGTCCCGTTTCATTTTCCATACGGAACCGAAGGAGCCTCTCCCCAGCTCCTTTTCCGCTTCCCATTTGCCCCACAGCGGGCAGAAATCCCTGATGTCGCTCATATGCTCTCCTCTGATGAATCAGTTCTGTGTTAACAGTTCGTCAATACACATGAATTCATTGCTCGTATTGGTCATCGGATCTCCACAGCATAAGCGGGCAGCCACATCCTGACGGTTCCCGATGCGCAGTGGTATTCTGCGTAAACATAATCCCCTTCACTGAAAAACACCTTCGCCGCTGTTCCCTGATGGGCAATGCAGTCCTTTGCGGAATCAAACTTGTCCGTCGGACCCCATTGGGGCGTCACAGTCTGTGTGATACTCCCCTCGTGATAATCCAGCGCTCCGATCTCCGGAACGTTCTCAAGGTAATCAAAATACTTTCTGGGAATATACAGATACCGGCTGCCCGTCCGGTGGGTAATATGAGTGAACACCCAGTCATTCTCAGAGAAAAAAGCCGTCACTTTCTTTTGTCCGTTGGGCGTCATCTTGATGGGTTTCCCGTATTCCTTGCCCGGTCCGGCATATACGGTAATCCGTTCATTGGCTCCGGCTCCGCTGTATTCATGAAGCCTGGCCGTTGTTCCGCCGTATGTTGCGGATAACACCGGCAGCGGTTCGTCTTTTTTTGTGTTCTCCGTTTTTGCCTGGCCGCAGCTGCCGCAAAACGCTCCGGTGTTTCCGGTCCTTCCGCAGTTCGGGCAGTCCCAGGTGACGCTTTCACAGATTCCGGTCGCCGCAATGGATATCAGCAGCACCGTCAGCGCCATGGTCAGGCCGATCAGTCTCAGCGTACGCTTCATTTTTCTCACAATCCCTTCGTCCTCTTCGCTTCAGCGTTTGTCAGTCGGCTCCGCTTGTCTTTTTCACAAACATAACCTCAGAGATACACACGTCATTCGGGAACGCGGTTCCTTCATAAATCGAATTGATACAGAAACGGATCCCGGTCACGCTTGTTTTGTGCCCGAGTTCTACCACAGCCCAGTCTCTCATCTGCGGATCGTCCTGCAGTGTAACGTTGAACCCGTCCCTGTATTCATTGCTGTCGGCATATCGGAATGAAACGGTCATATTCTTCACCCGGCAGTTGCGTATATACTGGCCTTCTTTACCCGTATTTTTCCAGAACCCGTTTTTGATCCACAGTTCATCCATGGTATACGGTTTGCTGAAGTCAAAGTACACATAGGCGCTGCCCAGCGGCGTGGTTTTTGTGGAAAACTGGAAACTGGTCGTATCGATGCCGTCGAGCATGCTGTAGGGAGCGTAGGCTGTCGGATTCTTCCCGACGATATAGCTGCTGGCGTCCGCCTGCGCCACCGGCACCTGTCTGTATCCCGGTTTTCCGTTGATCGGGATCAGTTCCGCATCGGATGTTTCCGGAGCTTCTGTCTGAACCGGTGCGGAAGCTGTCTCCGTGATTCCTGCCGTCGTGCCGGTATCAGCCTGCTCCAGCTGATAATCAATCTCCCTGCCGAAAATATCAAGCCAAGGTTTTGCCTTGTCTCCCGCGTTGCTGACTGACATCCGGATCACATGCCTGCCCCGGTCCAGCGTCAGCGTCGCGGTCAGCTCGTCCGCTGTGAAGGTCATCTGCTGTTCCCCGGTCTGCTCCAGTTCGCCTGCCGTCACATACCCGCTGCTGAAGGACAGTTTCAGGATATAGCTTCCCTGAACTCCCCGGATAATCCGGGCCGAGGATGTCATTTCTCCGCTGCGGGCGGCCCATTCGCCCGGCCAGTCCGCCTCGCCTTCCTGCTGTTCTGTTAGGAATGGCTCCTCAACCTCGGGATAAGTGCAGGGAATCCCGTGTTCTTTGGCAAACCCCTCCGCGTATGAACCCGGTTCAACCGTGAATGTCACTTCGGGACAGTTCGTGAACGCGTCATCGCTGATGTATCCCAGGCTGGCCGGAAGCGTAACCTTTTTCAGGGAAGCGCAGTTTCCAAATGCCATCTCTTCAATCCCGGCCACGCCGTTCGCGATTGTAATCTCCTCCAGGCTGATACAGTCGCTGAATCCGTAGGAAGAGATTTTCCGGAGGCTTTCGGGAAGAATGACTTCCTTGAGTGATGAATCCCCCCCGAACATATCGCTCTCAATACTCTTGATTCCCTCCGGAATCCGGATGGATATCAGTCTGCTGCAGCAGAAGAACACACGCGGGTTCAGTGTTGTAACGCTGTCCGGAATCGTAATGGATATCAGGTTTCCACAGCAGTAAAACGCGGCGTTCCCCAGTTCCTTTGTCCCTTCCGGGATTTCATAGCTTGTCTTTTCGAATGCTGACGGGCAGCACAGCAGAATTTCTCCTGTCTTGTCAAACAGCACGCCTTCCCGGGTCATCAGGCCGGGATTGTTTTCGGATACCCGGATTTCCGCCAGTTTGTAGTTTTCTTCAAAGATGTTTCCGTTGATTTCGTTCACGCTGTCCGGAAGTTCAATCCGGACAATCCCGGTGTCCCTGAACGCGTCGTGGGCGATCTGCGTCACCCTGTACCCGTCCAGGTATTCCGGAATCGACAGTTTTTCCGCGTTGCCTGTATATTTGCCAATCTGTATGCCGCTGCCATCTTCCGCTGCGCTGTAGCTGCAGCTTCCGGCGTCCAGGATGATATATCCGTCCGCCGTCTCCGCGATCGGTTCCGGCGTCGGGGTGGGCGTAGGTTCTGGTGTCGGGGTGGGTGTAGGTTCCGGCGTCGGCGTGTTCGTCGGCTCCGGAGTGGGTGTATCAGTTGGTTCCGGTGTCGGTGTAGGCGTCGGCGTGGGTGTGTCTGTCGGTTCCGGTGTCGGCGTGTCCGTCGGCTCCGGAGTGAGTGTATCTGTCGGTTCCGGCGTTGGCGTATCCGTTGGAACAGGTGTATCTGTTGGCTCTTCTGTAGGCACCGGCGTTTCCGTCGGCGCTGCCGTGATCTCCGGCGTCGCTGTAATCATCGGGGCCGCCGTCGGCTCTGGCTGTTTCGGCGGGAGGATTCCTGCCGCGAAAAGGCCTCCGGCAATCAGTATAACTGCAAGTACCGCAATCAACGGAATCAGCCGTTTTTTCTTTTGCTTTTCCGTTTGCTGTACCGGATGGCTCTCCCGCGTTTCCGGTTTTTCAGCCTGCTTTTCGGCGGTGGTTCTTTCCCGGAGCGCTCCGGCTGTTTCCGGCGCTCCGGTCTCCTGTCGGACCGGCTGTTTTTCGCCGCTCCGGGACGAATCATCGGTTGCCTTGCCGGCCTGTCCGAAGGTGAACTGATGGGCTTCAAAAACCGTCTTGTCGCTTTCTTCGTCCTGGTCCAGCCGCCCGCCTCTCACCTGGTATTGCCCCAGATCCCGGATCATTTCTTCCGGGGCCCGGTAACGGTCGTCCGGGTTGTATGCGCAGGCTTTGAGGATAATCCTCGCCAGCTCCGGATCCGCGTTGACCGGCGCGGAAAACGCTTCGCCCGAAATCCGCCGCAGCACCGCCTGGTCGCTTTCTTCGCCGGAAATGCCCCGGTCAACCGGCAAAAACGGCAGCCGGTTTTTGTTCATCAGCCGGTAGAGCACCAGGCCCAGGGAATAGATGTCCGCCCGGATATCCGCCTTCTGGCTGTTATAGATCTCCGGGGACATATAGTTATAGGTGCCCTTGCGGGACATGGCCGTCGCTCCGGTTCCCAGCGCCCTGGCCGTACCGTAATCCCCGAGCTTATAGATATCTTTGTCGTTCACGAAGATGTTCTGCGGTTTGATGTCCCGGTGGATCATATGGTGCTTATACAGAACGTCGATAGCCGTGGCAATGTCTTTTCCCAAAGCAACGACGTCCCCGACGCTCATCCCCCGGCGGATGCGCTGTGTCAGCGGCGTCAGCAGTTCCATTCTCAGGAACAGGTCGTACCCGATTCCGCCCGCCTTCGGGATAACTTTATGATCCTCGTAGGCAACGATGTTCGTGTATCCCTGCAGCTTATGCATCGCGTCGATCTCTATGGAGATGGACTCCAGCATATGGCTGTAATAATTCACCGCGGACTGCTCGTCCATGAAGACCCCTTCGCCGACAAGGCGTTCAATCTCGCTCTCGTCTTTCGGGATGGAAATATGCTTCACCGCGGCATAATAGAAACTGCCGCTCAGCAGTTTCCGCTTCATTTTCCAGACAGCGCCAAAAGAGCCTTCGCCGATCTTGA
>CAZUXV010000105.1:0-10068 GCA_964624445.1 uncultured Oscillospiraceae bacterium | reverse complement strand
TGGTCGGGCCGGGCCGCGGCAGCGGCGCGGGATCCATCGTCGCCTACACGCTGGGCATTACGATGCTGGATCCGCTGAAGTACCAGCTGCTGTTCGAGCGCTTCCTGAATCCGGAGCGTGTGAGCATGCCCGATATCGACGTGGACTTCTGCTATGAACGCCGGCAGGAGGTCATCGACTATGTGGCCCGGAAATACGGATCGGACCATGTGAGCCAGATCATCACCTTCGGTACGATGGCCGCCAAGGGCGTTGTGCGGGACGTGGGCCGGGTGCTGGGCATGAGCTACCAGGAGACGGACGCGGTGGCCAAGACCATCCCCTTCGACCTGGGCATGACGCTGACCAAGGCGCTGAAGATTTCTCCGATGCTGCGGGAAATGTATGACAACGAGCCGAAGGTCCGGGAACTGATCGATACGGCGATGACGCTGGAGGGCATGCCGCGGCACGCATCCACCCACGCAGCGGGCGTACTGATCACCGGAAAGCCGGTGGTGGAGTTTGTGCCCCTGCAGCGGAATGACGAGGTCATCACCACCCAGTATCCCATGGGTACGATCGAGCGGCTGGGCCTTCTGAAGATGGACTTCCTGGGCCTGCGGACGCTGACGGTGATCCGGGACACGCTGGATATGATGCGGGAGACCGGCGTTGACATGAAGCCGGAGGATATCCCGCTGGATGATCCGAAGGTGTATGAAATGATCAGCCGGGGCGATACGGACGGCGTGTTCCAGATGGAAGGCGCAGGCATGACCGGTTTCCTGACGAATATGAAACCGAGCTGCTTTGAGGATATCATCGCGGCGATTTCCCTGTACCGTCCGGGACCGATGGAATCTATTCCGCGGTATATTGCAGGGAAAGAAAACCCCTCCAGCATCGTCTATAAGACGGAGAAACTGCGGCCGATCCTGGACGTGACCTACGGGTGTATGGTGTACCAGGAGCAGGTTATGCAGATCGTGCGCGACCTGGCCGGATACAGCTACGGCCGGAGCGACCTGGTGCGCCGTGCCATGGCGAAGAAAAAGCACAAGGTCATGGAAGAGGAACGGCAGGCCTTCGTATACGGCGTAACGGACGCGGAGGGCAACGTGACCGTGCCCGGCTGCGTACGAAACGGCGTACCGGAGAACGTGGCGAACGAGATCTATGACGAAATGATCGCCTTCGCCAGCTACGCCTTCAACAAGTCCCACGCGGCGGCCTACGGCGTCGTGGCCATGCAGACAGCCTGGCTGAAATGCTATTATCCGGTGCAGTTTATGGCGGCGATGCTGAACAGCGTATACGGCAATACCGGCAAGATCGCCGGATATATCCAGTACTGCCGCGGTCGGGATATCTCCGTGCTGCCGCCGAACGTGAATCGCAGCCGCTGGAAATTCACCGTCGATACGGATGAACGCGGGAAAGCTGCGATCCTGTTCGGCCTGGGCGCGATCAAGAGCGTCGGCGAAAACGCAGTGGCGGCGATCATCCGGGAACGGGAGAACGCCGGGCCTTTCCGGGATATCTTTGATTTCTGCCGGAGGATCGATACGACAGACTGCAACAAGCGGGTGACGGAGAACCTGATCCGGGCAGGAGCCTTCGACGGCATGGGCGCCAACCGGCCGCAGATGCTGGCGGTTTACGAATCGGCCATGGACGCGAACCAGGCGCAGAAAAAGAAGAATGTGTCCGGGCAGGTCAGTCTGTTCGACATGTTCGGCGGCGGGGAAGCGCAGCCGCTGTTTGACGCGGAACTGAAACTGCCGGATCTGCCGGACTGCCCGACCCGGGTGAAGCTGAACATGGAGAAGGACGCGTCCGGCGTCTATATGACCGGCCACCCGCTGGACGATTACCGGGAAACCATGAAGAAACTGTCCTATACGACGGCGGAAATAACCGAACCGGACGAGGAGAGCGAAGGGCCGGGATTTGACGGCGTATTCATGGACCTGGGCGGCATTCTGACGGAGGTCAAGGAAAAGGCGACCAAGAAGGGCGATTATATGGCCTTTGTGACGTTGGAGGATATGACCGGTCAGATTGAGTGCCTGGTATTCCCGCGGGTGTTTGAGAAATACAGGAACCTGCTGAACGCGGATGAAGCCGTGGTCATCAGCGGCAGGATCAGCGTCCGGGAGGACGAGGCGCCGAAAATGCTGGCAGAACGGGTAACCCGGATGGAAGAATGGGCAGCGCAGCCGGCGACGGCGTTTATCCCGGATCACAGCGCGAAGCAGGCGGCACCGAAGACTGACGCGCAGCTGGCCGCGGACGCGGAAAAGAAACTCTTCCTGCGGCTGAAACGGAAGGAGATGGACCGCGCGACGGCTGTGCTGGGGCTGTGCGCCGGGAGCATTCCGGTTTACATGCATATTCCGGAAGAGAAGATTACGCTCCTGTGTCCGAAGGAAAACTGGTGCAGCGGGGATGAAGAATGCATCCGCCGCCTGAAAGACGCGCTGGGCGCGGAAAACGTGGTTTTGAAGCAGAAAGGGTGAAGCAGGTTGGAAGAGAAAAAGGGACGGACGGCGGAGGTTATCCGCTTTGCCCTGACCGGCGGAATCTGTTTCCTGGTGGAGCTGGTCGTGCTGATCCTGCTGAAAGGGCGGCTCGGAATTGACACGCTGATTGCGACACCCATTGCATTCCTGGTTTCCGTCATCCTGAATTATATCCTGTGTGTTGTATGGGTGTTCCGCGGAACGAAAAACCAGGGCGCCGGCGCGAAAGCCGGATTCCTGATCACAAGCCTGATCGGCCTGGGGTTGAACGAGCTGCTGATGCTGCTGTTCCGGCTGATCCTGGGCGAGGACGCGGTGATCCTGACGCTGGGCGGCAGGGAGATCAACATGTATGTACTGAACAAGTGCCTGGCGACCCTGATTGTGATGATCTGGAACTATTTTTCCAAACGTGCGGTTCTGTACCGGAAGGCGAAACAATGATCGAACTGGAACATGTCACGAAGCTTTACGGCAGCATCCCGGCGCTCCGGGATGTCTCGCTTCATGTTCCCAAAGGGCAGACTGCGGGCCTGCTGGGGCGCAACGGCGCCGGCAAAACCACAGCGCTGAACCTGATGACCGGATATTTTCCGCCTACGGAGGGAAAAGTCCGCATCGGCGGGAAAGATATGCTAGCGGATCCCCGGGCCTGCAAGCGGATGATCGGGTACCTGCCGGAGAAACCGCCGCTGTATGACGAGATGACGGTTGAGGAATACCTGATCTTTGTCTGCGAACTGCGGGAGGTTGTGCGGAAGGCAAACAGGGCGCATGTGGAGGAAATCCTGGAACTGTGTGCGCTCAAGGACATGCGGCAGCGTCTGATCGGCCATCTGAGCAAAGGCTACCGGCAGCGGGTCGGGATCGCCCAGGCGCTGTGCGGTTCCCCGGAAATCCTGATCCTGGATGAGCCGACGGTGGGACTGGATCCGAAACAGACAGTGGAGATGCGGGAGCTGATCCGCAGGCTGGGAGAGGATCATACGGTGCTGTTTTCCAGTCACATCCTGAGCGAAGTGCAGCAGCTTTGCTCCCGGGTGATCATCCTGAATGAGGGAAGGATGGTGCAGAGCATCGACCTGACCGAAAAGAAGGATGATATGATGAAGATCCGCCTGCGTGCAGCCATCGGGAAGGAAGCACTGGTGAACGCGCTGAAGAGGCTGAAATGCGTGATCAGCACGGAGCCGGAACAGAATCCGGAAGAAGGGACCGCGGAGGTTGTGATCGAGTGCAGGCCGGCGGATGAGCAGGGAAGAGCCACGGACCAGATTTTCCGGCTGATGGCGGAGATGAACGCGCCGATCAGGATGATGAATGAGGAAAAGGATACCCTGGAAGAGATATTTTTGAGAAATACTTGAAGTTTGAGACGTTCGCTGTTCAGGCAGCCTCCCTACGCCGGTGGATCCCCTGAGGACACGCTCGCGCTAACGGAACCCCGCAGCGGTACTAAGCTCGGACTTCGCTAAAGCTCGTCAATCGCTAAGTACCGGCGGGAACCCAATAGTCCTCAGTGGATGCCCCCGGCCGGTCGGCTTCAGCAACGGGTTGGAGTGAGCCCTTGGAAGATCATTAAGAAATAATTGCAGAGAGAGGAGGGGACCTATGAATACGATCCGGAAACGGGAGATGCAGGGATACTTTTATACGCCTGTGGGGTATGTGTTTATCGGCGTATTCCTGACGGTTTCCTCCGTGCTGTTCTATATGCAGATCCTGCGGCAGCGCAGCGGCGACCTGCCGAACTTCATCGCGGAGATGTGCTACCTGTGGATGCTGCTGTGCCCGATCCTGACGATGCGCCTGCTGGCAGAGGAAAAACAGAAGAAGACGGACCAGCTGCTGCTGACGAGCCCGGTATCATTGCCTGGGATTGTGATCGGGAAGTATCTGGCGGCGGTGACGGTACTGCTGATCACTGCGGGACTGACATTGCTGTTTGCGCTGGTGGTGGCGATATACGGGCGGGTTTATCCGGCAGAGCTGGCGGTCAATTATCTTGGATTCATCCTGCAGGGCTGTGCCTTCGCAGCGATGGACCTGTTCCTTTCCGGCTGTGCGGCGACGCCGGTGACGGCAGCGGTACTCGCCTTCGGTGCGAATTTCCTGATGTGGATCCTGGACCTGCTGGAAAACGCGGTACAGGCAGACTGGCTGTCGGAAGCCATGCGGTTCATGAGCCTGTACCGGCGGAATGAGCCGTTTATGATGGGACAGCTGAGCTTTGCCGGGATCCTGTTTGATTTGTCATTTATCGCGGCGTTCCTTGCGCTGACGGTCTGGCATCTGGACCGGAAACGGTACGGGAGGTGAGCGCCGTGAAGAAGTATCATACAGGGAAACTGAAATACGGTTCTATCTCCGCGCTGATGATCGTGATGGTGCTGGCGGCGCTGATCGTGCTGAATGCCGGCGTGTACGCGCTGGAAAAGAAAAAAGACTGGCGGGTTGACTTCTCCTTCAACGGGATCGTATCCCAGAGCAAGGAAACAAGGGAAGTATTGAAATCATTGCAGAATCCGGTGGAAATCTATGCACTGTTCCGGAAGGGCGACGAAGACGCGCCGCTGATGGAACTGCTGGACCGGTACGCCGCCGCTAGTGACAAAGTGACCTGGAAACAGGTGGATCCGTCGGTAAACCCGGCATTGCTGAAACGCTTTACCACAGACAGCGTGACGCCCGGCAGCAACGATCTGATCGTATACTGTGAAAAGACAGACCGGTTCCGTGTGCTGGGTCCGGATGACTACGTCAGCGTCGGCATGGATACGGAGACCGGCGAATATACCTATACCGGATGGACCTACGAGAGCAGCATTACCGGCGCTCTTGCCTATGTGACGAAGGAACGGGTACCGAAAGCGGTGATTCTGCAGGGCCACGGGGAAATGGACAGCGAAACGCTGCAGTATTTCCAAGGGCTGCTGGAAGCAAACCAGTACGACGTGGTCTTTGAAGATATGACGGCTGCATCCTTCGCACCGGATCCGGAGGATCTGCTGGTCTTCTTCAGCCCGGTGCGGGACCTGACAGAACCGGAACTGCAGAAGCTGTCAGACTTTGCCGCAAAGGGCGGCAGTTTCCTGTTCAGCTGCGACTATACGGATCCGACCGGGAACATGCCGAATTATGCCGCACTGCTGCGGACCTACGGATTCAAGCCGCTGGAAGGCGTTGTCATCGCCGATACGGCGGATGAGGGAACATACTATGATCAGGAGCATCCTTACTGGCTGCTGCCGGAAATGTGTTCCACTGACCTGACCCTGAGTCTGATTACCGCCGGTGCGAACCATCTGCTGCTGCCCGGCGCCCGGGCCTTTGAGGAGCCGGAGGAAAGCGACCGGAACCTGACGGTGGCAGCGGTGCTGCGGAGCGGAAAGACTGCCTACCGGAAGGTGCTGACAGCGCAGACATCCGGTATTGAAAAGACCGGAGAAGACGAGGTGGGCGCATTCCCACTGGCGCTGGAAGCAAGACGCGTGACGACGGAGGGATATGTATCCCGCGCGTTCATCATCGGATGCAGCGCGGCGCTGGCGGACCAGCAGGTATTCGCCATGACGGACAGCCAACAGGTGACGATCCGGGTGATGGAATTTCTGCTGAAGACGGACGCGTCCGACCTGATGATCGCCCCGAAGGAGGCGATCCGGCCGGCGCTGGGTACAGCCAGTACGGGCTTCGGGTCGATCCTGCTGGTGGCGCTGCCGCTGTCTGTGTTGTTTGCGGCACTGCTGATCCTGGGACCGAGACGGAGCAGGTAAGAATGAAAAAGGGAGAGATCAAATGAGCCTGACAGATAAAATCACAAAATGCCTTTCAGATGCGGTGAAGAACCGGGAAGCGGCCGGGATCAGTGTGCTGATCCGGCGGCATAATGATGATCTTTGTTTCGCGTCGGCCGGTGTGTCGGATATCAAAGGGAAAAGGCCTGTGGAACGGGATTCTATCTTCCGCCTTTACAGCCAGAGCAAACCGATCACGGCAGCGGCTGCGATGATTCTGGTTGACCGGGGTGTGCTTGACCTTCAGGCGGGGGCAGATCAGTATCTTCCCGGTTTCAGGAACCCGCGCGTTGTTAACGCGGACGGAAGCGTTGAGCCGGCCCTGCGGGCTCCGTGGGTACTTGAACTTCTTGGAATGACCGCCGGACTGAGTTATCCCGATGCGGACGCTGCCGGGCAGTATGCCGCGCGGGTTTTTGAGGCGGATCAGGAGCCAATCGCACAGGGCGGCGGAATGGATACGATTTCCTTCTGCAACAAGCTGGGCGAACAGCCGCTGGCATTTCAGCCGGGCACAGGCTGGCGCTACAGTACCTGTGCGGATATACTCGGAGCTGTGATTGAAGCAGCTTCCGGAAAGCGATTCGGACAGTTTCTTCAGGAAGAACTGTTTGAACCGCTGGGCATGAAAGATACGGCATTCTGGGTTCCTGAAGAAAAACGGGACCGACTGGTAACCTGTTACAAAAGGACAGAAGACGGACTGGAAGAATTCAACAGTATGCATCTGGCTGTCGGAATCTATGACAGGCCGCCGGCCTTTGAATCAGGCGGAGCGGGCCTGGTCTCCACACTGGATGACTATGCCGCTTTTGCCCGGATGCTGATGAACAAAGGCGAATATCACGGCAGGCAGATCCTGTCCAGAGCAGCGGTGGAATACATGACAGCGCCGCAGCTGCCGACCGCGATCCAGAGCCAGATGTGGGACAGCCTGGGCGGATATAATTACAGCTGCCTGATGCGGGTTTGCGACCGGCCGGGGGCCTGTTCGGTTTTCGCAAGAAAAGGTGAATACGGATGGGACGGATGGCTGGGGACCTATTTTATCAATCTGCCCGATGACGATGTTACATTCCTTCTGTATCAGAATGTGACGGACGCGGGAACGGCGGCAGTCACACGTAAATGCCGGAACCTGCTTGCGGCAGAACTCTATTGATACGGAGCGGCAGAGATGCAGAAAGTAGAACGGCAGAATCATAAGGACCGGGGGCAGAAAAGGCTTATCGGCCTGCTTTTGTGCGCCGTTCTGCTGATCGGCGGCGTAACCGCCGGGATCCTGCTGAGCAATAAAGCCAAAGAAGAAGAAATCATAACACATCAGCATATTTCCGGAACCATCACGCAGCGAAACGCCGGTGATCTGGCAAGCCTGACGGTGACCCAGCGCGGAAAGGATTCCTGGACGGCGGTGCGGGAGGAAGACGGAAGCATGCGCCTGCAGCCGGAAGATGAATCCATGCCGGTTACGTGGCTGGTAGACGAGAGCATCGCCGGCCGGCTGACAGACGCGGCTGTCAATCTGACCTATGACGACGTGTTTACGGAGAATCGCTCGGACTGGGAACCGGACGCGGATGATTTCGGCCTGAAAGATCCGCTGGTCACGGCGGTTTTCCGCTATACGGACGAAACAGAAATCACAGTGCATTTCGGTGATTCCGCGGATCCGGACGACAACGCCTATTATTATATGACTGTAGACGGGGATGACAGGCTGTATGCTGTTGCGGCGGGCACACTGGAGGACCTGAACATGGAGAAGGAACTGCTCCATCCGGTGCAGTCCATGGAGATCCGGGGGGCCCTGCTGGACCGTGTGACCGTAAAGAACGGCGACGGTACAGTCCGGACAGAATGGACGCTGCAGGGACAGGTTTCAGACCGGGACGCAGCGGAGAACTGGATGCTGACCGAGCCTTTTGTCTATCCGGCAGACTATGACGCGATGAAAAACCTTCGGGACAGCGCTGAGAACCTGGCGCTGGGCGTTTATATCGGCGAAGCTGAAGAAGAAGCGCTGGCCCGCTGCGGGCTGGATCAGCCCGCGGCGGTCATCGAGCTGCACATGGCTGCCGGATCCACAGGCACGGTGAGCGACCAGGGTGTATATGACGTGGTCGACTGGGAAGAGCGGACAGAGACGCTGACGATCGGAAACAGCAAGAGTGAAATGGTCGCCTATGTCCGCTTCGGCGACGAGATCTTCACAATCAGCCATTTTTCCGTGAACGTATTTACGCAGACAGATCCGCTGTCAACGGTGGCCCGATATACAGTCGCAACGCCTCTGAACTCCCTGGAAAGCGTGACGGTCGAAAAGGCGGAATGCGCCGACGAATACAGGATCGAAAAGATTGAAGAAACTCAAAACACAGAACAGACGGAAGAAACGCAGCAATACCGCTGCCTGAAAAACGGGGAGGAGATCTCCTACGATACGTTCTCCGCGGCGTGGGAACGGCTCCTGACGGTAACGGTCAGCGGACGGCTGCCGAAGGACTGGGAGCTGAAAGAATCGCATACAAAATATACGCTCCGCACGGTGAGCGGCGGAGCGCATACGATCGCACTGAGCGATTATGACGGAATGCACGACGCGGTGACACTGGACGGGCATACCATCTTTTATCTGATCAAAGGCGGAATGACGGAACTGCCTTAAAGTTCATAACCGGTGATGTTGCGGCCGGTATACTTCAGGGTGACCTGGCTGCCGGGAACAAAAGCGGGGAGGGGGATTTCCTCATCCCAGTAGAAACGCTGTTCCCGGGTGCCGTGCTTGTCCGGAGAACCGAGGAAAAGCAGCCCGCGGCAGAGAACGCCATCCACAACGGAGGTATCATCCTCCGCTTTTTCATATTCCAGCGTTTCGGTATGGGTTCGTCCATGCAGGGCGGAAACGATCAGCTTTTTATACCTGTGAAGCGGGATGCAGAACATCTCGATCACAAAGACGGCAACGGCCAGGAACAGAATAAACATGACCACGCTCAGCCATTCAACCCGGATGATCATGGAGACGACAAAGCCGGCCAGGATAACGGCAAGGATGCATCCTAACAGGATATAACGCTTCTTCAGCTGGGAAGAGATCTGCTCGCTGTCTTTTTCGGAATAAAGGTCCTGCATCATGAATCACACTCCGGGAACTATGATAGCGGGAAAGTGAAGAATTATCAAGTAAAAAAGAAACCTCTTCGCCTTGTGCAGGGGCGAAGAGGTTTGTTTGCTTGATGTGTTTCGGTAGTGTCAGACAAGCTCGAGCACGACCATTTCAGCGGCGTCGCCGCGGCGCGGTCCGAGCTTATAGATACGGGTGTAACCGCCGGAGCAGTTCTTTTCAGCGTTGCGGGCCTTGTACTTGGGTCCGAGTTCGCGGAAGAGCTTTTCCACCACGGGATGCTTGTTGTCCTTGGTGCGCTCACGGTATTCAGCCTTGTTCTCGTCGTCCTTCTGGGCTTCCTTAAGGTCATACAGGTAAGCCATCATGATACGACGGGCATGGAGCTTGGACGGAGCATCGTTCACCACTTCGAGGGTGACGAGCTGTCCCTTGTCGTTATGGGTTTCCTTGGTGGTGGAAACCGTGTTTTCGCATTCGCGCACAGCCAGCGTGATCATCTTGTCAGCGATCCGACGGACTTCCTTAGCCTTGGACTCGGTAGTCGTGATGCGGCCGTTCCAGATCAGATTGGTCACCTGGTTCCGAAGCAGCGCCTTGCGCTGATCCGCCGTGCGACCCAGCTTGCGTTGGTTAGCCA
>CAZUXV010000104.1:0-10127 GCA_964624445.1 uncultured Oscillospiraceae bacterium | reverse complement strand
ACATAGATCCGGTCCGAGATGTCCATGACCAGGTTCATATGATGCTCGATCATGAAGACCGTCAGATCGAACTTGTTCTTGATCTCCACAATAAACTCTCCCAGCTCGTCCGTTTCCTGGGGGTTCATGCCCGCCGCCGGCTCATCCAGCAGCAGGAGCGTGGGTTCCGTGGCCAGGGCCCGGGCGATCTCCAGCCGGCGCTGCTTGCCGTAAGGCAGGGAAGTCGCCAGCTCGTTGCCCACGTCCGCCAGTCCCACTTCCTCCAGCAGGTTCCAGGCTTTCTCCCGCATGGCCTTTTCTTCCTTCGCGTTCAGGCGGAAAGTCGCGGTCAGGAAGTTGCTGGTCCGCCGGAGATGGGTGCCGATCAGCACGTTCTCAAAGGCGGTCTGGCTCTTGAACAGGCGGATATTCTGGAAGGTCCGGGCGATGCCCATCCGGGTGATCTTGTCCGGGGTATAGACGACCGGTTTCTGGTCCTTATACTTGTCGGCGTTGATCCCGCCGTACTGCTTGACCATCTTGCCCTGGGGATGATTCACCACGATGGGTTTGCCGTGGAAATAGACCATGCCGTTGGTGGGCTCGTACACGCCGGTGACGCAGTTGAAGGCCGTCGTCTTGCCGGCGCCGTTGGGGCCGATCAGGGCGACAATCTCGCCCTGGTTCACGTCCAGGGACAGGTTGTTGATGGCGACGACACCGCCGAACTGCATCGTGATGTCCGTCAGGCGCAGGACGTTGTTGCTGTTTGTCTTGTTCTCGCTCATTTGACGCTCCTGCCTCCTTTCACCCTTCTGCGGCCGCCCAGCTCCCAGAGCTCCCGGTCACCCATGATGCCCTTGCGGAAGAAGAGCACAACCACCATAATTACCACAGCGAAGACCACCATGCGGAATCCCGGCGCCAGCAGCGGCACCTTGAAATCGCCCAGCATGGTCTCGGCATCCAGGAAGCGCAGCCACCATTCGCTGCACGCGATAAAGAGGAAGGAAGCCATGATGCTGCCGGATACGGAACCCATGCCGCCGATGACCACGATCAGCAGAATTTCATAGGTCATGGAACTCTTGAAACTGTTCGCCTGCAGGGAGCCCTGGTACATCGCCAGCAGCGCGCCGCCGATGCCGGCGAAGAAACTGCTGATGACAAAGGCCATCTGCTTGTGGTGGAACAGGTTGATGCCCATAGCCTCCGCGGCGACCTCGTCATCCCGGATGGCCTTGAAGGCCCGCCCGTAGGTGGAATTGATCAGCAGCAGGATCAGCCCGATACAGATCCCCACCACGATGAAGGTGAACAGCACCGTGTTGCCCGGCATAATGATCTTGAGCGTCGGGTAGGTCTTCAGCAGGTTGGAACCGTTGGTCAGCGGGCCGATGGTATCCCACTGGACGATGGCGCGGATGATCTCCGCAAAGCCCAGGGTCGCGATCGCCAGGTAGTCGCCCTTGAGCCGCAGCACCGGCAGGCCGATCAGCGCGGCAAAGAGCGCGGCGATCACGCCGGCAACCAGCAGGGCCGGAATCACGCCGATGGTGAACTGCACCCAGCCGCCGTTATAGTACTGATAGACCGCGGCGCGCTTGGCCATGGGAATCGTCAGGATCGCATAGCTGTAAGCGCCCACGAGCATAAAGCCCGCCTGGCCCAGGGAGAACAGACCCGTAAAGCCGTTCAGCAGGTTCATGGAAACCGCGATCAACGCATAGACCGCGCCTTTCTGCAAAACGGTGACGATCATGGACTTGGTCCCCGCCGTCTGCTCGATCAGGCAGCCTCCCACGTAGAGCAGCGCTACCACGGCCAGGGAAATGATGAGCCGTATGTTTCCTTTTTTCATGTTCATCACCTCACACCTTGTCCGTGGTCTTTTCGCCGAACAGGCCGGTGGGCCGGAACAGCAGCACCACAATCAGCAGGGCGAACGTGAACGCGTCGGAGAACGCCGTCCAGCCCGCCGCCTTGATCAGGTTTTCACAGATACCGATAATCAGCGCGCCGATCATCGCGCCGGGAATGGATCCGATCCCGCCGAAGACCGCCGCCACGAAGGCCTTCAGGCCCGGCATCGCGCCGACGGTGGGCGTCACAGCCGTATAGTTCGTAAAGTACAGCATGGAGCCGATCGCCGCCATGGCCGAACCGATGATGAAGGTGGTCGAGATCACGTTGTTGATCTTGATGCCCATCAGCTGGCTGGTCTCAAAGTCCTTGGACACTGCCCGCATCGCCATGCCGATCTTGGTCTTGTTGATCAGCAGCACCAGCGCGACCACCAGCACGATGGTCAGCACCGGCGTAACCACCGTAACGACCTTGGTCGTGGCGGAACCGATTTTGATCGTTTCCGACAGGCCCGGCAGTACCGGATACTGTTTCGCCAGTCCGCCGGTGATGTACCACATCAGGTTCTGCAGCAGATAGCTGACGCCGATGGCGGAAATCATGATGGACATACGGGGCGCGGCGCGCAGCGGCTTATAGGCCACACGCTCCACCGTGAATCCCAGCGCCACCGTCAGTATGATCACCAGCGGGATGGACAGGCCGATGGGCAGGCTGGCTGTCAGGTAGATCATAAAGAAGCCGGCCGCGGTAAAGATATCGCCGTGAGCAAAATTGATCAGGCGCAGGATACCGTAGACCAGGGTATACCCCACCGCGATCAGCGCATACTGACCGCCGACGGAGATGCCGGCCAGCAGGTAGGGAAGCAGTGTGTCAAACATAGGGATCCCCTTTCCTTGGAGAATGGATCAGCGGCGTCGGATACGGAAACGGGGACTGCTGCTCACCGCAGCAGCCCCCGTCCGTGTCCAGCCGGAATGTTACTGTCCGACGCTCTGGGTCTTCACGAAGTCGAAGGCGCCGGTTTCAGGATTGGCAAACTTGATATAGGCCATGTCCTTCTTGGCGTCGCCGACATCGTCAAAGGCGATGGCGCCGGTCACGCCTTCATAGGTCACGCCGGGGAGCGCTTCGGCGATCGCCGCAGCATCCGCGCTGTCCGCAGCCTTGATGGCCGCCAGGGCAACGTTGTAGGCGTCAAAGCCCAGGGCGGAAACCGCAGCCACGATGTCGTTGCCGCCGTTGTTGGTCAGCTTGCTGCCGTCGGCGTTCAGCCAGGCCTTGAAGCCGGAAACGAACTCGGCTGCCGCGGCAGCGTCGTCGTTCTCATCGAAGAAGGTGGAGCAGTAGACCTTGATGTCCTTGCCCTTGGCCGCGTTCAGGATCGCGGAGTTCTCCCAGGTGTCGCCGGCCAGCAGCGGGAAGGTCACGCCCTGGGCCGCAGCCTGGTCGATGATCAGGGCAGCATAGGTGGTCGCGCAGGGAGCGAACACCACGTCGCAGCCGCCCGTAACGGCGTTGTTGATGTAAGCCGCGAAATCGCTGGTGCCTTCGGTGAAGTTCTCTTCGATCACTTCGCCGCCCAGGCCCTTGAACGCTTCAACGAAGTACTTGCCCAGGCCCACGCCGTAGTCTTCACCCAGCATGGTCAGCACGTACGCCTTGGAGGCGCCGAGCTCCTTGGCGAAGTTCGCCATGACGGTGCCCTGGAAGGGATCCAGGAAGCAGATGCGCCAGTAATAGTCGCACAGCAGGGTTACATTGGGGTTGGTGCAGCTGACGCCGATGGCGGGCACGCCCGCTTCAGCGAAAACATCGCCGCCGGCCATGGAGACGCCGGAGCCGTAGGAGCCCAGCACCACGGCCACGTCCTTGCTGACCAGGGACTGCGCCGCGGAGATGGCCTTGTCCGTCAGGGACTGGTTGTCTTCGATCACCAGTTCCACGGTGTACTCTTCTCCGCCGATGGTGACGGTGGGAGCGAGGCTGTTGGCATATTCGATGCCGAGGATCTCCTGCTTTCCGCCGGCGCCGTTGTCACCGGTAGAGGGCTCAAACACGCCGATTTTGATCACGTTGTCCGCCAGGGCGAACGCGGGAACCAGGAGCATGACTGCCAGAAGCAGTGCAATCAGTTTCTTCATGGGATAATCCTCCTTCAGTTGTACAGGTAATCTCGTTACCGATTGGTTTATTCAGTATACATGATAATATAAGTAAAAAACAATCGAAGAACAAAGAAAAACAATCCGAGTACAAAACACGGGGGCGGCGCCCCAGCGTCTCCCCCGTGTCCGTTCCTTTTCCGTCAAAGGCCTCAGCCCTGCAGGCCCTGTTCCTGGCGTTCCATGTTCTCCACGACGATGTCGTAGATCTCGCCCAGGCTGGCACAGTATTCCAGCACCTGCCAGGGTTCGTTGGTATGATAGTGGATCTTGATCAGTTCGTCATCGCCCACGGCCAGCAGGCAGTCGCCCTTGAAATGGGTGGTGAAATATTCGTTGATGGCGTCCTCGTCCAGATCGTGTCCTTCGATCAGCAGCTGGGTATCGAATTTGAACTCAAGCATTTCCGTGTTTCTCCTTCCTCATCCGGGTCCGTTTCAAACGGGGACACTTTATCATCTTTTCCCTTTTATGTCAATGATTTCAAGGGATGGGGCTTATTTTGCCTCGGCCCAGTTCTCTCCCCGGTGCACCTCGGCCACCAGCGGGACCGACAGTTCGATGGCGCCTTCCATTGCCTCCCGCAGGAGTTCCGCCGCCCGGTCCGCCTCTTCCGGCGGGCATTCCAGCAGCAGTTCGTCGTGCACCTGCAGGATCAGCCGGCTCTGCAGCCCGGCCTCCCGCAGCGCCCGGTCGATCCGGACCATGGCCAGCTTGATGATGTCCGCAGCCGTACCCTGTACGGGCGTATTCATGGCGGCCCGCTTGCCAAACTCCCGGATCGGCGCTTTGGGGGATTTCAGTTCCGGCAGGTAGCGCCGCCGGCCCATCAGGGTCTCGGCGTAACCCCGGTCCGCGCCCTCCGACGCAGTCCGGTCCATAAAGCGCTTCACGCCCGGATAGGTTTGGAAATACTTTTCAATGAACGCCGCGGCTTCCTTCCGGCTGACGCCGGTGTTCCGGCTCAGGCCGAAGCCGCTGATGCCGTAGATCAGGCCGAAGTTCACCGCCTTCGCCCGGCTGCGCAGTTCCGGCGTAACCCATTCCGGGGGCACGTCGAAGATTTCGCTGGCCGTGCGGGCATGGATATCCTCTCCCTTGCGGAAAGCATCGATCAGCGCCGGATCCCCGGAGAAGTGGGCCATCAGCCGCAGTTCGATCTGGCTGTAGTCCGCGTCCAGCAGGATCCAGCCTTCCCGGGGCAGAAACGCCTCCCGGATCTCCTTTCCTTCCTCCGTCCTCACGGGGATGTTCTGCAGGTTCGGCTCCGAGGAGGAGATGCGTCCGGTGGCCGTAGCAGTCTGGTCGAAGGTGGAATGGACCCGGCCTTTGCCGTCCACCAGGCGAAGCAGGCCTTCCACATAGGTGCTGTTCAGTTTGGTCAGCTGCCGGTAGCGCAGCAGGGGCTCGATGATGTCCGGCGCGTCAAAGCGCAGACCCTCGAGCACTTCCACCGAAGTGGAATAGCCCTTGGAGGTTTTTTTGCCGTGGGGCAGGTTCATTTCCTCAAACAGGACTTCCCCCAGCTGCTGGGTGCTGTTCAGGTTGAAGGGATGCCCGGCCGCAGCGGTCACCTGGTCCCGTTTTTCGTTGATCTCCGCGGTGTAGCGGCCGCCCAGATCCCGCAGGAAGGCGGTGTCCACCGTGAACCCCGCCCGTTCCATCCGGTACAGCACAAAGCTCAGCGGCATCTCGACCTCTCGCATCAGCTTCATCATGCCGTCCGCTTCCACCTGTTTCCGCTGCCACGCGGCCAGCGCACACAGCGTGCCCGCGTCCTCCGGCTGGTCCGGACACAGGGCGCCCAGACGGTAGCTCTTCTCCTGGGGGTTCAGCAGGTAGGCCGCCAGCATTGTATCCCAGCCGAAGGTTTCCGGCGTCTTCAGCCCGAACCGGTCCAGCTGGTGCAGCAGGGCTTTTCCGTTATGGATAATCCCGTCCCCGTGTTGCAATTCCGTCAGCATGGCCTCCAGCACTTCCGCGGGATCCATCCCGGGCGTCAGGAGATCGCCTCCCAGGCTGATCTCAGCGCGCTTTCCGCCCTCCCGCGCCAGGGAGACGCTGAAATCGGAAAGATAGACACACAGCGGGCCGTGTTCCTTTGTCGTCTCCAACCAGGAGATGATTTCGTTTTTACTGTTCAGGGAAACCGCCGGTTCAAATTCGATTTTGGAAAGCGCCGGCTTTGCCGCCGCTTCCTCACTGCTTCCGGCCTCGTCGAGGCGGCGGATGATGCTGTTGAGCTTCAGTTTTGAGAGCGCCGGGATTCCTTTCTTCAGGTCCGGCAGCACGCAGGCGCCGAGGCTGAAGTCCACCGGCGCGTCCCGGCGGATCGTCGCCAACTCCTTGCTGAAGCGGGCCTGGTCCGCAAAAGCTGCGAGCTTTTCACCCAGCTTGCCTTTGACTTTGTCCGCGTTGGCCAGCACTTCCTCCAGGGTGCCGTATTCCTGCAGGAGCCTCACCGCCGTCTTGTCACCTACCCCCGGCACTCCGGGGATATTGTCGCTGGCGTCTCCGGCCAGGCCTTTCCAGTCCGTGACCTGTTCCGGCGTGAAGCCGTATTCTTCATATACTTTGGAAGGTGTGAAACGGATTGTTTCGCTGATGCCCTTGCGGGTGAACATCAGTTCCGTGCCGCCGCCCACGAGCTGCAGTGCGTCCCGGTCGCCGGTCAGCAGCAGCGGCGTAACGCCGGAAGCAGCGCCCTTCAGGCTCAGGGTGCCCAGCAGGTCGTCCGCCTCCCAGCCCTGCAGGGAGAAACGGCGGATGCCCATGTCGTCCAGGAGGGAGAGGATCGTGCCGAACTGCTGGCGCAGTTCCGGCGGGGTCTCCCGGCGGCCGGCTTTATAGTCGGCGTAGACCGTATGGCGAAAGGTCGGGCCGTGCTCGTCGAAGCAGACGGCCAGGTACTGGACGTTCTCTTCCTTGATGACTTTCAGGAGCATACTGAGGAAGCCGTAGATCGCGTTGGTGTAAACGCCGTCTGCGTCCATGACGGGGAGTGCGTGGAATGCGCGGTGCATCAGGCTGTTGCCGTCAACCAGTAAAAATATGTCTTTCATGGAGATACCTCCGATCCGCTTTACACTGCCTCATATTATAAAGGATGGCCTGACCTCCTGTCTATTCCTTTTCAAACGGGGCGAAACATGGTATACTTGCAGGTGCATTTATAAAGGAAGGGAAGGCGTTTCATGGCCTATACTGTCGGAGCGGTCTCGCTGGGCTGCAACAAGAACCGGGTGGACACGGAAACAGCCCTCGGCCTGCTGAAGGAAAAAGGCTACCGGATCACCGGCGATCCTGCGGAAGCGGATATCCTGCTGGTAAATACCTGCGGGTTCATTGATCCGGCGAAAGAGGAATCGATCAATACGATCCTGGAAATGGCCGAATACAAGCAGACCGGTCGGTGCAGGGTGCTGGTCGTTACCGGCTGCCTCAGCCAGCGCTATTCCGGAGACCTGATGAAGGAACTGCCGGAGATTGACGTACTGCTGGGCGTAAACCAGTATGAACAGCTGCCCGCCGCCATTGAAGAAGCCCTGAAGAAACAGAACCGTCCCTGCCTGTGCGCGGACAACCACGGTTATTATGAACACGACCGGGTACTGACCACTCCGTCTTATTCCGCCTATATCCGCATCGGCGAAGGCTGCTCCAACCGCTGCACCTTCTGCGCGATCCCGATGATCCGCGGCCCTTACCGCAGCCGGAACGAAGACGCAATCCTCCGGGAAATTGCCTCGCTGGCGGCCGGCGGCGTCAGGGAGCACATCCTCGTCGCCCAGGACACCACCCGCTACGGCACGGAGGACCATCCCCACACGACCCTGCCGGACCTGATGCGCAAAGCCGCCGCCATCGACGGGGTAGACTGGCTCCGGGTGCTCTATTGCTATCCGGACGAGACCAACGACGCGCTGCTGGACGTCCTCGCGGAGACGGACAACGTCTGTCCCTACCTGGACATCCCGATTCAGCATATCAACGCGGACCTGCTGCACCGCATGCACCGCCGGGGCACCCGGGAGGATATCCTCCGCTGCGTCCGCGGCGCCCGGGAACGGGGCCTGACTCTGCGCACTTCCCTGATTGTCGGTTTCCCCGGGGAAACGGAAGATCAGTTTAAAGAACTGCTGGACTTTGTGGAGGAAACGGAATTCGACCGGCTCGGCGCCTTCGCCTATTCGCCGGAAGAAGGAACTCCCGCCGCGAAGATGCCGGACCAGATCCCGGAAGAGATCAAGCAGGAGCGGCTGGACCGCCTGATGACCCTGCAGCAGAAAATCTCCCTGAAGCGGAACCGGGCGAGAATCGGCGATATCGAACAGATGCTGGTCACGGACACGGACGGCCGGGGCAATGTGCTCGGCCGCAGCAGCCGGGAAGCACCCGAAACCGACGGAGAGATCTATATTGCCTGCGGGAACGCCCGGCCGGAGCCGGGACAGTTCATTCCCGTAAGGATCGACAGCGCCGAAGAATATGACCTGAGAGGTACAATGCTGTGAACCTGCCCAATAAACTGAGCGTCGCCCGGGTGCTATGCATCCCCGCCATCGTTACGCTCCTTCATTTTCAGGAGCCTGCCTGCCGGATCGCCGCGGCCGCGCTGTTCATCATCGGCTGTCTGACCGATTTTCTCGACGGACGCATCGCACGGAAGCGGAACCTGGTCACAGACTTCGGCAAGTTTATTGATCCGGTGGCGGATAAACTGCTGGTACTCACCACCCTGATCATGCTGATCCACCTGGGCCTGATGCCTGCCTGGTTCGTCATTGTGATTCTTTGCCGGGAACTGGCGGTGGACGGCCTGCGGATGGTTGCCGTGACCAAGGGCCAGGTCATCGCTGCCGGGCCCCTCGGCAAATGGAAGACTGCCTGCCAGATGATATTGATCAGCGCCATGCTGATCCTGAACCTGTCGCTGGCCCAGTCCTGGCCGCTGGCGGTGCTGGCCGGTATCGTTATCCTGCTGACGATCGTCTCCGGTGTGGATTATTTTGTGCGGAACAGATCCGTGCTTGCGGAAAAATAAACCCTTTCCGCTTTCCACATTTTCTTTTCCACAGTGCGGTGAATTCACTGAAAACTGTGGATGAATGGTCCGGTTTTCGTCATACAATCCGGATCCGGATTCCGGATCTCCCGTTCCGCTGCTCCTGCTGTCATTACCAAAAGAAGGAATTATCCGGTCAGGTATTGAATATCTACAGGAATCCTGTTAATATCAGGCAGCAATATCCACAATATTTCCACAGCGGAAAACGGGATCCTGTCATTCATGATTCCCGTTATCCACCGTTTTCACACGGTCTATTACGACAACGAGATGTCTTATATATCAATAAAGCCATCTGCCGTTTTCGATGAAAGAGGTTGAATCCAATGATCCTATCCATGAACTCGCAGGACCTGCTCGAAGGACTGAATATCGTCACCCGGGCACTGTCCTCCCGTCCGGCCAAACAGATTCTGGAAGGCGTCCTGATCTCCGCGGAGGAGAACCGGGTGCTGATGACCTGTTCCGACGGATCCCTGACGATCGAATACACCAACGCCGCTTCCGTCCAGGAAGAAGGTCAGACTGTGCTGCCCGGCCGCATCTTTACCGAGATGATCCGGAAGATGCCTGCCGGCACCGTGACGATTACGGAACAGGATCATCGGTCGGCGACGATCCGCTGTATGAAGAACCGCAGTTCGCTGGCGGTGATGAATCCTGCGGAATATCCGGAACTCAATCCGATGAAGACCGGATCCAAGGTCAAGATCCAGCAGAATAAGCTGAAAGAGATGATCTCCCATGTGGTCTTTGCGATCGCGACGGATGAGAGCCGCCAGATCCTGACCGGCAGCCTGCTGGAAGTGAACCGGAACGAAGCGCGCCTGGTGGCGCTGGACGGTTTCCGCCTGGCAATGTACAAACTCTTCCAGCCCTTTGAACTGCCTGCCGGCACGGATATTGTAAGCGCAGTGATCCCGGGCAAGGTGCTTAACGAGCTGACCAAAATTTTACCGGATGATGACGCGTTCTGTTCCCTGCTGATTGACAAGGGACGGATGCAGTGCACCTCCGGGAACATCCGGCTGAGCAGCGTGCTGCTG
>CAZUXV010000103.1:0-10167 GCA_964624445.1 uncultured Oscillospiraceae bacterium | reverse complement strand
TTCTTGTGTCTGACTTGTTTTTTGTTTCACTGTCTACTTGACGGGATGCGGTTCATTCCGGCCGCGGGACCTTTTATGTTCCGGTTTACTTTTTGACGATCCAGGAGAACAGTTTCATCGGCCCGTCCGTGATCAGGTACAGATCGTGGACGCCCTCCGCCCGGATCGGCGCGGAGAAGGCTGCCGGCTGACCGTCATCCGGAATGCGGATCCGGACCTGAGAGACGACGGAACTGTCCGGATCATCCAGGACTGCGTAGACGGTGCAGTCTGTCGGCGCCATGGCTGTGATGGCCAGGGCAGCGGCTTCCGTTCCGAAATCCACGTCGGAGATCCGGATCCAGCTGCCGGCTTCACCGGTGATCCAGGATCTGCCGTCGGCGCCGTAGACTGTGATCCCGGCCTGATGGGACATCGTGGAGGCGGAGACCGTTTGGAAAGGATTCACCGGTTTCAGCTGGTCGAGCCCTTTCATGGTGCCCTTCACCTGCTTCGGCAGGCCATCCTCTCCAAAGAAGATCCGGTCCGCCTGCGGGCTGCGGTAGTTGCCGGTGATTCCCATGGCTTTTTCCACCGGACGGTTATGATAGAACAGGTACCATTCGCCGTTCAGACAGGCGAGAGAGTGATGGTTGTTGCCGTACATTCCGAAGAAATGCCCTTCATTGGGGAAAAGCTCACCCATATAGGTATAGGGCCCCAGCGGATTGTCCGAAATCATATACTGGATTGCTCCGTCCGTAATCTTCATGTCGTTGCCTTTGGTCATAAAGTTGGAGCAATAGGTATAGTAATACTTATCCCCAACCCGGTTGATACCGGAATCCTCGAACAGCCACGGAACGTCCAGCCGGACCGGCTCTCCGTCAATGTGGATCATGTCGTCCGCCAGTTTTACGATGCGTCCGGTGCCGGGCGCGCACTGCTTTCCTTCCGTAATGCCGCCGCCGAAAGCAAGATAACCGGTCCCGTCTTCATCCACCATGACGGCGGGGTCGAACAGCCAGGTGACGTCGGCGCAGTTCGGAACGGCGCGGGTGATCAGCAGGCTGCCCCGCTCATCCCGCCAGGGGCCGACCGGGCTGTCGGCGCACAGTACGCCGATGCCGTTTCCGCCGTTGCAGAAATACAGGAAGAACTTTTCTTTTCCTTCGATCGTTTTATGAGCTGCGCAGGGAGCCCAGGAGTGGGCCGCCCAGGTAGCGGCGCCCCTCGGACCGGCGACATAGATCTTTCCATGATCCGTCCAGTTGACCAGGTCATCGGAGGAAATGCAGTTGATGGTCCTGATCTGCTGGTAGGAGTTTTCCTTTACGTTGCCTTTGCCGTCGTACTCCAGGAGATCGTCGGTCATGTAGACGTACAGCCGGCCGTTATACTCCATGACGCCCGGATCGGCGCCGAAACGCTGGGTATAGAGCGGATTGTTCTCGGAAGCTTTCTTGTAGGATTTCTGCAGGGTAACGGGAACGTTGCTCATTTCGGTTTCTTCTCCTTTTGCGCAGATCGCCAGTAACGGCAGGATCAACAGAAAGAGCGCCGCCCGGCGGACGGCGCTTTTTGCGGCGGTCATGCTTCGTAAGGACGGATCGTTTCAATGGTGCCGTCCTCATGGATGGTCAATTCGGTAAACTTGACACAGCGGCGGTGGTTGATCCCGTTGGACAGTTCACAGTCATGATAGAACAGGTACCATTTTCCCTGATACTCCACAATGGAGTGATGGGTGGTCCAGCCGATCACGGGTTCCATGATCCGGCCTTTGTAGGTGAAGGGACCGTCCGGCTTGTCGCCTTCGGCGTAGACCAGGTAGTGGGTGGTACCGGTGGAATAGGACAGGTAATATTTGCCGTTGAACTTGTGCATCCAGGGACCTTCGAAGTAGCGGCGGTCCTCATCGCCTGCGGTGAGGGGGCTGCCGTTTTCGTCCAGGATCTGCAGGTGCTTCGGTTCGGTCTTGAAGTGCTTCATGTCCGGATCCAGTTCTGCGAACATCGGTCCGAGAGCAGGCTCGCTGCCTTCGGGACGGTGGGCATTCGGATCGAAACTTCCGCTCTGCCACATTTCCAGCTGGCCGCCCCACAGGCCGCCGTAGTAGACATAACCGCGGCCGTCGTCGTCCATCAGTACGGCGGGGTCAATGCTGTAGCTGCCGGGGATGTAATCTTTTTCAGGCGTAAAGGGACCGGCGGGATCGTCCGATACGGCGACGCCGAGACGGAAGATGCCGTCTTTGTCCCGGGCAGGGAAATACAGATAGTATTTACCGTCTTTTTCAGCGGCGTCCGGTGCCCACATCTGCTTGCTGACCCAGGGCACGTCCTTCATATGGAGGGCGCAGCCGTGATCCACGCAGGGCGCGTCCGGGTTGTCCATGGACAGGATGTGATAATCTTCCATGCGATACTCGTCGCCGTCATCGTTATCCTCTCCGTCGTGGGGAATATCGTGGGAGGGATAGATATAGAGCTTTCCGTTGAACACATGGGCGGAGGGATCCGCGGTGAAAATGTGGGAGACCAGGGGCTTGCGCTGTTCGCTCATGTGGATGCACTCCTTTACGCTTGGTTCAGAATAGGGAACAATACATAATCATTCGGCTCATTATATATGAATACAGGAAAAAGGTAAAGCAGTACGGACATGTTTTTTGTTGAAAATGAGCAAAGAAAATGAGATAATGAACCCGATTATGACGGAACGGAGCGTTGACGCATGCTGAACCAGTTTTCCAGGACACAGCTGCTGCTGGGATCCGAAGCAATGGCATACCTCGCGCAGTGCCGCGTAGCGGTTTTCGGTGTCGGCGGCGTGGGCGGATATGCGGTGGAAGCACTGGCCCGTTCCGGCATCGGCGCACTGGATCTGATTGATGACGACAAGGTGTGCCTGACCAACCTGAACCGGCAGCTACATGCGACGCACAGCACCGTGGGAAAGTATAAAGTGGACGCAGCAGAACAGCGGATCCGGGACATCAATCCGGACTGCCGTGTGACAACATACAAAACATTCTTCCTGCCGGAAACAGAGGACCAGTTCGATTTTACGCAATACGACTATGTAGTGGACGCCATCGACACGGTAAAGGGAAAGCTGGCCCTGGCAGAGAAGGCACAGGCAGCCGGTACGCCCATCATCTGCGCCATGGGCGCGGGAAACAAACTGGATCCCACGGCATTCCGGGTTGCCGATATCTATCAGACCTCCGTATGCCCGCTGGCCCGGGTGATGCGCACCGAATGCCGCAGGAGAGGAATTAAAAAGCTGAAAGTGGTCTATTCAAGGGAAATACCGGTACGGCCGCTCGGTGAAATCCCCGCGGATGAGAGACCCGGGAGCAGCCGCCGGGACATCCCCGGCTCCACGGCTTTCGTGCCTGCGGCGGCGGGACTGATTATCGCCGGGGAAGTGATCAAAGACCTGTGTGCTGCCAGCCGTGAAAACAAAGGAATCTGACATGAATTAAAAAAATATTTACAAAATTGTTAAAAAAGTGTTGACAAATAAAAATAATTGTGTAATAATGTAGCCACAAAGAAAAAGAACGTTTCAGAATAAGCGCAGAAACAGGGAGGTGGAAAGAAGAGAGGAGACCCTGAAAAGGTATCAGGAATCCGTCGGAAGCTGTTCGGTGACCGGCCGGAGGCGCTCATGGCAAGAGGTAGATCCGGAGCGGCAAAGGAGGCCCAGTACAGCGGTCCCTACCGGAAGACGGGGGGATAAACGATTTGAATAAAATAAATCAAACAAAGCCCTTGCGTCAGCAAGGGCTTGCCTATTTTCCGCTTTTATTTCACCGTTTCCCGGGCATAGCTGAGCAGTGTTTCTTCATCCTCAAACATCCGGGCGATCAGTGCGCTGCCGTCCGTATACTTCACGACGGCGTCGCCGGTCTGTTCGTCAAAACCCCAGGAATCCACTTCTTTCACCGCATGCATCACATACAGCGTCTGGCCGTTGGTTACGGAGTAGATACGGAAACTGCTCAGGTTGAAATCCGCCACCATCAGATAGCTGCCGCCTGTGTTGAACCGGACTTCGGACAGGGAACGCGCCAGATAGGTATCGGTGAAAGAGCAGACCATACTGCCGGTTTCCAGTTCATAAACTGCCACCTGTCCGTTTGCACCGGCTACGGCAGCAAGACGACCGTCTGCCGAAAAACCGACGTCCATTGCTTCCACATGATCTCCGACGCTGAAATCGTAGATTCGGAAGGAAGGCTCATTGCTTTTTTCCAGGTCGTAGATCGGGATATAGGCGCCCTGGTTGATTACCAGATAATACCGGCCGTTGTTGGGACTGAAGAAAGACTTCGCCTGCAGATAACCGGATGTACTGGCGGTTCCGTAGGGATCGTTCAGCGCGAGGATCGTTCCTTCTTCATGCTCCGGTTCCGTGAAATCAGGAATATCCAGGACTGTGCCGTCATACTGCTCTGCCATATACTGGCTTCCGGTTCCGGGAGACTTTTCCAGATATGCGGTCTGTTTCCGGGAAATAAGTGCATCCGGATTGCCCGGGGCGCCGCGCCCGTATTCCAGGGTGTGGTACACAACCAGATGTTTCCCGGTAGGATCGATCGCTTTCAGGTTTCCGGGGATATCGGCAAACCAGCTGCCGTCCGACAGGCGGTAAACAGCTTCGGAATCGGCAAAGAACTGTCCGTCCGGGAAGACGCCGACATAGGCCTGGTTTTTCGTGTCATAAAGCACTTCGCCGGTCATGGCGTCATATGCTTTTCCGCAGTCGAGGATGATATTGCCGGTCCAGACCGGTCCGCAGTCCGAGCCGGTGAAGAGGCCCTCCTCCCGGGTGATCTGCCACCGGATCTCATCCGTGCGCAGGTTAATGACCATACACTGATCGTACTGATGGACGAAGATCCATTCTCCGTCCGGAGACAGGGTGTATCCGCTGACAACCTTGCTGCTTTCCAGTTCTGTGACAAAGGCCTCATCCGATCCTTTTTCCTTGACAAAGATGCGGGGTTTCGTGAAGGTAATCCCCTGACAGAAGGAGATGAACCGCTCGTTCAGAAGACATTTTGAAGTGGCGTGCTGGTCCTCGTCAACCTGGTAGACCCAGGGGAAATTTTCGTCACTGACAGCGGTTTCCCATTTGATAATACCCTGCGCAAAGGCGATAAGCACATTGTCCCCGTCAAAAACCGCGTTGCTGGCCCAAGGGATATAGAGTTCCTTCAGGTGTTCTCCGGTGGCCGCGTCAACCAGGCAAACCGTATGGCCCCATTGGGCGGTGACGACCAGCAGGGAACTGTCCTCCTTCCAGCGGACGGACGTGATATCGTGGCTGAAGGGAGAAGAGACCCACAGACGCTCGCCGGTTACCGTGTCACACAGTGACAGGCCGGAACGGGAATCAGCGACTGCCAGCTTCGAGCCGTCCGGAGAGAAGCAGCAGGACGGGTCATAATTCACAATGCCGGGGAAATCCAGCTCCGCTTCCACGGCGAAATCGCCCATGGAGCAGGAAACGGCGAGCGCTTCCCGGATACTGTCTTTCGCGTATCCGTCCAGCGTTTCGGAAACGGCAAGCGCTTCCAGACCAAGACGGGTCGCTTCGTTTTTCCGGTTGACGGAAGAGTAGTATATGGATTTTTCAACCAGCAGATCGCATTCGTTCCGGGCGGCAGCAACCCGTTCTTCCTCGATCCTGACGTTCTGTGCTTTGATCTGCTCGTTCTTTTCGGTCAGCTGCGTATTCTGCGCTTCGATCTGCTCGTTTTTTTCGGTCAGCTGCGTATTTTGCGCTTCGATCTGTTCGTTTTTCTCCGAAAGTTCGGTGTTCTGCTGTTCGATCTGAGCATTTTTCTTCGTCAGCTCGGTATTCTGTGTTTCGATTTGTGCATTTTTAGCCGACAGCTCAGCATTCTGTTTTTCAATCTGCTCGTTTTTTTCGGTCAGCTGCGTATTTTGCGCTTCGATCTGCCCGTTTTTCTCCGAAAGTTCGGTGTTCTGCTGTTCGATCTGAGCGTTTTTCTTCGTCAGTTCGGCATTCTGTGTTTCGATCTGCTCGTTTTTCTCCGAAAGCTCGGTATTCTGTGTCTCGATCTTTTTATTCTTTTCGGTCAGTTCGGCATTCTGGGTGCTGATCTTTTCATTCTGGGCTTTGATCTGTTCATTCTGCTCTTTGATCTTCGCGTTCTGGATCAGCGCGTAAGTGAGGAAGCCGCCCAGGATCGCGACCGCGGCCAGCGCGGCAGCCAGGACGTTCCGCATGGTTCTCCTGCGCTGCCGCTGGTACAGCCCATCGAAAGAAGTCCCGAGCATCGGCGCGAGAATCCGGTATTTTTCTTTTTTCAGCTTTTTCAGGCTTTCTGCAAGATCCGTGCCGCGGACGTCTGCGGCCAGCGGTTCACGTTCGACCCGTTTTCCGTTTTCGTCTGTTTCAAAACGCAACAATTCCGGAAAGCTGTCCTGGGGCTCTCCCTCTGCCAGTACGGTCAGGACGCGGTCCCGGCCCTTGTGCTCAATGAAGTATTCCAGTTCACGCTGGCACCACCGGCTCTCCAGGTAGCGCGGGGAACAGATGCAGATCAGCCAGTCGCTGTTATCCAGGGCGGTCTCGATATCCTTGCCCAGATCAGAGGAAAGCGGCAGTTCCTCCTGGTCGCGGAACACCTTGCCGGGATGCCGGGCTCTGTCCGTCCGCAGCGCGGAAGGAACAGAACAGGTTTCGATCAGGTGATGCAGCTTTTTTGCAATTTCCTGGTCGGGCGTCTGATGGCGGTAGCTGATGAAAGCCGAATACTGTGTGGAGATCATGGAACGGTCCCTCGCTTTCGGTCTGTATGGCTTTGTCTTTATCAAAATGAAGTATATCAGAATGCAGCGGCTTTTTCAACGAAACGCCCGGCCATGCAGGCCGGGCGCTGAAGCATTCACGGGATCATCAGGAAGGCGAATTAAAATATGCTCCGACAAAGACAGTGGGAGAGTTCCAGTAGATGGCGATCTCGTTGGTATCGGCGGAAGGCGTTTCGTCCAGGAAGTATTTGGCCGGGGGCGTGTCAGGCCCGAGTTTTTCCTTCGTCTGGGGATAGCAGAAGCATTTGTTCGGCCCGCCGGAGATCAGCCCGGGAACCGGCGCTTCGATACCGTCTGCGCCGGAGGGACGGTGATGGGGATGCATGACGGTGTTTTCTCCGAACCCGGTGACAAAACAGAGGTCCATGGCGTTCATGCCCAGGGCGTAATGCCACTGCAGCAGGGCGGCGTCCCGCATATCCTGTCTCCCGGTGAGGATCGTATTGATGATCATCGCCATGGCATGGCTCATGACCGGCAGGATGCTTCCCCAGATATACCGGTCCGGAGCGATGGATGTTCCGTAGCCGGAGTCATGGGACAGGGTGAGCGCTTCTTCGCTCCGGCGGAGGAAGTCTTCTTTCAGCCGGTTATACAGTACGTCGCCGGCGTGATCCTTCAGATCGGTCAGGCAGCACAGAGCGCCCAGACCGCCGACTTCCATCCAGCCGAATTCAGTCAGGTTCAGGTTCGTCGTATATAATTTCTCCGCCGCCAGACGGTATGCGTCTTCCCCGGTGGATGCAAAGAGCTCGCAGGCTGCCCAGAACCGGTTGCTGATATCGCTCCGGCCGCCGTACCAGCCTGTGCGGACCCCTTCCGGATTCATAAAGGGCACGAAATCAGAATGCGCCTTCAGCCATGTCCAGGCATGCTTCGCAGCCAGCAGCATACGGTTGGCAAAGGGTTCGTCAAAGGAATGGTATACCCGGAAAGCCAGCGCCAGGCAGGCGGCGGCGTCCGCCGTCGCGCACCAGCATACAGGCATGAGATATTCCTGTTCCAGGTCGTCCTGAGGCATGATAAAGGCCGCAAAATGCGACTTGGTCAGCTTATGGTGGAACGAGCCGTCGGAACGCTGCATCTGCAGGATCCATTCCAGTTCGAACCGGGCTTCGCTGAGAATATCCGGAATGCCGCTTCCGGTTTCCGGGATGTTCAGGTCATCGCCGCATCCCTGCGGAAACAGCTTCCAGGTATACAGCAGATGCGCCACCGTGACGGCACCTGGTGCGACATATTTGCCGTAATCACCGGCATCGTGCCAGCCGCCGGTGATTCTGCGGCTGACGTTTTTGTCCGTCCATTCCTGCGCGGGAGCCGTATGGCATGGAGGATGGGCGTAAACGCCCGCATGTTCAGGCAGCAGGCCGCAGCCGCACCGCTGGTAGTACAGGCCCTTGATCAGCGCATGGGTCACCGTGTTCCACGGGGAGGCGCATACGGTTAACTGGCGCCGGCCGGCGTCGGATTCCAGCTCATAGGTGCCTGTTTCCAGGATGCCCAGATCCACCAGGGAGACCGCGTCTCCGGAGGCGGGATCCGTCTGCGGCGCATCAAAAGCGGCATTGCGAACAATTTCTCCCGCAGCGTTTTTCAGGATAACGGGTCCGTTTCCAAGCACGGCTGCTGTAACCGGAAGCCCTGCGGCGTAGCCTGACTGATTGATGCGGAAAACGGACGGCTCGGAATGCATGGGCGCAATATCTCCTTTATGCTTTCAGGATCAGCTTTTCACACAGATTATTATTCAGCGTGAAACCGGCGTTTCCTGTATCAGTCTGTATGGTATAACCGCCCCTGAAACCGGTGAAGGATACGAACCCTTCAGCGTCAGCAGTCAGGACTTCATGGGTTTCCCAGTCTCCGTGGATCAGCTGTTTCAGCGCTTCATAGGAAGGCTTGATGCTGTTGTTCTCATGTACGAAACCGGAAGGCGCTTTCAGCCAGCAGCCGTCGTTGAAGTCCCAGGTCGTGATGGCTTCCACCAGCGGATGACTGAACAGCACGGTGTACATTTCCGAGATCTCCCTGGCCTGGCGCTCTTCACCTTCGGGCGTGCTCGGCCATTCGTCCACCTGCCAGTCGTTCAGGTCGACGATGTGTGCGGGCATGATGTCGCCGGAAATCAGGGTATTCTCGGTGAAATGGATGGGCAGGCCGAAGCGGGAGAAGCGCTCCAGTACGTCGTTGAGTTTTTCCAGCCCCCAGTAGCCCTGATGCTGATGGCTCTGGATTCCGATGGTGCTGATGGGGACATCGGCTTCCAGCAGGTCTTCGATCAGTTCTTCATAATGTTTGCTGGTGTTGAAGTCGTTGATGAGCAGCATAGCGTCCGGATCGGTCTCCTTCGCGGCGGCGAACACTTCCTTCACGATGCCGACGCGGCCCAGATCCTTGCAGATCCGGGTAATCGCGTTGTCATACTTGTCGAAAACCGGCATGATGACGACTTCGTTGATCACGTCCCACAGGCCGATCACGCCTTTGAAGGCGGACATATCCCGGTGGATCCGTTCGATCTGGCGGCGGAGGATTTCTTCGTTGGAATACTGCATGAGCCACGGGGCGCAGGCGGTGTGCCAGCACAGCGGATGTCCCTTGACGGTCACGCCTTTTTCCCGCAGCCAGCGGGCGGCCGCCATGGTCTCGGTATAGGCAGTCTGGCCTTCCACGGGTTCATACCGTCCCCAGTAGAAGGGCAGGGTACCGTAGTTGAACAGTCCCAGCCATTTTTCCATGCGTTCCTGCAGGAAGGCGCGCTTCTTTTCATCGTCCGTTTTCATGATTTCCACGGTGTCAAACGCGCCGCAGCCGAAAAGGAACTGATGGGAGACCTGGTCCACGCGGACGGAACGTCCGGCCGCCGGGGATCCGTCGGGGTTGAGGATCTGCAGTTTTGCGTCAGCTTTGCGGTGTTTCAGTTGGTCCATGGGTCTGCCTCCTTATATTATTACATTTTTAAGCTGCATCGTCCCGTACCTGGGCGGTATACAGTTGATAATACAAACCTTTCTTAGCCATCAGTTCTTCATGGCTGCCCATTTCGGCAATGCCCTTGTTGCTGATGTAAAGGATCCGGTCGCAGTTCTTGATGGTGCTGAGCCTGTGGGCGACGATAATGCTGGTCCGGCCTTTGAGCATTTCCTGGATACCTTCCTGCAGGAGTTTTTCCGTCTGGGTATCGATGGAGGAAGTCGCTTCGTCCAGGATCAGGATCGCCGGGTCAGAAAGCAGGGTCCGCGCGAAGGCAACCAGCTGTTTCTCACCCTGGCTGAGGTTGCCGCCCCGTTCCCGGATCTCCGTCTGATAGCCCTGGGGCATCTTCCGGATC
>CAZUXV010000102.1:0-10311 GCA_964624445.1 uncultured Oscillospiraceae bacterium | reverse complement strand
TCACCCCATTTGTTAGTAGTGTATCATACTTGTCTAACAAATGGGGTGCAGTTCAGCCTTTCGGAGCGATCCGGAAGGCTTTTTCTTTTGCCCGGATTCTGCTTTTTCGGTGCTGATGTCTGCAGCACTTTTTTATGCACTTTTTCTGTAAAATTGAGCGAAAAAATGAATATTGACGCCATACGAAAAGCGCTAGCCTTTGAAAATACAAGGGTTCAGCGTTTTTTTCGGGAACCAGGTGACTTTTTTGTTGTGGAGTGATTAATCTTCAAAATAAATCAAGGAAAGGTCATGAAACTACTGCTTTCACAGAAGTAAATGCACAAGCATTTTCATCTGACATAATGCCATATGGCCCTGACATGAGTCCATAGACCGGGCAGACATTTAAACATACAATGGTATCAACAAACTTGGTTAATATAGAAAGGGAGGCATAAACATGAAAAAGATGATTGGTTTGTTTCTCGCAGTTATAATGGTTTTTACCATTATGCTGCCTGCCGCAATGGCGGAAGAACCCGTAACGATTTCTTTCTTTGACAAGAACTCCGGTGTCCGAACCTTTGATGATCCTGTTGCAAAGGAATTGGAGAAGCGTACCGGCATCAAACTCGACCTGATCAGTCCCTCCGGCAATCCGGGTGAAAAGCTCAGCCTGATGCTAGCTGGTCTGAATTATCCGGACATTGTGCTGATGGATCGCTCCAGTGACATTGTCAATCAGTACATTGAAGCCGGTGCGTTGGTTAATCTGAGCGATTATCTTGATCAGATGCCCAATGTGGTTGCAATGTATGGGGATGTACTGAACAAGACCCGCTATTCCGACGGTAACAACTACTATCTTTCCAACTGGTACGGATATGATCCGGATCCTGTGAACGGCTTCATCTGCCGGTATGATTATATGATCGAACTGGTTGGCCAGGAGCGGGCAGATTCTCCGGAACCTTTTACATGGTCTGAATTCAAAGGACTCCTGGAACAGTTCAAAGCCGCTCATCCAGATTCAAACCGTTCCCTGGTAATCGGTGAGCCAGGAAGCGGCGGCATCAATGGTACTTTTCAGGCGATGAACAACATGTATCCCAATTATGTTCATGACGGTAAACTGTACTTCATTGTACGGGATCCCCAGTTTATGGATGCGATTCATCAGATGAATGAACTGTATCGCGAAGGCATCCTGGATCCGGAATGGACCAGCAACAACAGTGAGCTCCGCAATCAGAAACTGTCCAACCCCGGCGTGTTTGCCTTTGCTGGCGCCTTTTGGGATACCTGGACACCGTCCAACACGCTGATGGCCGGCGGAAATGCGAATGGAGAATACCTTGCATATAAGGTAATCCCTGACAATGCAGCCTCAGCTGACCTGCCGCTTTCCGGCCGTTCTTCTCTGGGCTGGGATGCGATTGCCATTACCAAGAACTGCAAGAATCTGGATGCGGCGCTGAAGTTTGTTGACTACTGCGCTTCCCAGGAAGGTCAGGATCTGCTGCTCTGGGGAATTCAAGGCCAGGATTGGGATTTTGTGGATGGCGTACGGACTCCTATGGGAGATATTATTGAGCGCTACCAGGCGGACAACAGCAACTTTGTGGATCAGACTGGTATTACCAAGTGGACCTGGTTTGTCAAAAACAGCCCGCATGAAGATGACGGCACACCCTGTCGCTTCTGGGCAACTGTGAAAGACCGTTCTACCACCTATGCTTATCAGAACCTGACCAACGGATACTATGATAGCGCTGAATTCGCAGGCCTGCAGCCCGCTGGCGGTTCCCTGGAAGCGCTGATGTATCAGGGTGTCATCGACGTTTTTGACCAGTATTACCCCCGGATGGTCAATGCGGCTACTGTGGAAGAATGTGATGCGTTGTACACTGAAATGATCGATGCAATGGAAAACGCAGGTATGAGTGATATCGAAGCCTATATGTCCGACCTGTATTTCAGCCGCCTGGAACTGTGGGGACTGGATCCTGTTGCCATCAAATAAAGCCTGAACGTTTCATCTCTGCACTGAGATAAGCGAACGAAGCAGGATTGGGTAATGTTGCTTCCGGGTAACTTATCTGATCCTGCTTCCTGTTTTATAAGGAGGAGTCTCCCATGACAACTGTCGCTATAAACGCGAAAAAGAAAAAACCGTTGATGAGCAGACTAAAAGATCAGAAGTATTTGTTTCTGCTCATGCTCCCGGCTGTGGTCTGGGTGTTGGTGATCTGCTATGCGCCGATGTCCGGTTTGTATATGGCCTTCACCAACTATAAACCCACACAGAACGGGTATTTTGCCGACTTGTTGGGGGCTAAATTTGTAGGATTTCAGTGGTTCGAGTATTTCTTCAACAAAGATTTCGGTATGATTATGCGCAACACACTGGCCACCAGCGTGCTGACGCTGCTGTTCTCCTTTCCTGCGCCTATCATTCTGGCGGTCATGCTTAATGAACTGAAAAATGTGAGGCTGAAAAAATTTATCCAGACGGCATCCTACTTACCCTACTTTATTTCCTGGGTTATTGCCGCAAACATCTTTCTGACTTTCCTTTCCGGCGGCGGGTTAGTCAATGACATACTGATGAAACTCGGGCTGACAAAAGAGCCGATTCTTTTCTTCCAGAACGGTCCCTACTTCTGGTGGATCATCGCTTTTGCCAATACCTGGAAGGTTATCGGGTATAATGCAATCATATATCTCTCTGCTATTTCAGGAATTGATGAACAATTGTATGAAGCGGCCTCTATCGATGGCGCAAGTCGTGTGAAACGGATCTGGCATATTACACTGCCGACGATCCGGCCTACTATTGCTACGCTGCTGATCCTGGCTATCGGAGGTATCCTGTCGACAGGATTTGAACAGCAATTGTTGATGGGAAATAATGCGATTCTGAATTATTCTGATGTACTGGATACTTATTCATACCGCTATGGTTTGGCGAAGGGAATGTATTCATACGGTACCGCGGTAGGCTTGTTCAAGTCTGTTGTATCCTTTATTCTGGTCCTGAGCGCAAACAAGATCACTGCGAAACTGAACGACTCGGCACTTTTCTGAGAAAGGAGGGAAATCACATGACTGCGATCACGAAAAAGATGCGTATCAATAACCGTATCAGGGAAAAGAGGACATGGGGAGACTGGATTCTGGATATCTTCAAGTTCCTTTTCCTTGCGCTTATTACAATCGTTACCGTCTATCCATTCTGGAATATTTTTGTGGTGTCCATTAATGACGCGACAGACGCGGTTCGGGGAGGTATTTATTTCTGGCCCCGGGTGTTTTCCACCTACAGCTATCAGGAAATCCTGGGCCGTTCCACTTTCCAGCATTCTATTCTGGTTACTGTTGCCAGAACGCTGATTGGCACCCCGCTGGCGGTAATGTGTACGGCAATGCTGGCTTATCCACTGGCCAGGAAGGATCTGGTGGGTCATAAGTTCTGGAGCCTGCTGTTCGTATTTACAATGTATTTCGGCGGCGGTCAGGTACCGTATTATATGATCTTGAAAAATATCGGCCTGCTGGATAATTTCTGGGTATTTATTCTTCCCAATATCATGAGTGTTTACAATATGATTCTGATTCGTTCCTATATTGATTCCATGCCGTCATCCCTCTTCGAAGCGGTACGGATTGATGGTGGCAACGATCTGGTGATCTTTTTCAAAATCATACTTCCTCTGGCAAAGCCGATTCTCATGACAGTGGCGCTGTTTGTGGCTATCACTCAGTGGAACAGCTGGTTTGATGCCTATCTGTATACATCCTCACAGGACCTGAAACCCATGCAGTCCATTCTGGTAGAGATCCTGAATCAGTATCAGACAGGCGCTTCCACTTCCCAGCAGATGGCGGCTGGCAAAACCGGTGCGGCAGCTGTAACGCCTGACAGTATCCGTATGGCTGCAACTATGGTTGCGACACTTCCCATAATTCTGGTTTATCCCTTTATCCAGAGATATTTTGTGAAGGGAATCATGCTCGGAGCGGTGAAAGGCTGACAGCGATCCCAAACTTATGTTATAGTCGGAAAGGAAGAGGCGCAGCGCGTTGCCTGTTGCGCGGCGCCTCTTTATTATTCCGAAAATAGGAGATAAAGATCATGGAACGGACGCAGAACCGGCTGTTGGAAAACCCATTGGTCAATAAGGCGATTAATTACCATACCATTGAATATCAGCAGCAACGGGATGACGATCTGTTTATGAAATCATGCGGTATACAGAAATGCCTTCCGGATTACGCTTATCCCCGCTGTGCCCGGGAAGGCTATCATTTGCATGTGGTGCTGTCAGGAAAGGGTCGTTACTGGGTAGGAAATCAGTGCTTCCATATCCGGGCAGGCCAGATGTTCCTTCTGAAGGACATGGAAGAAGTGTTCTATCAGGCTGATTCAACGGATCCCTGGCATTATGTATGGGTGACTTATGGAGGAAAACAGGCAAAAGATTATATGGAGATGGCCGGCTTCACAGGCGGGACCTATGTGCTGGACAGCGGAAAAGATACTACGGAGTTTATGAATCTGGTGCTTGAAATCCTCAAACGTCAGCATATGCGTGTTTCGACTGAAGTATGCCGGTGGGGCCTAGCGATTCAGTACCTCTCCCTGGCCATTGAGTCATGGGAACAGGATAACGCCGCTCAGTCAAAACGCAATGATCTGACGCCGGCGGATTATGTCCAGTATGCTGTTCAGTTTATCCGCAGCAATTACCAGCATGTCCGGATCAGCGAAGTGGCCGAGTATATCGGAATAAACCGAACATATCTGACGGAGATTTTTAAGGAAAGGATGTTCATGTCTCCGCAGGAATACCTGCTGCAGGTGCGCATGAGCAAAAGCAAGGAACTGCTGCAGCAGAAGAATATTACGATCGGCATGGTCGCCAACGAAGTGGGATATGATGATCAAATGACATTCTCAAAGGTCTTCAAAAAGCGCTTTGGAATCAGTCCGTCAGATTACAGGAGGCAGCTGCAATTATGAGTATTTCGTTTTCTGCAGATAGCAGGATCTTTTGTCTGCGTACAGCCGGCCATATATATCAGATGCAGGTTGTTGAAGGAGATATCTTGCTCCATCTCTACTATGGAAAAGCGGCAGAAGGGGACATGAGCTATCTCCTTCAATACGCTGATAGGGGCTTTTCGGGGAATCCTTATGAACAAAGATACAACCGATGTTTTTCACTTGATACGCTTCCGCAGGAGTATGCCAGCAGTGGCGTCGGTGACTATCGGGTCAGTGCGGTGCAGACAATAACAACCGCAGGCAGCCGCAGTGTGGATCTGCGGTATGTAGGTTACGAAATACAGGAAGGACGTTTGCCTGTTCCGGGATTGCCTTATGTGAGGAACGATAATGATACGGAAACCCTTATTATTACAATGCGGGATAATTCGATCGGGCTCACAGCAGAACTGTTTTATCATGTGTTTCCCAAGCATGATGTCATCTGCCGTTCCGTGCGGCTGATCAATTCCAGTACAGACACTCTAACAATCGAAAAAGCCATGTCCATGTGTATTGATTTTCCTTATGGAAATTTTGACGTGGTTCATTTTCATGGAAGGCACTGCATGGAGCGCATGGCGGAAAGGCTGTGCCTGCCTAAAGGAAATGTATCATTTGGTTCCAATCGCGGCATGAGCAGTCATCAGCATAATCCCTTTGTAATCCTGTGCGATCATCATGCCACGGAAAACGCCGGTGATTGCTATGGATTTATGCTGATGTACTCGGGTAATCACATTGAAGAGGTTGAAGTCAATCAGTTCGGAAGCACTCGTCTGGTTTCCGGAATCCATCCGGATAACTTTTCGTGGCGACTCAATCCCGGAGAAACATTTGATGCGCCGGAAGCGATTCTTTCCTACAGTGAAAACGGCCTGAACGGACTGAGCAGTAATTATCATTGCCTTATCCGGGATCTGGTAATCGATTCCAAATACAGAAACACCATGCGTCCGATACTGATTAACAGCTGGGAGGCGGCTTATTTCAACTTTGACGCGGAAAAGATCCTGGGTTTTGCCAGATCCGCCAAAGAATCAGGAGTGGAGATGCTGGTCCTGGACGACGGCTGGTTCGGCAAACGAAATGATGACAACTGCAGCCTGGGAGACTGGACAGTCAACGAAGAAAAGCTGGGCTGCTCCATGCAGGAATTGTCTGATCAGATTCATAAAATGGGAATGCAGTTCGGTCTGTGGTTTGAGCCTGAAATGATCAGTGAGGATTCTGATCTGTTCCGGAACCATCCTGACTGGGCGCTGCGCGATCCGGACCGGGATCCAACCGTTGCCAGGAACCAGATGGTGCTGGATATGTCACGGCAGGATGTGGTGGATTATCTTTATCAGAGCATCAGCAATATTCTGGACAATGCCAAAATAGAGTATATCAAATGGGATTTCAACCGCAGTATAGCCAATTATTATTCCCATGCTTTGCCGGCGGAGCGGCAGGGAGAAGTGGCCCATCGGTTTATGCTCGGCACATACAGCCTGCTGGACAAAATTCTGACCAGGTATCCGGACTTGCTGATCGAAGGCTGCGCCGGTGGCGGAGGCAGGTTTGATGCCGGCATGCTGTTTTACTGTCCGCAAATCTGGTGCTCGGATGATTCAGATGCTGTTGAGCGCCTGGAAATCCAGCGAGGCACATCCTATGGTTATCCCGTCAGCACGATGGGCGCACATGTCTCCGCTGTGCCGAATCACCAGACAGGCCGGACGGTTCCGCTGAAGACACGCGGCATTGTTGCGCAATCGGGAACCTTCGGGTATGAACTGAACCCGGCATCTCTCTCTGACAAGGAAAAAGCAGAGATGGCGGAACAGATTTCGGACTATCACAAATACGCTGCACTGATCTCTGAAGGAACATACTACCGCCTGACAGAACTGGGTGACTCTTCCGGCTTTGAAGCCTGGATGATTGTATCACCGGATCGGGAAGAAGCGATTGTGAATGTTGTTATGACACATGTGCGGGCCAACGGTCCTTTTCCCTGGATCCGTCTGCAGGGACTTCTTCCGGATTGCCTTTATCATCTGGAAGGGACACAAAACGCCTATTCAGGTGTGGCTTTGATGCAGGCAGGGTACAGTTTTCCGCAACTTAACGGAGACTATCCGGCGGTGCAGCTGCATTTTGAGCGGGAAAAGAAGCAATGACGCGAAGCAGGACAGGAAACAGGAGGCGTATGCAATGAAACAGTATGTTTTTTCTGCTCCCGGCCGTACAGAGATCAGCGGGAACCACACAGATCATCAGCACGGCTGTGTACTGGCGGCCTCTGTCAATCTGAGGACCACAGCACAGGTCGCTTTGAATGACAGCAATATGATTCATATCCTGTCGGAAGGTTATCCTACCGTGAATGTCGATCTTCACGATCTGTCAGTCCATGAAGAAGAAAAGAATACGACCGCTGCTCTTGTGCGGGGTGTTGCAGCTGCTTTTCAGAAGCGCGGAGCCAATATAGCAGGTTTTGATGCAAGCGTATCCTCTGCGGTGCTGTCTGGCAGCGGGCTGAGTTCTTCTGCTGCTTTTGAGGTGCTGATCGGAAACATCATAAACACGCTGTTTTATGAAAGCAGACTGGATGCTGTTGAAATTGCAAAAATCGGTCAGTATGCCGAAAACATATATTTCGGGAAGCCATGTGGGCTGATGGATCAAATGGCGTCGAGCGTGGGCGGTATGGTGTTCATTGATTTTAATGATCCCGGCCAGCCCACAGTTGAAAAGCTCGATTTTGATTTTGATGAAACAGGCTATGCGCTGTGCATCATTGACACGGGGGCCGGTCATGCCGGACTGACGGATGAGTACGCTGCGATTACCCGAGAACTGAACGCGGTCTGTCATTTTTACGGAAAGGAATACTTGCGGGACATCCCCGAAGAAACGTTCTATCGGGAACTCCCGGATCTGCGCCGTGCTGTAAATGATCGGGCTGTTCTTCGCGCCATGCATGTATACGAGGAAAACAAACGTGTCCTTCGCCAGCAGCAGGCGCTGAAGGACGGCCGTTTTGAAGATTTCCTGACAGATGTGAAAGCGTCCGGAAGATCCTCCTGGAGCCTGCTGCAAAACATCATTCCCGCAGGATGGGCAACTCATCAGGAAGTGGCTGTGGCTCTTGCCCTGACGGAAAAGCTTCTGGCAGGTCATGGCGCCTGCCGGGTGCATGGCGGCGGTTTTGCTGGGACAATTCAGGCATTTGTTCCGCTGGAATGCCTGGATCAGTTTAAAAAGAGTATAGAAGAAGTCCTGGGGTCCGGGAAATGCCTTGTTCTTTCCATTGATCCGGAAGGCGGAAAGCTGGAAAAGGTTACGGAGGCCGAAGCATGAACATAAACTGCCTTCTTGCATCTCTTGTTCAGTATGCCATGAACTGCCGCCTGATTGAAGAAAGCGACAGGAGATTTATTCTCAACCAACTGCTGGACGCTCTTTCTCTGGATGGATACGAACCGGCTGAACCTGCCAATCTTTCCCTTGAGGAAATACTGAAAGGACTGCTGGATGATGCCGTACAACGCGGGGTATGCAGTGAGGATGTAACCGGCAGGGACTTGCTGGATACGCGCCTTATGGGCATCCTGACACCCCGTCCGCATGAGGTGCAAAAGAAGTTCACGGAACTGTATGCTGATTCACCTCAGTCCGCAACCGACTGGTATTACCGCTTTTCACAGGATACAGACTATATCCGCCGATATCGTATAGCCAAAGACATGCGATGGGACGCTGAAACGGAATACGGCAATCTGGTGATTACTGTAAACCTGAGCAAACCGGAAAAGGATCCCAAAGCCATAGCTGCGGCCCGAAACGCGCCGCAAAGCGGTTATCCCAAATGCCTTTTATGTGCTGAGAACGAAGGTTATGCGGGCAGAATCAATCATCCGCCGCGCCAGAATCATCGGATCATCCCAGTAACCATTGCCGGAAGCACCTGGTTTATGCAGTACAGTCCTTATGTTTACTATAATGAGCATTGCATTGTATTCAATTCACAGCATACGCCTATGGTGATCGATAAAGCAGCTTTTCAGAAACTGCTGGATTTCGTCACGGAATTTCCTCATTATTTCATCGGAAGCAATGCTGACCTTCCTATTGTAGGAGGCAGCATTCTGAGTCATGAACATTTCCAGGGCGGGCATTTTACTTTTCCCATGGAGAAAGCGGCTGAGGAGCGTACGATCCGGTTCTGTGGATATGAAGACATTCAGTCGGGCATCGTCAAATGGCCGCTCAGTGTAATCCGCCTCACGGGTTCCAATAAAGACCGGCTGGCCGATCTGGCAGACAAAATACTTTGCTGCTGGCGCGGCTATACCGATGAAGCCGCTTTTATCCTGGCAGAGACAGAAGGGGTTCCTCATAACACAATAACACCCATTGCGCGTCGCCGGGGAAAAGATTATGAATTTGATCTGGTATTGCGCAACAATATTACCACACCAGAGCATCCGCTGGGAGTATACCATCCACATGCGGAACTGCACCATATCAAAAAGGAAAATATCGGGTTGATCGAGGTGATGGGTTTGGCGGTGCTGCCGGCCCGGCTGAAAGAAGAATTGACGGATTTGGCAGAGGCGCTGGTGAAAGGCATGCCGGTCACGGGAGAACTGGAGAAGCATGCCTGCTGGGCGGACGAGTTGAGAAAACAATATACTTTCACGGAAGATAATGCCACAGATATTCTGAAGCTTGAGACAGGCAAAGTGTTTGCCAAGGTGTTAGAACATGCAGGTGTTTACCGACGCGATCCGGAAGGCTTTGCGGCTTTTCACCGGTTTATCCAAACTGTCAATCGGGAGAGAAGCGTATGAATATATTGGTTATAGGCGGAGCCGGCAATATCGGGAAAACGCATAATTAACATGATCTTGTTCATCATATGGTGAACAGATACAACGAGATCTTCCGGGAACAGATGCCGAATATCACCCCTCATGTATGTCGCCATACATACTGTAGCATTTAGGCGCGGTCAGGCATGTATCCAAAGACGCTGCAGTACCTGATGGACCATAGCGACATCGGGGTGACGATGAACATGTACATGCACCTGGGACTAGAGGATGCGGTGGACGAAATGAACAGGATGCAGCAGCCGGAATGCGCCAGGAAGTAGCAGGAAGCGCTGAGCGGAAAGACGGACGAGGTGAAGATTTCTAAGAAGCGTTTCCGGGCAGGATGACCGAGGAAAATAACGATACCGACTGGAGCGATCCAGCCGGTTTTTTATTGCCCGGGTTTTCTTTCTA
>CAZUXV010000101.1:0-10399 GCA_964624445.1 uncultured Oscillospiraceae bacterium | reverse complement strand
TAATAATACCGCCGGACAAGGAACCAAGGAGATATCCGATGATGCATGATAAAGCGATCAGCATTGCTTTCGACATTCTGATCAGTCCTCCTTTTTCTTTTCCCTCAGAATGAATCTGATGGGCGTACCTTCCAGCTGAAAAGACTTTCTGAAATAGTTTTCAAGATATCTTTCATAAGCAAAGAACATCAGTTTTTCTTCATTAACAAACAGAACAAAAGACGGCGGCTGAACGCCTCCCTGCGTTGCATAATATATTTTGAGACGTTTCCCGCCCTGCATCGGAGGTTGCAGAGCGTTTACGGCGTCGTTAAGTACATCATTCAGCACGCCGGTGGTAATTCTTCGGCAGGCAGTTGCATATACTTCCTTGACTTTCCCGAGAATCGAGGAAACACGCTGGCCTGATTTGGCCGATATAAACAATACGGGAGCATAACTCATAAATTTCAGATCGCTGATGACTTGTTTCCTGTAATTTTCATAGGTGCCGGTTTCTTTATCGAGCATATCCCATTTATTGACAATAATAATCACGGCTTTTCCTTCGTCATGGATCAGTCCGGCGATCTTGGTATCCTGCTCTGTAACGCCGTCGTTGGCGTCGATCAGCAAAAGAGCGACATCACAGCGACGGATGGCGGCAATGGAACGCAGAACGCTGTATCTTTCAAGCGTTTCGTCTTCCACAGCCCTTTTTCTTCTGATACCTGCGGTATCGATAATATTGAAAGCCGTACCTTTTTCATCCGTATAAAGGGAATCAATAGCATCGCGGGTGGTTCCGGCGATCTCTGAAACCATGGTGCGATTTTCACCCAGAAGCCGGTTCGTCAATGAACTTTTACCGACATTGGGCCGGCCGACGATTGCGAGCTGAATCGGAGAGGTGTCGCCATCCTGTCCCTGCTTTTCTGCAGGGAACAGCGAAATCAACTGATCCAGCAGATCGCCGAAACCGAGCATATTGACGCTGCTGATTCCGATCGGATCTCCCAGACCGAGTTCATAAAACTCATACAGATTATCATTCAGGCCGAGATAATCGACTTTGTTGACAACGAGAAGGACAGGCTTTGAGGTTTTCCGCAGCATGTTGGCTACATCTTTGTCATCTTCCGTAAGACCATCCCTTGCATCCGTGAAAAAACAGATAACGTCAGCGAGCTCCATGGCGACGGCGGCCTGCTCACGCATCTGGCTGAGAAGGACATCATCGCTTTTCGGATCAATACCGCCGGTATCGATAAGGGTAAAAGAGTGTCCGAGCCATTCCGCATCGGCTGTAATCCTGTCCCTGGTGACACCGGGCATATCATCAACGATGCTGATCCTTTTCCCGGCCATTTTATTGAAAAAAGTAGATTTGCCCACATTCGGACGACCCACGACGGCAACAAGCGGTTTAGCCATTGTTTTCCTCCATTTTCCATAACGCTCTGATCAGCGATTCTCCGTTATTCCGGACGATACATATTGGTTTATGCAATGCTAAACTGACTTCGTCCAGCGTCGTATCATCAAGAAAACGGTCAGTCTGATCCCGGAGCATGGTATCGCAAAGCAGAATACGGTCGCAGGGTATTCCTCTAAGCGTGTCGATCAGGTCTCTTCCGACGATCAATCCGGTCACTGTGATCGTTTCTCCGAAAAACCGGTTGATCACCGGAATGACATGCGCAACAGTACGCTCCGGTTTATATCTGTCCACTATTTTTTTAATAAACGGCTGCGCAGAGGTCCCGGTAGGGATCAGGATTGTTTCCGGATGGCTTTTTCCGTTGTTTCCGTCAGGAAACAGGAATTCATAAGCTTCTTCGCATTCCTGTTCAAGCAGTCTGAGCATTCCGACGCCATTTTCAATCTGCGGGTAGTCTTCATATGCTTCGTTTTCAGGAAGCAGTTCTCCGCAAATGCAGTAAAACTCATCCGAAGGGAAAACAAACCTTGTGCCGAGTTCTTTCAGAAAACGCTTCTGATATTCGGACACTTCCGACAGAAGCCTTCGTGCGGATTCAGCGTCAAATCCTTTCAATGACGCGAGCCCTTCCCGATGCTTGGTCAGCCCGACAGGTACAATGGCAAGCGAACGGGAAGCGGGCCAGAGAGAGGCAAGATCCTCGATGGTTTTGTTCAGAACCGTTCCGTCATTTACTCCGGGACATAAAACAATCTGGCAATGAAATTCAAGTCCGTTATCTTTCAGACGGGACAGCCGGCTCATTAATGACCCGGCATTTTTGTTATGCAGGATTTCACACCGGGTCTGCGGATCTGTGGCATGGACGGAAATGAAAAGGGGAGAAGCTTTCCTGGCAATGATCCTGTCAAATTCCTGTTCGTTGACATTTGTAAGGGTAACATAATTGCCCATCATCATGCTGAGACGCCAATCATCATCCTTCACATACAGCGTTTCACGCATCCCCTCCGGCAGCTGATCCACGAAGCAGAAAAGACAGCGGTTTCTGCAATGACGGGGTTTCATCGCTTCTCTTTCATCAAGCCTCAGTCCGAGGGGTTCCCATTCTGCTTTACGGACAAACGCTTTCCGCACCTCATCACGATGCTGATATTCAATTTCAAGCCTGGTGACGGCAGACAGTGCCTGATAGTCAATTTCATCTGTAATGGCTTCGCCGTTAATGGAAATGATCCGGTCTTCAGCCCCGATTCCGGCTTTTTCGGCCGGTGAGCCTTCAGATACAGCGAATATCCTGACAGACAAGAATCAACACCTCACACATGAAAATAACCACATTATATTATGCTTTGTTCATTTCTCATTGTCAAGAAATGCAGCTGTTTCAACAGGATCAGGAAGGTTGTTTTTTTTCGCTGTTGATGATATGATTCTCGGGTAAATCCGAAGATGATGAAAGGATATCATCATGGCTCAGACGAATGATATTGCGATTGATTTAGGAACGTCAAATGTAGTGATATATATGAAAGGGCGCGGAATTGTTTTCCGTGAACCTTCTGTTGTTGCTGTTGACCGTGAGACGCAGAATATCATTGCTTTCGGTCTGGAGGCATACCGTATGATCGGACGTACGCCGGCCAATGTAAACGTGATCCGTCCGCTGGCGCAGGGTGAAATTCTTGATTTTGACCTGACAAGCGCCATGCTTCGGTATTTTGTTACTTCAGTTGTCGGCAAACGGCTGATTGCCAGGCCCAGAGCTGTTATGGCTGTACCGACAGGCGTCAAGGATATGGAGAAGAAAGCACTGATCAGTTCCATGTTTGACGCCGGCGTCAGACGGACACAGCTGCTTGATAAGAATATTGCGGCTGCGTTGGGTGCACAGCTCAATTTCCTTGGTCCCTACGGCAGTCTGGTCGTTGATATCAGCGCCGGCAATACTGATCTGGCAGTTTTATATAACAGCACTGTCTCTGTAATCAGTTCAGTTCATATCGGCGGTGATCATTTTGACGATGCAATCATCCGTTTCCTGAGAAAAAAATACAATATGCTGATCGGTGAACGGACTGCCGAACAGATTAAAATCACACTTGGGGGCGCAGTTCGAAGGGATCCTCCGGTCGTGATGGATATTACAGGAAGGAATCTGATTTCAGGACTGCCCAAAACAATGAGCATCGAATCAGACGAAATTTACGAAGCAGTCCTGGATCAGGTAAACGACCTGATCGAAGCGGTACAGGTCGTCGTTGAAAAAACACCTCCCCAGCTTGCTTCGGACGTTTTCGAAAGCGGTGTTACGCTGACCGGCGGCGGTGCGTTGCTGTACGGTCTTGCAGAAGCCGTCGGTAACGCTTTAAACATACCCTGCCGGGTATCACCTGACGCAAAAGACTGCGTCGTGCTCGGATGCGCAAGAGTGCTTTCAGATCCATCCGGCATGCGTCATCTGCTTGCACATGCATAATCAAAAGCTGACAGGAATCATCCTGTCAGCTTTTTTTACTGTTTGACCCCTCCCGCAGTATCTATTCCAGCTGCGCCTACTAGTCCAAGACGTTCTGCTGCTTCTTCCCGCATCTTGTATTTCAGCACTTTGCCTGCGGCATTCATGGGGAAAGAATCAACGAATTCGATATACTGGGGCACTTTATGGCGTGCCATATGAGACTTGATATACTCGGTCATTTCTTCTTTGGAGACCTTTTCACCCTTTTTCAGAACGATACATGCCATGACCGCTTCGCCGTATTTAGCATCAGGAACCCCGATTACCTGGACATCCGCCACCGCAGGATGTGTATAAATGAATTCTTCGATTTCCTTCGGATAAATGTTTTCACCGCCACGGATAATCATATCCTTCAGCCGTCCTGTGATGAGATAAGTTCCGTCCGGGTTTCTGCGTGCCAGATCTCCCGAATGCAGCCATCCGTCCTTATCGATTGCCTGATTTGTTGCATCAGGCATTTTGTAATAACCTTTCATAATATGATATCCCCTGGAACAGAATTCACCATCCTGTCCGTCCGGTAGTTCTTTCCCCGTTTCCGGATCAACCACTTTCGTCTGCACATGCGGGAATGAATAACCGACTGTTTCCGTACGAAGTTCCAGAGAATCAGTCCAGGCGGACATTGTACTTCCCGGAGAGGATTCCGTCTGTCCGTAAACGCTTACGATTCCGCGCATGTTCATTTCATCCGGCTGAGCGGCGCGTTTCATCAGTTCAGGAGGGCAACCGGATCCCGCCATGATTCCAGTACGCATATATGAAAAGTCAGTTTTTCTGTAATCCTCATGATTGAACATCGCAATGAACATCGTCGGAACGCCGTGAAAACAGGTAATCCGTTCCTGGTTGATACAGGCAAGGGAGTTTTTGGCGGAAAAATACGGAAGGGGACAAAGGGTCGTGCCGTGCGTCATGGATGCGGTCATCGCCAGCACCATGCCGAAGCAGTGAAACATAGGCACCTGGATCATCATTCTGTCTGCCGTGGAGAGGCCCATTCTGTCACCGATACATTTTCCGTCATTCACAACATTGTAATGTGTCAGCATGACGCCTTTGGGGAAGCCTGTCGTACCGGAAGTATACTGCATGTTGCAGACATCATCCGTTTTAACGTTTTTTGCCATGGCATCCAGCGTTTCGACCGGAACGGAATCGGCACGCTTCATTGCTTCCTCAAATGTCAGGCATCCCTGCTGAGCATACCCTACTGTGATGACATTCCGGAGAAAAGGAAGTTTTTTGCAGTGCAGGGGCGTGCCCGTCCTGGTTTCACAGATTTCGGGACAGAGCTCATTGATGATGGACCGGTAATTGCTGTCAAGCGCGCTTTCGATCATAACGAGCGTATGTGTATCGCTCTGACGGAGAAGATATTCAGCTTCATGGATCTTGTATGCAGTGTTGACCGTAACCAGAACAGCGCCGATTTTCGTTGTTGCCCAGAACGTAATATACCACGCGGGAACATTTGTGGCCCAGATAGCAACTTTGGAACCAGCCCGGACGCCCAATGAGATCAGCGCCCTGGCAAAACGATCCACATCCTCCCGGAATTCATAATATGTCCTTGTATAATCAAGCGTAGTGTACTTGAATGCATACTGATCAGGGAATTCCTCCACAAGCCTGTCCAGAACACCGCCGAAGGTGTAGTCAATCAGCTCGTCCTTTTTCCAGATATATTTTCCGGTTCCGTCTTCATTATAGTAGAGACTTTTCTTTTTCCCCCGCGGATTGTCGAATCGATTCATATAATTGAGGAAATGAGGGAAAATGATCTCACGGTCAGGAATATCCTTGATCCAGTCGGTCTTCCATTCAAGAGAAATAAAGCCGTTATAATCGATCGAAGACAATGCGTTCATCATATCGCGGATCGGAAGCGTGCCTTCGCCGATCAGATTGTAGCTGAGATCATCATCCGAATCCCGGAGATGTACATGTTTGACATATCCGCCCAGATTTCTGATTGTTTTATCCGGGATTTCTCCGAAATCCCTGTAGGGATGATGCATATCCCATAATGCGGCAAGTCCGTCGCATGCGTAGCTGTCCATCAGACGCCGAAGTCTTTCGGTATCCGCATAAATCCCGACCGTTTTGATCAGAATACAAACGTTGTCTTTTGCCAGATCGAGTATTTTTTGGATATTGATGTTGACCGTGTCCTCATCCTCGTGAAGAGCGCAGAATGCGATATACGGAACTTTCATGGAAGCCGCCGTATTGATCAGGTATTCGGCTTTCTCCGTATTTTCCAAAGGAAGAGAAAGATCAATCGAAGTATCAAAGCAGGGAAGCGTCAGCTTGTTTTTCTTCAGATCACGGATTGTTTCATTCAGCATATAGGCATGAAACGCACCGCCACGACCGGAAAGGGAAGGAAACTCCTGAATGTTATATGGTTCAATTCCCTGAAATCCCATTTCTTCCGCGTCACGGATCTGATCTTCCCATGAAAGGGAATTCCATCCGCGGGTCGAAAAAGAAAGATTCATGCTTCTTCCTCCTCATATACGATCTTGTTCACGGCGTTGATGTAGGCCATGATTCCCGCGCCGACAATATCCGTTGAAATGCCCCGGCCTGAATAGAGTTTTCCTTCCCAGCGAAGCCTGACTACTGTTTCACCCATCGCTTCGCGTCCTTCTGTAACAGAACGGATCTGGAAATCATCCAGTTCAAAGTGCCGGCCGGTTGCCTGTTCAATGGAATTGAAAGCAGCGTCAATCGCGCCGTCACCGGAGGCCGTGCCTTCGATTTCCTGATTGTGGAACATCAGTTTCATATGTGCCATCGCACCGATCTGGTTTCCGGTGCTGATCGCGTAGCGGACATCATGATACGCCGGAGGAACCTGCATTGCTTCAGCCGCAATAATTGCATCAAGCTCTTTGAGTGATATGTTTTCTTTCTTTTCAACTGTCTGGCAGAATGATTTCCATATTTTTTGCTGGTCATCCGTATTCAGATCATATCCGAGTTTTTCCGCTGCACGGATGACGGTTTCAATTGTATCGTGCTTGCTCAGAAGATAATCGTTATCCGTATCATCCTGATCCTGTTCAAAAGCATTCTTTTTCCTTCCTGAACTCTGGCAGATCATTTCAACCTGACCGGTTATCCGGCGGATCTGCTCTACGCCGACATCAGTATATACACCGATTGACCCGCCCCGTATGCTGATTGTCCTGATCATATTTGAAACAGAGATGGCGTTTCCGCAGCACGTGATGGCCTTGATCTCGCGAACACCTGCCCGGATTGCAGATATGGCATTGGCATCAGACATATTCAGGTCACCTTTGCAAGAAAAACCGATGATAACCTGACTGAGTGCCGGTATATCCTGCTTCATCCGGTCAAACCATCCTGAAATCTCATCAGGCATCATGATGCCTGCCGAATCACAAAAAGTAACTGTTTTGACGCCGGATTCGATTGCGCATGAAATAAGGCGGATCAGGAAGGACGGATCACTTCGTGTCGCGTCTTTGGCGATCAGCTCCACATCATCCGTCAGTTCCCGGCACTCCTGTATGGCCTTGGCAACTTTACGGATCATCGCGTCAGGTTTTATATGAAGAAGATACTCCATCTGGACGGAACTCACCGGAACAGCGATCTGAAGACGGGGCTTTGCGGCTTCCTTCAGGGCTTCCCAGGAAATACGGATCGATTCCTCGTCAGTTATATCGACAGGGACTGCAATAGCGGCGTTTTTTACGGCAGAACAAATTGATTTAATCAGGAGCCGGTCTGTTTTCTTCTGCCTGATGGGACACAAATCAATTGCCGAAACGCCGAGTTTATCAATCAGCCTGCATAATTCAATCTTTTCACGAAAACTTAATTCATAATGATCTTCTGCTGCAAGCAGCGTGCAATCGCTCACATGAACAAGTTCCTGATTTTTCATCGTTTTTTATCCTCCCTTGGAAATAATAAAACCCTGAGGCACAGCCCTCAGGGACGAAAAGCATTTTCCGCGGTACCACCCGAATTACTCTTAAAGAAGAGTCTCTTTTGAACTCTGACAAGTTCTCAGCCTGTTACGGGGCACCCGGGTTTCCTTACTGGCGTCAATGCGTTCACGAAACCAACTCCGGAAGCAGTATCCTTTCACTCGGCACCGTCTCACAGCATCCGACGGCTCTCTGAAGCGTCTGTTGAAAGGGTTATCATCCATCATCGTCTTTCGAAGACTATGAAATTAGATGGATATTATCATAATACAAAATTCGTGTCAATATTGTCGCGTTCCGAACATTCCGTTCTTTTATTGTTTTTCGTTTCCGAACATCATCAGACGGTATCATTGCAAGCGGTCAGGAATGTTCTCCGTCATGATACCGCTGACACGCTGCATTCTGCTGTTTTCGTTTGACAAACCCGGCAAATTCAGTATCATATTATTATAAGAAACAAGTACTGGAAGGGAAGTAGAAGTTTTGCCTGAAGATACCGATATTGAACTCTCTGCGGACTCCATGGACGCATATGTTTCGCTTTTCGGTCTGAATGATCAGAACATCGCTCTGATTGAGCAGGAATGCAATGTCAGCATTGCGCTCCGCCGCAATCATCTTGTTATAACAGGAGAAGAAAGAGACAAGCATTTAGCCCAGCAGGTCATCATGCTTCTTCTTGAAATGATCCGCCGGAACGAACAGGTAGACAGGATCAGGATCAGATATACGATCGCAATGGTAAAAGAAGGAAAGACAGGCCAGATCGAGGAAAGTCTCAGGCGGGTTATCGCAGTTACACACCGTGGGAAGGAAATCACATGCAAAACAGTCGGCCAACGGCTTTATGTTGATACCATCAGGAATCACGTCCTGACTTTTGCTGTCGGTCCTGCAGGAACCGGCAAGACATATCTGGCCATGGCGCTGGCTGTGATGGCCCTGAAAAACAAGGAAGTAGAAAGGATCATCCTGACCCGTCCCGCTGTGGAAGCCGGTGAAAAGCTCGGTTTTCTTCCGGGCGATCTGACCCAGAAAGTTGATCCCTATCTGAGGCCTCTTTATGATGCCATGTATGATTTCATGGGTGCAGATTCCTATACCAAACTGATTGAAAGAGGAATCGTCGAAGTGGCGCCGCTCGCATATATGCGCGGTAGAACGCTCTCTGATGCATTCATCATCCTTGATGAAGCACAGAATACCACATCCGAGCAAATGAAAATGTTTCTGACCCGAATGGGTTTCCGTTCCCGTGTTGTCGTTACCGGTGACATTACACAGACAGATCTTCCCTCCGGCAAAAAATCAGGCCTTGCGGAAGCAATACAGATTCTCAGATCCATTCCTGAAATCGGAATCGTTGAGCTGACCGGTAAAGATATCGTACGTCATGAATTGGTACAGCAGATTGTACAGGCTTATGAAACTACCCGGGTCTCGGATTCTTCTTCCGGAAAGGAATAAACGATGACTGTTAAAACATCAGCAAAAGAAAAGAATCAAAAACATTTGATTCATGACTGGTTTCATTCCTCATCATCCACTTGCGCGCTGATGATCGTGGCAGCTTTCCTGATCATCATTGCCGTTTTCTTCTGTGTCTGCACGCCGAAAAAATACGATCTTCGCGTCGGAGCGATTTCGCATGTCACAGTCGATGCAACGAAAGATATTGTTGATGAGGTAACGACAGAAGAAAAACGAAATGCAGCTGCGGAAACCGTTGAACCTTCCTATCGTTTTCAGCAGGGTGTCAAGGAAGAAGTCCTTTCCTCTCTGGATCAGGCGTTTCAGGAACTCCGGACTGTACAGCAATACGGACTTACGCTCAGATCTGACAGTAATCAGAATATCCGTTCCACAAGACCCTTTTCCGAAGATGAGATTGATTACGCGCTGACGCTGCTCAACACCCTGGATCTGAACAGAACTCAGCTGACAACGCTGATGCGGATCGATACAAACAGCTTTGAAGAAATGGTCAGTACGGTTACAGTGGCTGTCGAAAACTCTCTGAATACAACAATCCGTGAAGGACAGGTTTCCCAATCGATTATGACAATCCAGCAGATTGTCGGATATAAACTTGATGTTTCACTGACGCAGAATATTATCCCGACGGTTCTCCGTTCCTGTATCAAACCAAACATGATTATCGATGAAGAGGCGACAGGGGAGGCAAAACAAAAAGCAATCGATGCCGTCGAACCGGTTATTTATCTTCAGGGGCAGAATATCATCCGTGAAGGCGACCGCATTACTCACAGTCAGGTGGAAATGCTTCGCAGCCTCGGATTGCTGAATGACAATCACTACGATTATTCCGTATACCGAGGTGCTGTCATTCTGACGATCCTGTCATTTATCTGTCTGCTAATGCTCCTGCGCCTGCTGATGAAGGACGTTCTGAAAGATATACGAAAACTTGCCGTCATTCTGATCATTCTTGTCCTGTGTTTCGGCTTTGCTTCTCTTGCA
>CAZUXV010000100.1:0-10413 GCA_964624445.1 uncultured Oscillospiraceae bacterium | reverse complement strand
TTCTTGTGTCTGACTTGTTTTTTGTTTCACTGTCTACTTGACGGGATGCGGTTCACAAAAGCCGGGGGATCTTTTCGTGCGGGATGATCCTTGTACTGAGAAAAAGTTTTTGATATAATAATTTGAAAAGAGTTGATTTCAGCCTCCGGGCAATCCATACAGACAAGACAGGTGAAGAACATTGAAAGAAAAAAGACTCCTGGCCGCGGTTGCAGCACTCCTTCTGTGCCTGGCGATTCCCTTTTCCGCGATGGGGGACGTGACGCCGCGGAACACCGAGGAAAACGGGAAAATCAGAGAAACGGCGTGGGAAGATGAGAACGGGCAGCCTGCGCCGGGGCCGGAAGGGTACTGCTTCGTACGGTATACCTACAAACAGGACAACATCATTGAAAAATACTATGACGCGGAAGGACAGCCTTTCCGCGTGAACGGGGGATACTACGGCCGCAGGATCCTGAAGGACGGCCGCGGCAATATTACCGAAATCGAGTATCTGGACGAGAACGGAGACCGGACGCTGAACCGCCAGGGATACGGAATGGTTACGATGAAGTATTTCGGCTTTGGCGCGCTGAATTCAGTGTTTTACTACGGCCTAGGCAAAAGGCAGGTGGTCGTACCCTCCCTGGGGTATGCGTCCATCCTCTATGAATACAGCAATAAAACGATGACCGGCCGGACATACCGGAACGAGAAAGGCGACCCGGTGGAGTTGGCGGAGGGATACGCCTCCGTGAAGCAGAAGACCGACAAGCGGTTCCGTGTTCTCTCCATCCGGTTTGACCATGCGAACGGTAAACACGCAACCGGTCCGGACGGCTGGTTCCGCTGTGAAAAGAAGCGCGATGACAAAGGACGCCTCATCAGCGTAAAGTATTATGATGAGAGTGAGCAGCTGACAGACCGCGGCGCAGAATACGCATGGGAAGGCTATGCTTATGAGGGCGACAATGTTGTCAGGGTGACCCGCTATGACATCAACGGCAATATCGTTGCGGACAGCAACGGGATCGCCACCGTCGTCCGTGAGATGAAGGATGACCGGATTGTGAAGGAAAGCTATCTGGATGGCGACGGAAACCGGGTCAACAACAGCCTGGGCGTCGGCGGAATCCATTACAGTTACGACCTGCAGGGTGCCATTGAGAAAGTTTCGTACCTGGATACGGAGGGGAACACGGCGCGCTGCAGTGACGGTTACGCGGGGTACCGGGATGCAAAGGATGAAGACGGTGCAACGGTCAGCCGTACTTTCTTCGGTGTGGACGGAACACCCGTCGAAACTGCCGGCGGATACAGCGAGATCAAATATCTCTATGATGAAACCAAAACACTGACATCCAAACGGTATTACGATCTGAGCGGAAAACAGGTAGAGGCTGAATAAAACACGGAGGGAAAACGAATGGATATCGGCAAGCTGTACGCCCCTTATCAGATCACTGAGATCGACCCGTGGCTCGCTCCCCATGCAGGAGATATCGAGCTGCGTATGAACCGGTTCAAGGAAAAGCGCTGGCAGCTGGTCGGCGAAGCTGCCACACTGGAGGATTTTGCCAACGGCCATCTCTTCTTCGGCTTTCACCGGACAAAGAACGGCTGGGTTTTCCGCGAATGGATGCCCGGTGCAGACGAGGTACGCCTTTTCGGCGAATTTAACGAATGGGACAAGGAAAGCCATCCGCTGGACCGCGGAGAGAACGGCGTATGGGAGATTGCACTGAAAGGAAAGGACACCCTCAGGAACGGCCAGAATATCAAACTCTGGGTCCGCCATGGCGACGAATGGTTTGCCCGGCTCCCGGCATACAGCACCCGGGTCGTGATGGACGATGAGACCAAGACCCTGTGTTCCCAGGTCTGGGATCCGGAGGAAAGCTATCCCTGGACGGATGCCGGATTTATCGCGCAGAAGCCCGACGCGCCGCTGATCTACGAAGCCCATGTCGGTATGAGCCAGGACAAGGAAGGGATCGGAACCTACAGGGAATTTGCCGACAATGTACTGCCCCGGATCCGGGACCTGGGCTACAATACGGTTCAGTTGATGGCGATCCAGGAGCATCCCTATTACGGTTCTTTTGGCTATCAGGTTACCAACTTCTTTGCGGCAGCCCATTGGTACGGAGATCCGGAAGACCTGAAGTATCTTGTGAACAAATCCCATGAGCTGGGCATCCGCGTCCTGCTGGACGTGGTGCACAGTCATGCCTGCCCGAATGTCGGAGAGGGTCTGCAGCTGCAGGACGGCACGGAAAACCAGTATTTTCTGGAGGGCGGACAGGGATGGCATCCCGCCTGGGGGACCAAACTGTTTAATTACGGCCGGGTGGAAGTGCTGCATTTCCTGCTGAGCAACCTGAAGTTCTGGCAGACGGAATATCACTTTGACGGATTCCGGTTTGACGGCGTGACCAGCATGATCTATCACGATCACGGGCTTGGCAGCGCGTTCACCAACTATGATATGTATTTCAACATGAATACGGACCTGGAGGCGCTGAATTACCTCCAGCTGGCCAACGAACTGATTCATGAGGTGAATCCCTACGCGACCACCGTGTCCGAAGACATGAGCGGCATGCCGGGCATGTGCCTGCCGATTGAACAGGGCGGTATCGGATTTGACTACCGTCTGGCTATGGGCGAGCCCGACTACTGGATCAAGCTGCTGAAGGACACCCGCGACGAAGACTGGAATATGAACGCCCTGTGGCATGAGATGACCACCCGCCGTCCGCAGGAAAAGGTTATCGGATACTGCGAAAGCCATGATCAGGCGCTGGTGGGCGACAAGACGATTATTTTCCGGATGGCGGACGCTGAAATGTATACCGGCATGATGAAGGACTACCATTCCCTGACCATGGACCGGGCGATTGAACTGCACAAAATCATCCGTCTGTATACCATGAGTCTGGGCGGAAACGGCTACCTGAATTTCATGGGCAACGAGTTTGGCCATCCCGAATGGATCGATTTCCCGCGGGAAGGCAACGGATGGAGTTACAAATACTGCCGCAGGCAGTGGTCGCTGGTGGATGACAAGCGGCTGAAATACGAGTGGCTGAACGATTTTGACAAGGCGATGATTAACCTCGCCAAAGACAGGAAACTGCTGAACGATCCGTACGCTGTAAGCCTGTGGATCGATCCGGAACGGAAGATTATCACCTTCAGCCGCGGAAAACTGCTGTTTGTGTTCAATTTCCACAACAGCTATTCCGAGCAGCGTTTCTTCCTGCATGCGCATACGACCGGCGAGGGAACCTACCGTGTGATCCTGAGCACGGACGAGGAACGCTTCGGCGGGCCCGGACTGATCGACCACAGCTTCGAATACCATACCGCCTATGTGGAAGGCCGGGGACTGGGATTCGACGTATACAGCCCGTGCCGTACCGCGATGGTGCTGGAACGGGTCGGAGACTGACGGAGGTATCGCATGCTATTTCAGAAGGACAGTGGCGCGCTGACGGCGAAACGCGGCGGGGAGACCCTTCGCATCGAAGGATGGGGGAAAGACGCCTTCCGAGTCACTGGGTATATGGATGACAAACGCGGCGGCTGCGACTGGGCGCTGACGGAAATCCCTCAGCCGGCCGAATGTGAGATCACTATCGGTGAGGAGGATTTCTGGGTCGGAGACGGCACCATATCCAAAGTTCCCTGCGCAGAGATCCGGAACGGCCGTATCCGGGCGACGGTGAACTTTGCCGGCGTGATCAGCTTCTACAGGGACGAAAAGCTGATTCTCAGGGAATATTTCCGTTCCTACGGCGGAACGATTGTCAAGAGCAGCCGATGCCTGAAGGTGGTCAACCGCGAATGGAAGGGCAATATCGGCGGGAGCGAATATATGCTTACCGTCCGCTTTGATGCGAACCGGGATGAAAAGATCTTCGGCATGGGGCAATACCAGCAGGAGGACCTGAACCTGAAAGGCACGATGCTGGAACTTGCCCAGCGCAACAGCCAGATCTCCGTTCCGTTCATGGTCAGTTCGCTGGGCTACGGCTTTTTATGGAACAATCCCGCTGTGGGCCGGGTGACGTTTGCCAGCAACCTGACGGAATGGATCGCCCGCAGCACGAGCCGGATGGACTACTGGATCTGCGCCGGAGAAGACCCGAAGGATATCCTTCAGAAATATACGGAGGTTACCGGGCGGGCGCCCATGTTCCCGGACAGCCTGATGGGTCTGTGGCAGTGCAAGCTGCGCTACCGTACGCAGGAGGAAGTGCTTGCGGTCGCCCGGCAGTATCAGAAAGAAGGAATCCGGATCGACCAGATCGTGATCGACTTCTTCCACTGGACGGTTCAGGGTGACTGGAAATTTGACAGAACCTACTGGCCGGATCCGAAGGCGATGATCGACGAACTGCATGAAATGGGAATCCGGGTGATCGTATCGGTCTGGCCCAGCGTGGACCGGCGCAGCGAGAACTTCGGTCCCATGGCGGAACGGGGCTTGCTGATCCGCACGGAGCGAGGCGCGGCGCAGACCTATGACTACCAGGGAGACTGCGTGGAGATTGATCCGTTCAATCCGGAGGCACGACAATATATCTGGGATGTCTGCAAAAAGAATTATTACGACCTGGGGATCGACGGATTCTGGCTGGACAATTCCGAACCGGATTACGGCGTATACGATTTCGACCACTATCGATATTATACCGGGCCGGCATTGAGCTGCAGCAATCTCTATCCGCAGTTGTTTTCCCGTGCTTTCTATGAACCCATGGAAGCGGAAAAAGGAACCGATGCTGTCAATCTTCTCCGCTGCGGTTGGGCCGGAAGCCAGAAGTATGGCAACGTGATCTGGTCTGGGGATGTACCGAGCACATTCGAGTCCTTCCGGGAACAGATTCAGGCGGGACTGAACATGGGACTGGCCGGTATTCCGTGGTGGACGACGGACATCGGCGGGTTTATGACGGACGACGTGAACGATCCGGACTTTCAGGAGCTGCTGATCCGCTGGTACCAGTTTGCGGTTTACAGCGCAGTGCTGAGGATGCACGGAGACCGGGGACCGTACAATATTCCTCCGCTGGACGGGCGGGACTGGGGCGGCGGTTATCTGCACACCGGACAGTCCAACGAACTGTGGAGCTACGGGGAAGAAAACTACCGCATCATGCGGAAATATTACGACGTCCGGATTGCCATGAAAGACTATATCCGGAAGCTTTATCAGGAGGCGCACGAAACGGGCGCTCCGCTGATCCGGGCCATGTTCTTCGAGTTCCCGGAGGATGCAAAATGCTGGAAGCTCCAGGATCAGTATATGTTCGGGGACCGGTTCCTTGTCGCACCGGTACTGGAGCTTCATGCGAAAGAGAGGGAAGTATACCTGCCTGCGGGCCGCTGGAAAGACGTCAACAGCGGCAGGATTACGGATGGCGGACAGACGCTGACCGTACAGACGCCGCTGGATGAGATCCCGGTGTTTGAAAAGATCTGATAAAGATGCCCAAAAACCCTGTAATAACTGAAAAATAAGGCTTGCCATGCGACGGGATGTGTGATATACTCCCGTCGTGCGGTTTTCCGCATGATTAAAGCGGCTTATTGCCTTGAAAGAAGGGTTTAACGTAAGGAACGGAAACAGCCTGAAGGCCTGTGATGAACGGATCGGGGAAGTATCCTCCGGAACGGACACCGCCGGCTGATGGAGGGCTTGTTTTCCGCTCTTTTTCATTGCCCCGAAAGAGAGAGGAACGGATGGCAAAAGAAACAGGAACAGCCAGGCTTGAAGCCGCGTGCGGCCCGATCGCGGAACAGATGGGGTACGAGCTGGTAGACGTCAGCCTGGATAAGGAACCCACCGGGAAGTATCTGCGGTTTTACATCGACAAGGAAGAAGGTGTTTCGCTGGATGACTGCGAGGCCTTCCACAAGAAGATCCGTACGCTTGCTGATACGGTGGATTACGACTTCATGGAAGTGTCATCCCCGGGAATCGACAGGCCGCTGAAAAAGGACCGTGATTTCGAGCGCAGCCTGGGATGTGAGATCGAGGTCAGACTGTTTAAACCGATAGACGGCACGAAAGTCATTACCGGCGTTCTGGCCGGGCTTGAAGAGGGCAACATCGTGATCGACACGTCGGAAGGACGCGCGCTGATTCCGCGGAAGGCTGCTGCGCTGGTCAAACCCGTGGTCGATATGGAAGGAATCGAAGACGTCGATCTTACCGGTGAAGAAGAAAACAACACGGATGAAACGTGAGAAAGGAAAACAAACATGAAATCCGAAGTCATAGAAGCAATCAAGATGCTGGCAAAAGAAAAAGAGATTCCCGAGGAAACGCTGTTCCATACCATCGAGGAAGCCCTGAAGGCAGCGTATAAAAAGAACCTGCCCAAGAGCGAGACTGCTCCGAACAACCTGGATGTGACAGTGAACCGCCAGGACGGATCCATTTCCGTCTATGCCCGCAAACTGATCCTTGAGGACGAAGAGATCGAGGATCCGACGAACCAGATCTCCCTGAAGGAAGCGCAGAAGATCAACCCTTCCTACCAGATGGGCGATATTGCCGAGGTTGACGTTACACCGTCCGGCTTCCTGCGGGTGGCGGCTCAGACAGCCAAACAGGTGATCATCCAGCATATCCGTGAAGCAGAGCGCGGCAAGATTTATGACGAATACATCGAGAAAGAGAGCGAGATCCTGACCGGCATTGTCGAACGGATCGAGCCGAAGGCTGCTTATATCGATCTGGGACGGACCGAAGGCGTGCTTGAACGCGACGAGATGATCCCCGGCGAAGAACTGCATGATGGCGACCATATCAAAGTTTACATCCTTGAGGTGCACAAGACCAGCCAGAACGCGGGCTATACACCCCAGGTGTATGTCAGCCGCATTCATCCCAATCTGGTCAAGCGCCTGTTTGAGATGGAAGTACCCGAGATCGCCGGCGGTATCGTGACGATCAAGAACATTGCCCGTGAAGCCGGAAGCCGCACCAAGATTGCCGTGCACAGCGCGGACGTGATGATTGATCCCGTAGGCGCCTGCGTCGGACAGCGCGGCGGACGCGTCGACCGCGTGGTAACGGAACTCAAGGGCGAGAAGATTGATATCATCAAATGGTCCAGCAATCCTGCGGAGTTTGTGGCAAACGCGCTGAACCCCGCCCATGTACTGAGCGTGTACCAGGCGAAGGACGAAAAAGCTTTCCGCGTGATCGTGCCGGACAACCAGCTGAGCCTGGCTATCGGAAAGGAAGGGCAGAATGCCCGCCTGGCCGCGAAACTGACCGGCTGGAAGATCGATATCAAGAGCCAGAGCCAGGCCGCCGAAATGGACGACATGGTGGATGAGAACGGTGAGATGACCGAGTTCATCCAGGTTGAGACGCCCAGTTACGACAGCTTCACGATGGACTTTGACGCAAGCATCGCCGGTGACGACGATACGATGTAATCATTCACAGGGAGGAACCTGATGAAGCCGAAGAAGATCCCGATGAGGATGTGCGTAGGCTGCCGTGAAATGAAGGAAAAACGGGAACTGATCCGCGTTGTCCGGACTCCGGAAGGAGAGACCGCGCTGGATCCTACCGGAAAAAAATCCGGCCGGGGGGCCTATGTGTGCCGGAATCCGGAATGCCTGCGGCGGTCGATCAGACAGAAACAGCTCGAGCGCCAGCTGGAAATCACCCTGACCCAGGAGATCACGGAAGCGCTGACTGCGGAGATGGAACGGCTGAACAATGCGGGGAGCGAACCGCAGTGAATGAACAGAAACTGGCGGGAATGCTCGGACTGACGGTCAGAGCCGGACAGGCTTCCGCGGGAATGGACGCCTGCAGGATTCTGATCAAGTCCGGAAACTGCGGCGTTCTCCTCATTGACGGAGCAACCCGCGACAACACGCGGAAAAAGTCCGAAGACCTTTGCAGGCAGACCGGAACGCCTGTCGCGGTCCTGCCGCCCGGAACAATCGAAAGAGCAACCGGGAAAGACAACAGGGTACTGGCGATCCGGAAAGGTTCCTTCGCGGAACAGATTCTGCAGATCGCTGACATACAACAGATCCATCGGACTGACAAAGAAAGATGAGATCCGAATGAACAAGCCGAAACGGCGGGGGGAAACAAGACCGAATGGCAAATGTGAATTTGAAAGACGCCACGAAAGAACTGGTTGCCGAAGCTTCCGGAATTCTGGAAGAAGCGACCCGTATCCGGAAAGAAGCGGACAGTCTGTTTGACACGCTCAAAAGAATGGATATGGAGATGAACCGGCAGGCGGAGGAAGAAGCCGCACGCCGCAAGCAGCAGGAACAGATGAAAGCGCAGTCTGCCCATACGAAGGCGTTCACCATGCTGGACGACGACGAGAAGCAGATGATGGAGGAGGCTCAGAAAGAGACTGCCTCCATAGCCGCGGAAGAAGAAGCCGAGAAGCCTGCGAAAACAGCCTCCAAGGAGTCAAAGAAGGCTGAAGAAAAAGCGGAGGAGAAGCCAGCCGAACCTGCTGCGGAGGAGAAAAAGCCTCCGAAGAAGGTCGAATCCTATGTCGCGACGCCGGATGATCCTGATCCCACCAGGCCTGCGGCACCCAGGAAACCCGCGATCGGCCAGATTATGAGCCGTCCGGGTGATAATCCGAGGCCCGCGCGTCCCGCCGGCCAGCCCGGTTCCTACGGCCGTCCCGCGGGCCAGCAGGGCCAGTACGGACGTCCTGCGGGTCAGCAGGGTCCCTACGGACGTTCTGCGGGTCAGCAGGGCCCCTACGGACGTCCTGCGGGCCAGCAGGGTCAGTACGGACGTCCCGCTGGTCAGCAGGGCCAGTACGGACGTCCTGCGGGCCAGCAGGGCCAGTACGGACGCCCCGCAGGCGGACAGGCCGGTGCCCGTCCCCAGGGCGGTTTCAACCAGCGCCAGGGCGGCATGGGCGGCAGCAGGCAGCGGGCCGCTGAACTTGCCGTTCCCATGGAAAAGGAACGGGTATCGAACTACGATCCCAATAAGAAGAATTATGTCCGCCAGCACGATCCGGAACATGTGAGCAAGGGACGGAAACAGCAGGCGAGAGGCAATAACAGCCAGTTCAACGGATATGATGACGAACCGATCCGCGGCGGCAAGCGCGCCCGGGCCAAGAAACCGAGTGCGCAGCAGATGATGGCGCCCATCAAAATCGAAACTGCCTACATGGCCGGCGATACCATCACTGTGCGTGATCTGACCGAAAAGATCGGTAAATCTGCCAGCGAGATCATCAAGAAACTGTTCCTGCTGGGGAACATGGCTACGATCAACAGCGAGATCGACTTCGATACCGCACAGCTGGTATGCTCGGATTTCGAAATCACCCTTGAACGCAAGCAGGAACAGACGGCTGAAGCCGCGCTCGTTGCAGAAGACTTTGACGATGCGGAAGAGAATCTGCAGCCCAGGCCGCCGGTCGTTACCATCATGGGTCACGTCGACCACGGCAAGACGAGTCTGCTTGACTATATCCGCAAGAGCCGTGTGACGGCCGGTGAAGCCGGCGGCATCACACAGCATATCGGTGCCTATACGGTCGACGTTGATGACGGAAGGAAGATCACGTTCCTTGACACGCCCGGCCACGAAGCCTTTACAGCGATGCGTGCCCGCGGAACCCAGGCGACGGATATCGCCGTGCTTGTCGTTGCCGCGGATGACTCCGTGATGCCCCAAACCGTTGAATCAATCAACCATGCGAAAGCTGCGGAAGTTCCGATCATTGTCGCCATTAACAAAATGGACAAACCGGACGCGAATCCCGACCGTGTCAAGCAGGACCTGACTCAGTACGGGCTGGTCTGCGAAGACTGGGGCGGCGAAACAATCTGCGTTCCCGTTTCCGCTGTTACCGGTCAGGGCGTAAATGAACTGCTTGAGATGATCCTGCTGCAGGCTGACATGCTCCAGCTGCAGGCTAACCCGAACCGTCTCGGCAAGGGCGTTATCATCGAAGCGAAACTGGACAAGTCACGCGGACCGCTGGCCACAGTGCTTCTGCAGAACGGTACGCTGCATGTGGGCGACAGCGTCATCGCGGGTCTTGCTTCCGGCAAGGTGCGCGCGCTGATTAATGACAAGGGCGAACGCGTCAACGAAGCCGGTCCGTCCATGCCGGTTGAGATCATGGGCTTTGACGATGTGCCGAGCGCGGGCGACGAGATGATTGCCGTGGGCGACGACCACCTGAGCCGCCAGGTCGCGGACGAGCGCCGTGAAAAACTGAAGGCCAGCCGCGAGGCCACCATGGCCAAGATGAGCATGGAGAACCTGTTCTCCTCCATCGAAGCCGGCAAGGTCACTACGCTGAACCTGATTATCAAGGCGGATGTGCAGGGCTCCGAGGTTGCGGGTCAGGAAGTCTCTCGCGGTGGCGAACTCCTCGCCGATGAAGCCGA
>CAZUXV010000099.1:0-10414 GCA_964624445.1 uncultured Oscillospiraceae bacterium | reverse complement strand
AGTCTTCTGGAAAGACAGAAGAAAGTTTGCATGTCCAATTCAGTAGAAAACCGTGTTCCGTTTTTAGATAACAAATTTATTGAACTTATGTTTTCGATTGAAGAAAGCCAGCTTGTACATCCGATGATATCACGACTATTTAATCCCAGACAAAACTCAAGCTATTTTGAAAATAAATATATATTAAAACAGATCAGCGCAAGTATCTACGGGAATGAGTTCGCATTCGGGAAAAAACAAGCAGTGCGTTTGCCTTTGTCCAAATATATACATAATCAACGTTTTCAAAACTATCTGGAAGAATTGATCATACCTGAGATGAAAAAGCGAGGTCTTGTGAACAAGGTGGAATTTGATAAAGCATATTCAGATATGAATAATAATAGAAATTTTATCATGGCGTGGAAAGCGATCAATATGGAAGTATGGCTACAATTATTTTATGATGGCCGTGATATTGTTGAAATATAATCTAGTCAATCCTTTCTAATAAGGCATGTTATATTGTCATGTCGAATCAATATATAGAGTATACTGTAAAACAAAGCATAAGATAACTAATATGTATCGGTAATGAAAAATCAAATGCAAGTTTAATGGTTTTCTAATTTTCTCTCCCTTATTTTCAAAGAATCCAAGGCTATAATCATACCTGTAAACGATGAGTGACGCAGAAAGCGCCGAACGAATGAGGAGGAGAACAACCATGAAGAAACTGTGCAAGAGCAATACCAATAAGAAGATCTGCGGTGTGTGCGGCGGTATCGCCGAATATCTGAATGCTGATCCCACCCTGATCCGGCTGGCGTTTGTGATCGTCGCTCTGGCGGCTGGTAGCGGCATTCTTGCTTATTTTCTGGCCGCGCTGATCATGCCGGAAGCACAGGAAGCTGCGGAATAATCACTATAATAAGTCCAAAGATAAAACGGCGAAGACAAAAGTCTTCGTCGTTTGTAATAACTGGTGAAATGGTTTACATTAATCCGGAAGACAGCGTTGCAGCCATGACTGCTTTGATGGTGTGCATACGGTTCTCAGCCTCATCAAAAACGATGGAACGGGAACTCTCGAACACTTCGTCTGTCACTTCCATACAGTCGATTCCGAATTTTTCAAAAATCGATTTTCCGATGGCGGTGTTCAGGTCATGGAAGGAAGGCAGGCAATGCATGAAGACGCACTGATCACCGGCTTTGGACATGATATCCGAAGTAACCCTGTAGGGAAGCAGATCCCGGATCCGCTTTTCCCAGACGGCGTCAGGTTCACCCATGGAAACCCAGACATCCGTGTAGATTACATGGGCGCCGGAAACGGCCTTTGAGACATCGGACTCAAACTCCAGAACGGCACCGGTTTCGCCGGCGATCTTTCTGCATGTTTCGATCAGCGCAGATCCGGGCTGGTATTTTTTCGGAGCGCAGGCAACAAAATGCATACCCATCTTCGCGCAACCTACCATCAGGGAATTCCCCATATTATAACGGGCGTCTCCCATATAAACCAGCTTGATATCTTTCAGGGATCCGAAATGTTCCCGGATGGTAAGGAAGTCAGCAAGAATCTGGGTGGGATGGAATTCGTTTGTCAGACCGTTCCATACAGGAACGCCGGAATAGCGTGCCAGATCTTCAACGATCTGCTGGCCATATCCGCGGTATTCGATTCCGTCAAACATCCGTCCGAGAACACGGGCGGTATCGGCTATGCTTTCTTTTTTGCCGATCTGGCTTCCCGAAGGATCCAGATAGGTACAGTTCATTCCCAGGTCATAAGCAGCGACTTCAAAAGCGCAGCGGGTCCGCGTGCTGGTTTTTTCAAAGATCAGGGCAATATTCTTACCGGAACAGCAGGCGTGGGGAATCCCAGCCTTCTTTTTTGCTTTCAGATCAGCCGCCAGGTTTAACAGGCCGGAAATCTGTTCCGGAGAAAGATCGAGAAGTTTCAGAAAACTTTTTCCTTTCAGAGAATCCATGGTATCACCTCAAAATCATGATGCGATCAGTATAATGGATACAGAAAAATTTAGCAATACAAACAAAAAAACACAAAACACTTCTTTACAAGCACAATAAAATTGTGCTATAATGACTGCATCAAGAAAAAGGGGCGGATGATATGGCAAAAGCAGACGCTAATGGAATGAACAACGCAGCCGGCATTGCCTACGGGGAGTTGATCCGTCGGCAGCGGAAAGCCAAGAAAATGAATCAGGAAGAACTTGGCGCTCTGGTTCGGGTCGGAAAGAACGCTGTCGGTGCCTGGGAAGCAGGGCGCAGCCGTCCTGACGTCGGAAGCGTTCCCGTAATCTGTGAAGCACTGGATCTTTCGCTGGAAGAGTTTTTCGGCATGCCGGACAGTTCACAGGAGCGGATTGATGAAAAAATCGGTGTCACAGCAGAGGAAAAATCAACGTTAATCAGAAGATACGGTGCACTGAACGCCTATAACAGGCAGGTTATCCTCCGGCAGATGTCTGTTCTGAAAGAGATGCAGGAAGATATTCAGAAACCGCGCAAAGTGATCCGCCTTTTCAGAAACGATCTGGCTGCATCAGCCGGTACCGGCGAGGTATTGGACGCTGCACAGGGCGAAGAAGTTTTCCTGTTTGCCGATCAGATCTCAGATACCGCAGACGAAATCATCCGGGTTAACGGTAACAGTATGGAACCCACATATTTTGACGGAGATCAGGTATTGATCAGACATACTGCCAATATACGTCCGGGAGAGATTGGCGTCTTCATCTGCGGAGACACAGGATATATCAAGGAGTATCAAAAAGACGGACTTCACAGCCATAATCCGGCTTATGCTACGATCTCCTTTACAGACGGAGAATCAGTAAAATGTATCGGAAAGGTACTTGGAAAGATCAGACAGGAAGACTGGGCAGACGAAGAGAGTTACTCCGCCTGGCAGGAGTTTGAACAGAAAGGAAGATGAGTATGCAGCACCAGCCGCGCAACAGGGAAAAAAGAGTACAGATTATGCAGTATATGCTTTCATTTGCCACAGAAACAGGGAGACAGCCTTCCGTACGTGAAATCGGAATGGCTGCCGGACTGCAGTCGACTTCTACTACAGCCGGCTATCTGAAACGAATGGTAAACGAAGGACTGCTCGCACAGAGCGGGCAGTCCAGACGGAACTATTTTGTAACACGATTTGCAGCTGAACAACTGCAGAATGCAGGATAAAGATCAGGATTTCTGTTTAAACTGAAAGCCGCAGCGGACGCAGGTTATGTCCTTTTCGCCGGAGCCCCGCTTCATACGAAGCAGCACCTTGCAATTCGGACATTTGAAATACTTGTAATCCCTGCGGTTTTTTGTGCGTTTGATGAATTGACTGAGTTTTGTTTTCCAGCCGGATGTAAGTTCAATATATTTCCGGTTCTCAGCCATGCGTTTCTCATGATTGCGGGAAAACATACGAAACAGGGTAATAATGTAGAGAATGAAACCAATCAGAGAAAGCAGTCCGAGGCGGGTAAAGCTGCCAAGCAGAGAGCAGGCAAGGCCGGCGATCAGCGTGAACATACCAAGATTATCCGCACCGTGGCGGCCCTGCATAAAGCGGGCAAGGGACATTTTCAGACGTTGGAAAAATGACATTGATCAAGACTCCTTTCGATATCAGCACCACATACCATAGCGGCCGCAGCCGCCGAGGCAGCAGTTCAGGAACATATTCATCACGCAGCAGGTGAGGCAGGGATTGGCACAGATTGCGGAACGGAAGTCATAGCCGTTGCTCCGTGACCGTCGATAGGCTTGCCTGCCTGATTCGATGGTATTCAGCAGCATACGGAACTCATCATCATCAGGAGCGAGCCGGACAGCTGCCCGGGCATGATCAAGGGCGGATATTCTGTTTCCCAGACCAAGGTCCGCTCTGGCATACAGCGCGTGCCAGTCTGCATCGTGAGTCGGTATACGGTTCAGCAGGCTTACAGCTTCATTGAACCGATTGGAGAGGACGTGGCTTTCTGCTGTTTTGAGTTCAGGGTTTGCGTAAGCGCGGGTGCGGTAACGTGTCTGCTGCTGGTAAGCCTGCTGGCCACTGAAAAACGCCGAGAATGGGTCAAAACCGAAATCTCCGAAAGGATTGCCGCCCTGACTGCCGTCTCCGCCATAGCTGTTCTGATGATAAGAACCGCCCTGGCTGCCGGTGTTTCCCCAGAACCCCTGGCCGAACGGATTATAATATCCGGAGGAATCCGAGGATCCGGAACCATAAGGATTCCGGTAAGGATCCTGGCCGGTCTTTTTAATCTGAAGCGCACGGGTATACGCTTCATTCACTTCACGCATTTTCTGCTCGGCAGCCTTATCGCCCGGATTAAGATCCGGATGGTATTTCTTGGCCAGCTTACGATAGGCAGCCTTGATTTCGTCCTCAGTTGCGGAGGACGTTACGCCCAGGACCGCAAAGGGATCATTTGGCATGAGCATCCTCTTTTCTGTGGTTACGTTCAGTCTTCAGCAGATATCGCTGCCATACGCCGCTGTAAATAACGTTCCGAAGAAGATCCAGATCCTGTTCAAGCGGAAGAATCTCAAAGCTTTCGGCCGCTTCGGCAATCAGCATTTCCAGTGTCCCGCGGCAAAAATCCTCATAATCCGTTTGGTCATGCCAGGACGTAAGGGGATTATAGCGGTGCTTTTTCAGGTCTTCGTCATAATCCTCCCAGGCGTCCATCCAGTAGATAAACCTGCCCAGGCCGGTGCCAACGGATCGGAGCACACTGCTCCAGGGATCTTCAGGCTTTGGCATGAAGACGGCACCGAGCATTTTCCCGGACAGGTTACAGAGCCGATCCGGATCGGGAGAAGGCTTAGCCTCTTCCTGCCAGAGCTCATCCAGCGTGCGCTGTACTTCTTCGGCCTGAGCCGGCCACCAGCTGCGTACCTTTTCGGCGGCCCCCCGATAAAAGGCTTCACCGGCTTTTCCCGGCAGGGAATGATCATCCATACGCTGGTCTACGCATTTATAGTAGAACAGAAGCGTATTCATATCCGCAGCATAATCGATCATCTGTGATGAAAGGTAAACATGGGATTTCAAGGGATGAACTGCACAACGGGATCTGATCAGTTCCGCTTCCGGCTCATACAGGGAGGAAAGCAGGACAGCCAGGAACGTCATATCATTACTGAGCGACAGGCGGCGGATCTGTCCATACTGATCACGCAGTGCATGACAAACGCCGCAGTAGAAGGATCGGTAACGCAGTTTCTGTTCTTCGCTAAGAACAGACATTACCGGAACAATATATCCGAACATCGGCAGGATCCTCAGGCGTCATAAGCCCCATCGTCATTTTCGCCTTTGGGGGCAGAAGCATAGGTGCCGACAGACCGGAGAATGGTATCCATCTCTTCCGATGCGGTTCTGATCCGGTATTCGTCTCCGGAACGAAGCGCATCTTCAAGAGCGGAAACAGAACTGTCCAGACGGGTTTTGTCCTCATCTTTCAGTTTTTTTCGGGTCCGGCGTGCCTGATTCAGCAGATTTTCTGCAGCATCCCTGACCTGCTGTGTTTGTTTGCGCTGTTTGTCTTCAGCTGCGTAACGCTGCGCATCACGAACGGCACGATCGATCTCTTCACGGCTCATGTTTCCTGAACCCGAGATGGTGATATCCTGAGTACTGTTGGTTCCGAGATCTTTAGCCGTTACATGAACAATACCATTCGTATCGATGGAAAAGGTCACTTCAATCTGGGGAATCCCGCGCAGTGCGCGACGGATTCCGTTCAATCTGAATTTCCCAAGGGATTTGTTGGCGGAGGCAATCTCTCTTTCACCCTGAAGGACATTGATTTCAACACTTGTCTGGAAGTTTGCGGCCGTGGTAAAAACCTGGGAATGCTGACAGGGAAGAGGCGTGTTCCGGTCTATAATTTTTGCAAAGACATCGCCCAGCGTTTCGATTCCCAGAGAAAGCGGCGTTACATCGATCAGTACGATGGAATTAATGGCGCCGGTCAGGACGCCGCCCTGAAGACAGGCACCCATCGCAACACATTCATCGGGGTTAATATCACGGGCAGGTTCTTTTCCGGTCAGATTCCGGACCTCGGCCTGCACAGCGGGAATGCGCGTGGAACCGCCGACCAGCAGAACCCTGCTCAGATCAGAAGCACGGATTCCGGCATCCTGCAGCGCCTGCTGCACAGGTCCCCGGGTAGCGGAAACCAGATGAGCTGTCAGTTCATTAAAGCGACTGCGGGTCAGTGTGGTTTCCAGATGCATCGGGCCCGATAATCCCTGGGCCAGGAAGGGAAGGCTGATCATGCTCTCCTGCGCGGAAGAAAGCTCGATCTTTGCTTTTTCAGCGGCCTCGGACAGGCGCTGCATCGCCATGGGATCTTTCGACAAATCAAGTTTATACTGCTTCCTGAATTCTTCCAGCAGCCAGCCGACGATACACTGGTCAAAATCATCACCGCCGAGGTGATTGTTTCCTGCGGTGGCAAGAACTTCGATGGTGTCACTGTTGATATCCAGAATACTGACGTCAAAAGTACCTCCGCCGAGATCGTAGACCATGATTTTGCAAGGCTGGCCTTTATCAAAACCATAGGCGAGGGCAGCTGAGGTCGGTTCATTGATGATTCGAAGGACATTCAGACCGGCAATCAGGCCGGCATCCTTGGTGGCCTGACGCTGGGCGTCTGAAAAATAGGCAGGAACAGTGATGACCGCGTCGGTAACTGTTTCGCCGATATAGCTTTCCGCATCCGACTTGAGCTTTTGCAGAATCATGGCGGAGATTTCCTGCGGCGTATAGCTTTTTCCATCTGCATGAAAACGCCTGTCAGTACCCATATCTCTTTTTACGGAAGAAAAAGTACGGGAAGCGTTGGTGACAGCCTGCCGTTTGGCGGCCATTCCCACAAGCCTTTCTCCGGATTTGGTAAAGGCGACGACGGATGGTGTAGTCCGTCCGCCTTCAGCATTGGGGATCACGACAGAACGGCCGTTCTCCATAAAGGCAACGCAGGAGTTGGTAGTTCCAAGATCGATACCGATCAGCCTGGACATATCATTACCTCCGAAAACACAAAGGTGAACAACAAATGCAAAATGCACTCTATATTCATCCTTTTATATCCTAAATGTCCAATATCAAGGGAAGAAGAACAGAATGTGAAAAAGATGTGAAAAGTTGTTTTTCACCGGCAAGGGTGATAAGATATTCAGCAAGGAGCGTGAGTGCAATGGAAAGACCGAATGCATGGAAAAACTACAATAAATCGGAACTGAAAAAGCTTGAAGATACGGCAAAAGAATACCGGCAGTTTATTGACGCCGGCAAGACGGAACGGGAGTGTGCCGCGTACGCCGTGTCCGCCCTGGAAAAAGCGGGATATATATCCCTGGAAAAAGCCGTAGCTGACGGAAAGAAACTCAAAGCCGGGGACAAAGTGTATCTCAACAAGATGGGGAAAGCGATTCTGACCTTCCTTATCGGAAAAAAACCGCTTTCGGAAGGTATGAATATTGTCGGTGCACATATCGATTCGCCCCGTCTTGACCTGAAGCAGAACCCGCTGTATGAAGACGGTGATTTTGCGCTTGCCGACACCCATTATTACGGCGGGATTAAAAAGTATCAGTGGGTTGCCCGGGAATTGGCGCTTCACGGTGTGGCAATCAAAAAAGACGGAACGGCGATACAGTTCTGCATCGGTGAACAAGAAGAAGATCCGGTGGTCGGCATCAGCGACTTGCTGATTCATCTTTCCCAGGAACAGATGACAAAGAAACTCGGCGAAGCCTTCTCAGGAGAAGACCTGGATATCATTCTTGGCGGGAAACCGCTTAAAGGCGCTGAGAAAGAGCCTGTCAAGGCTCAGCTGCTTCAAATTCTGAAAGATTCCTACGGAATTGAAGAAGAAGATCTGATTTCTGCCGAGATTGAGGCAGTTCCAGCCGGTAAGGCGAGAGATTTCGGACTGGACAGAAGTATGATCATCGGATACGGGCATGATGACCGGGTCTGTGCTTTTGCGGAATTGAAGGCTATTCTTGAGCTGAAAACCATTCCTGACTATACCTGCTGCGGAATGCTTGTCGATAAAGAAGAAATCGGCAGTGTCGGTGCTACCGGTATGCGCAGCAACTATCTCGAAAATGCTGTTGCGGAAATTCTGGAACTGGAAGGTGTTTACAGCGAGCTGAACGTGCGCCGTGCATTAAGAAACAGCCGTATGCTTTCCTGCGATGTGAGTGCCGGCTTTGACCCGCTCTACGCCTCGGCATTTGAGAAGAAAAACGCCGCCTGGCTTGGCAGGGGCGTATGCTTCAACAAATTTACAGGAAGCCGCGGAAAGAGCGGATCCAATGACGCGAATGCGGAGTTTATGGCTAAACTGCGCCGGATTATGGACGATAACAAAGTTTGCTGGCAAACAGCGGAACTGGGTCGCGTAGATCTGGGAGGCGGCGGCACAATCGCTTATATCTGTGCGCTGTATGGAATGGAAGTCATTGACAGCGGCGTAGCAGTGCTGAGCATGCATGCACCGATGGAGATTATCTCCAAGGCAGATCTGTATGAATCCTATAAAGCATACAAAGCGTTTATGCTGTATGCGTAAGAACGGCTACAGCGGCGCTCATTGCTACAGGAAGCGGCAGGTCCTTTAACTGACCGACCGGAATAAATTCATATCCATCAGGCGCGGAAGCAAGATCTTCCGCGTCTGTTTCATATATATGCATCTGCCAGATCTGATGCGTAAATACGTGACGTGCAGGTCCCGCATCAGATAATGTACCGACTGAAAGGTGAAACTTTTTGATGATCTGTTCCCGAAGTGCTTCCGGAGAGGATTCTCCCTCAATCATCGGAAAACACCACAGGCCCTGCAGCAGGCGCTCAGAACGCATCCGCATCAATACACGCCCGGAGGAACGAATCAATATTACATTCCAGATGACGACTTTGGGAGGCTTTGATTTGGGCAGAACAGGAAGATCTGCTGCATCTCCGGTCCTGAAAGCATCGCAAAAAGCGGAAAGAGGACACAGATGGCAATTCGGTGTACCGGGAATACAGACCGTTGCACCCAGATCCATGACAGCCTGATTATGATCACCGGGCCGTTCGGCGGGTACCAGAGCGGAAGCGAGCGCTTCAATATGATGACGGGTCTTATTTTCAAGGACATCTGACCGGACACCGTACAGACGGGAGATTACACGGATCACATTTCCGTCTACGGCCGGAACAGGTATATCATACGCTATAGAGGCGATTGCTCCGGCAGAATAAGGTCCGATTCCGCAGATGTTCCGAAGCTTTTCCGGTTCACGGGGGAGTACACCTCCATATTGCTCCATCACCTGTTTTGCACCTTTCCAGAGATTCCGCGCCCGTGAATAATAACCCAAACCTTCCCAGGCTTTGAGGACGTCTGCCTCATCGGATTCAGCCAAAGCAGAAAGGGTGGGAAACCGCTCCAGAAAGCGAGGATAATAGGAAAGGACCGTTTCGACACGTGTTTGCTGGAGCATGGATTCACTGACCCATGTGCGATATGCATCATGAAAACCTCGCCACGGCAGTATCCGCGCGTAGCGGTCGTACCAGGAAAACAATGCTGCGGTGATCTGATCCATGAAAAACTCCTTATCAAAGACGTCAGGAGGATTGTAACATAAGGATTACAAGAGCAAAAACGACAAAAAACGGCGTAAATGGAAGAAAACGAAAGAATAGCAGAGTAAAACAGAGAAAAATAGATGATAACAACCAACAGATCACTTGCGTGAAAAGCGTAAAAGCATTATATTACTTTCTGGTTGTTAGCACTCAAAAGCATCGAGTGCTAAAAGCAATCAAAAGAACGACAGGAGGAAATGATCCATGACCGTTAAGCCGTTGGGTGACCGTGTTGTCATCAAAAACTGCGAAGCAGAAGAAACCACAAAATCCGGCCTGATTCTTACCAGTGCCGCTAAAGAAAAGCCCCAGATGGCGATCGTTATCGCTGTCGGCCCCGGGGGAAATGTTGACGGAAAAGAAATTACGATGCATGTGAAAGCAGGCGAAAAAGTTATCTATTCCAAGTATGCCGGCACCGAAGTCAAAGTTGACGGTGAAGAACTGATTATTGTCCGTCAGAGCGATATTCTGGCGATTGTAGAATAATCTGACACAAATCAAGAAAAGGAGAATATCGGAAGGCCTTATCGGCGGAATCGAGCAGTATATTGACGATTATGCGGTTCGTGAGCTCCGGGAGAGCGAACGCGGGCAGAAGGAAATCAGCGACCTCCGCAGGCGTAGACTTCAAAGAGAAGAAGAACAAATGGTTCTGGAGAGCATTGCCTATGCTCCCGAGCCATATGAGCAAACAACTGATGGGGCGCTTCCTCCCATCTCTTTGGGAGCTTC
>CAZUXV010000098.1:0-10456 GCA_964624445.1 uncultured Oscillospiraceae bacterium | reverse complement strand
GCCGGCAGCAAACAGAGCCGGACGAAGCCTGCGGTGAAGACGAAGATAAAGACAGCAGGCGAGGAAAACGAGCATGACGCCCAGCACCGTCAGCATATTCGGAGAATGGATCCACAGTGTCAGCCCGGGGAGTGAACCGAGGGCGCGTACCGCATTGAGGAGTGAACCCGTTAATAGGGACAGCGGTCCGGAAAGCAGCTGTGGCAGGCCGGGAACGGGCAGCAGCAGAAACACAAGCCAGAAAAAAGAGATCAGAATGCTGAAAACCAGGGTGGCCGGCAGATTGACCAGGAACACCAGCAGCGGAAGTCTCTGGAAAAACATCAGTTCCGGAAAGAGCAGGCCAAGCTGAACGCCGAAGGTGAGTATGAACGAATTGACCAGTGCCTTCGGAATCCGATGCCGAATCGGTGCGGAAATGCGCCGGGCCAGCGGAGAAAACCAGATCAGTCCGAACATGGCGCAGAACGTGAACTGAAAGGAGGCCGAGGTAACCTGTACGGGTGAAAGCAGCGTCATCAGTATCAGGACAGCGCAGAGCATATGGATGCCGGACCGCGGTCGGTTCAGGAGCCGCCCTTCTGCGGTGAGGAGAAGCAGCAGCGAGGCACGGATCACCGGCTGGCTCAGGCCGCACAGTAAAGCGTAGACAAACAGAAGGACGGCGTACAAAAAGACGCGGGTCCCCTGACGGAGACGCAGCAAACGGAACAGCACAGCCAGCGCCCCGATCAGGATTCCGACATGAAAACCGCTGACCGAAAGAATATGCGCGATGCCAGCATTGGCGAAAGCCTGACGGTCTTCGGACGGGATCAGGGAGCGCATGCCCAGTAAAAGCGCAGAGGCATAGGCACCGGTTTCATCTCCGAGCGTATCCTGAAGCGATTCTGCGATCCGGTGACGGAGAGAAGCGATCGTTCCGCTGAAGGAAAAGCGATCCGCATTCCGGACGATCAGCTCATCATTTCCGTATAAGCCGACTGTTACGCCGCGCTGGAGGAGGCTTTCCCTGAAATTCAGTCCGTCCGGGTTTACAACTCCGTCCGGATGATAAAGCGAGGCACGGAAAACGACTGTGTTTCCGGGCAGAAGACCTGCAGGCGGTTCATCATCGGCGTAGAAGGTCCAGTAAGCTTTACCCGTATAAGGATAACCGTTCAGCGATACGTCCGAAAGGTACAGCCTGTACTGACCAAAAGAACCGGTTGTCACCTCATCGGAAATAATGCCGCTGACGGAGTATTCACCTTCTTCCGGCAGCACAGGATGAAAGGCGAGACTGCCGGCAAAAACGCCCAGGATGAGGGTGGCAGCGATACAGGCTGCAAAACGCAGGCGTCCACGAAGCAGAAAGACCGCTAAGAAAGCAATGATCACGGCGCAGAACGGATAAACGGCCTGATCCGTGTTTCTGCCTGCAAAAATACCCGCGAGCAAAGCAACAGCTGCGGGCGGAAGAAACCATCCCCGCTGTCGCCGGGTCATAATTCGATTACGGCGCCGGCTTCAGCAAGCTGCACACCGGGATAAACGGCGCGGGCTTCCTGCAGGAGGAGGCTGCGTGGGATAAACGGATTCAGGTGCGTTATGATGAGCGCTCCGGCGCCTGTATCGGCGGCGAGCCGGGCGGCCAGTTCGGCTGACAGATGAGGCTTTCCTTCTGACCACGCGTCCCGGTTGAAAAGTCCGTCCGCAAGCAGGAGATCACAACTGCGATAGTCTTCGGCGAGTGACGGGAGTGTATTTGTATCTCCGGTATAGCCGAAAGTCACAGTGCCGTCGGAAACGGTATACCCTACAGCCGGGACAGGGTGCCGGGCTGCGCAGACACGGATTCGGGAGGCACCGACAGACAGCATCTGACCGGGTGAAACCTCCTTGAAATCAAAACAGGGGACAGAAGAAACAAGACGGTATAAAGCGGAATCGGGATCTGCCGGGCCGAGAATTTTCAGTACCCGGTTCAGCGCCTGAAGACGGTACATCAGCACGGGGACATCCGCAGTATGGTCAAAATGCCAGTGAGAGATCAAAAGGGCTGAAACGGATTCGGGAGCGGTCAGGGCCGTAAGGTTCGCGAGGACGCCGCTGCCCAGATCGAACTGGAGAAGCGTATCCCCGGACTCCAGCAGATATCCGGACGTGGCCCCGCGGCTTTCCGGAAAAGGACCGTTTATACCGAGCAGATGAAGCTTCATGTTAACTCCTTTACGACGCCGCCATTGTCCTCAATGACCCTGGAGATCCGGGCGATTGCAGACGCGACTTCATCCGCGCCGGGATGAAGAATCCAGAGACTGACACGTTCGTTCTTTTCACCGAGACAGTCGTTGAGCGCGTCCGCGTTCAGACCGTAATAATCGGGCAAAGAGAGCATCTTTTTCAGTGCAAGGTGCAACTCCCGCACGGAATCATACATGGAACCGTCGAGCATAATGGTCTGCATATTCTGAACCTCCGGATGGGACAAAAGTCTTTTTCATGTATGAATTATACCATAAAAATGTCTGACAGAACAAGGCGGATCAAAGGAAGCACAAACAAAAACGGATCCGCCCGAAGAGGCGGATCCGGTACAAACAGGGTTCAGATGCCTTTGCCGGTACGGACGGAGAAAGACAGCATATATGCGGCGAAGGCGGCTTCGACAGTAATGATCCGTGAGTCGCCTGTTGCCAGCAGCCGAAGCACCGGTAAATCCCGGCCGATTTGCTGGAAAGCCAGATACTGATATAAAAGTACCATCAGGATGACCGCGGCGGGAATCCACAGAAGCCAAGCGAAAGGCTCGCGCAGGCGTGTCGCCCCGGAAAGCGGGAGAAGAAGCGAAAGCAGCACGCCGAGCAAAGCGCCCAGGAGCAGGGAGCCGAAGTAAGCGTCCATGGAGCGGAAAAGTCCTGTCAGCAGGCACAAAAACAGGAGCATGCCAAGCGGGACAAGCAGAACGGTCAGTTTTCTGAGGAACAAGGATCGTTCATCTCCTTTCGGATCGATTCCAGGATTTGACGGTCTTTCTGATCAAGCGGCGCGGTTCCGAGCAGATCGGGCCTGAAAAGCAGTGTTGCTTTCAGGCTTTCTCTCCGCCGCCAGTCACGGATTTTCGCGTGGTCACCGTTCAGAAGGATTTCAGGCACTTCCATGCCGTTCAGATTGCGGGGGCGGGTATACTGGGGATATTCCAGCAAACCGTCGGAAAATGATTCCTCTTCTGTGCTTTCCGCGCTGCCAAGGACGCCCGGGATAAACCGGGAAACACAGTCCACAAGCACCATGGCGGCGGGTTCACCGCCGGTAAGGATATAATCGCCTACGGAGATTTCTTCATCGACACAGGTATCCAGCGCACGCTGATCAATGCCTTCGTAATGGCCGCAGAGCAGGATCAGTTCCTTTTCACGGGCCAGTTCGCGGGCGAGTGAAGTGGTCAGCTTTTTGCCCCGGGGACCCAGATAGATCCTGCGGGCGGAAGGAAAGTCCGCCTGTGCCGCGGTCATGGCGTCGATCACAGGCTGGGCCATCATGACCATGCCGGCGCCGCCGCCGAAAGGGTAATCATCCGTGTTGTGATGCTTACAGGTCGAGAAAGGACGGATATCAGTCACGCGGATTTCCAGTAGTCCCTGTTCCCGGGCCCGGCCGAGGATGCTTGAGGAGAAAAAACCTTCGAACATCTCCGGAAAGATTGTCAGGATATTGACGCGGAAAGGTACGCTCATGAACGGACGCACACCTCCTCCAGTTTTTCCCGGACAACAAGGACCGTTTTTTTCTCCGTATCCACAACCGGAAAGACGGCTTTCAGCGCAGGGGCCATCAGAGTGCCGCTGTCTGTCTGAAAGACCCAGGTATCCACAGAGCCGTGCTGGAGCACTTCCGAAAGGGTGCCGATCAGAGTGCCTTGTTCATCCAGCGCTTCACAGCCGACCAGGTCAGCGATGAGCACGGCGTCATCGGTCATGGGCGCGGCATGGGCCCTGTCAACATACAGATCGGTCCCGCGGAAGGATTCCGCCTGGTCTGCATCGGTACTGTCGTTCAGATATGCGTAAACAAAGCCGTCCCGAATCCGGGCGACGCGAACAGACACAGGCTCAAATCCGGTTCCGGATTTCCGGTAAAGGGTCGTCCAGCGGCGGAAGCGCTCAATATCCGCGGCCCAGGAACGCAGTTTGCACTCTCCGTGCACGCCCTGGGGTTTCAGTACGGTGGCGATCATCAGATAATCAGTCAAAGGCACGGTTATTCCTCCAGTGAAAACACGGCGGAATCCGTAAAAAGGATCCCGCCGGAAAAGGCTGAAAGTTTATTGAATCTCAACAAAAACAGGCTTGCTGTTCTTGAGCGTGGCGGCTTTGATCACAGCGCGGATCGCTTTGGCGATGCGGCCCTGCTTGCCGATAACCTTGCCCATATCGTCTTCAGCCACATGGAGCTCCAGAATCACTGCTTCAGGTCCTTCGGTTTCGGTTACGCTGACCTGTTCGGGATGCTCCACCAGAGACTGTGCCACAAAGGTTAAAAGTTCTTGCATGGGTACATCCTTTCTTATCTCAGGCTCACTTTTCCTCGATAGCGCCGGACTTCTTCAGCAGAATGCGGACGGTATCGGTGGGCTGTGCGCCAACGCCGAGCCAGTACTTCGCGCGTTCGTTGTTCACTTTGATCTCAGCAGGCTGGGTCATGGGATCGTAGTAACCGATCTCTTCGATGAAGCGGCCGTCACGGGGGCTGCGGATATCAGCGACTACCACGCGATAGAAAGGCTTTTTCTTCATTCCCATTCTCTTCAGACGGATTTTAACGGACATTTGGATATTCCTCCTCAAAAATAAATGAAATATATATGGAAATCATATAGCAAGGTATATGAGTCCACTCACATCATGTTCGGGAAACGCATTCCGCGCATCCCGTGCTTACCTTTACGCCCCATCATCTGTTTCATCATCTGCTGAGCCTGCTCAAACTGACGAATGAGCGTATTTACATCCTGAACCGTCGTGCCGGAACCGGCGGCGATCCGCTTGCGGCGGCTGGCGTTCAGGATGGACGGGTCGCGGCGCTCTTTCGGCGTCATGGAGCGGATGATGGCCTCCGGTTTCTTCATGGCGTTGTCATCCACATCGATATCCTTGCCGCTCATGCCGGGCAGCATGTTGATCATGCTGCGAAGGCCGCCCATCTTTTTCATACTCTGCATCTGATCCAGGAAGTCTTCCAGGGTGAGCTTGTTGCTCATGCCTTTCCGGGCAAACTTTTCGGCGTCCTGCTGGTCAAAAGCCTCGGCGGCTTTGTCGATCAGGGTGAGCACATCGCCCATGCCGAGAATACGGCTTGCCATCCGGTCCGGATGGAAGGGTTCGATATCGGTGAGCTTTTCACCGATACCGCTGAACTTGATCGGCTTGCCGGTAACGGCTTTGATGGACAGGGCCGCACCGCCGCGGGTGTCGCCGTCGAGCTTGGTCAGAATCACGCCGGTTACATCCAGCTTTTCATCAAAAGCCTTGGCCACATTGACGGCGTCCTGGCCGGTCATGGCATCCACGGTCAGCAGGATTTCAGAGGGAGCAACAGCAGCCTTGATCCGAAGCAGCTCGTCCATAAGCTCCTCATCGATGTGCAGGCGGCCGGCAGTATCGATGATCAGGACATCCCGCTGGTAATAACGGGCATATTCGATCGCTTCCTTTGCGGTTTTGACCGGGTCCTGGGTCCCTTTTTCAAAGACGGGGACATTGACCTGCTGGCCGACGACCTGCAGCTGTTTGATGGCAGCGGGGCGGTAGATATCGCAGGCTGCAAGCATGGGCTTTTTTCCCTGCTTGGTCAGATAACCGGCCAGCTTGGCACACATGGTGGTTTTACCGGCGCCCTGAAGGCCGCAGAGCATGAACACGGTCGGCACGGAAGAGGACCAGTTGAGCCGGGCGTTGGTGCTGCCCATCAGCTCGGTCATTTCCTCGTTGACGATCTTGATAACCTGCTGGCTGGGCGTGAGGGAGGAAAGTACGTCTGAACCGACACAGCGGTCCGTAACCTTGCGGATGAAATCCTTGGCAACGGCGTAGTTGACGTCCGCTTCAAGCAGCGCCATGCGTACTTCGCGCATGCCGTCTTTCACAGCCTGCTCGGTCAGCCTGCCGCGCCCTGTCATTTTTTTCAGCGCGTTCTGAAGCTTTTCACTCAAGCCTTCAAATGCCATGGGGGTCCTCCGTTTCCTCGTTCAGCAGTTCAGTCAGTACATTTTCCGCCCGGATATAATCCCTGCTGCGGAGCAAAGAAAGCGCGTCTTCCAGTCCGGATTCCATCCGGCGAAAACGCCCGGCAACGCCAAGCACGGCTTCCATTTCCGTCAGCTTCGCAGCTGCGCGGGTAAGGGTTTCATGCGCCGCCTGGCGGGAGATACCGACTTCCTCAGCAATCTCGCCCAGGGAAAGATCTTCTTCACAGTGGAGGGAGAGTATACGGCGCTGGTGATCCGTCAGCATACCGCCATAGAAAGCGGACAGAAAAGCCAGATCCACCTTTTTTTTCAGATCTTCCCGCTCCATAACGACCTTTCCTCCGGCGTCAAGGGTTAATCCCTGACACCAGCCTATTATACATCACAAAAAAAGATTGTCAAGGATTAATCCCTGACAATCATAAACAATTTCTTTTAAGGAATTTCTTCTCCGGTCATCTGTTTCCATTTTGCCCGGATGGTCTCCTGATTGGCAACGCCGTATTTGGGATCATACTGTTTCGTTTCATCCATATCACGCAGGAAATGTACGCAGAGATGCCCGTTGAAATTGTTGTTTTTGATCGAACCGGTATCGTGGGGCATGTCATGGGTGGAAGCCAGAGACCAGCGGCCATCAGGCAGTTTAACGTACACCGCTTTCTGATTCCAGGTGTTTACACCGCCGAAGGCCGCGACCATTGTCCGCGTATCCTGTGCAGTCAGCGGTTCTGCATCGCAGTGGCGTCCCCTGGACATGACCCGCAGTGTCCAGGAAAGGCCGGAAGCGGGATCAAAGACAAGGAGCTGCTGACCGCCTGAAAGGGAAGGCTTGACATCGTTGTACCAGTGCAGCAGCTGTACGCCTGAAGGTGCGGAGATTTTGGGATTCAGGTCGCCGTCATCCGGGACCGGGGTCGGATTGGAGGCCGGCGAAGCTGAGGATGAAGATGCCTGGACAGAAGAATCGCTTCCGGATGAACCGCCTCCGGCAAGAGAAGACTGGATCGCAGTCAGCGTTTTTTTGCCCGCAACGCCGTCGGCGGTCAGCTTTTTACTTCGCTGGAATGCTTTTACCGCGGTGCGTGTTTTGCTGCCGAAAATCCCGTCCGGCGTGCCTGTGAGATAGCCGAGAGTGATCAGCGCCTGCTGCAGGGATTTGACACGGTCGCCTTTGCTGCCGTAACTGATGACGGCATAGGAACCAAACAGAGAGGAAGTTTCCTGGCCGCCGGAAGAAGCGGAAGCCGATTTTGCGGTTGAAACGGGTTCGCTGCTGACTGTCCGGGCGGAAGTGTCCGGAGCCGGTGTTGCTGGAGTTTCTGTGGCGGGGGCCGCCGTCGCGGCAGAAGAGCTTTTTTTGGACTGGGCCTTTTTGAGGATCAGCTCACGGGTGGTCAGGCCGGCCAGGCCGTCCACGGACAGATTGTTGGCTTTCTGGAATTTTCGGACGGCGATTTCGGTTTTGTTGCCGAAGATTCCGTCGGCGGTCTCTTTCAGGTAACCCAGGTCAATCAGCGCCTGCTGAAGTTCACGGACATCGTCGCCTTTGGAACCGTTGTAGAGGGTGGTGGACTCATAAGCAAAGGCCGGAAGGACAGACAGGAAGCCGATCCATACAGACAGGCAGACGGATAACAGTGTTCTTGCCAGCGGTTTACGAGAGTACATGCAGATCTCCTTCCGGAATACATTCCAGGTACAGTGGTGATTCAGACGGTTCATCCAAAGCATATCAGAGCACGCTCGGGATGTAAAGAAAGTATTACAACTATTTAACGAAAGTAAAAAACGAAAACTTTCCGCAAAATCTTTTTTCTTTGATCGATTTATGATATGATTACGAAAGAAAATGACCGGTAATTTTCCGGGTAAAAATGGAAAAGGAGTATCGGACCAGCCATGAGAAAGATCGGCGTACTTACAAGCGGCGGTGACAGCCCGGGCATGAACGCTGCCGTGATGAGCGTTGCGAGAAGCGCGGCAATGTACGGAATTCCGCTGATCGGCGTGAAACGCGGATACAACGGTCTGCTCCGTAAGAGCGCCAACCTGAAGGACGATATGCAGGAACTGACGCTTGAACTGGTTCTGGATATCGCCGACGAACCGGGCACCTACCTCCGGACGGCCCGCTGCCTGGAATTCAAAGAGAAGAAATTCCAGGAAAAGGCTGTTAAAACGCTTAAGAGCATGCAGATCGACGGCCTTGTCGTCATCGGCGGCGACGGAAGCTTCCGAGGCGCTCAGGCACTGTGTGAACTCGGCGTTCCCTGCATCGGCATCCCGGGAACCATCGATAACGATCTGCCGTATACGGAAATCTCTCTGGGTTACGATACGGCGGTGAACGTCTGCGTCGAAGCTATCCGGAAGATCCGGGCCACTTCCCGGAGCCACGACCGGCCTGCGGTGGTTGAAGTGATGGGACGGCACTGCGGCGATATCGCTCTGACGGCTGCAGTGTCAACGGGCAGCGAAATCGTTGTGGTTCCTGAGGTGCCGTGGACGGTGGAAGGAGTGGCCAGGCAGCTGCAGCGGCAGCTTGACAGGGGCAATACGCGTGCCACTATTGTCGTGGCCGAAGGGTGCTGGGAAGCTATGGCGCCGTTCGACCTGTTCACCTTCCTGACCTCCCGCGGGAAACCCTGCTATCCGGACGAACCCATGTCGGCAGTCCGGTTTGCCTCCGTGATGAAACGGATGTGCGGCATGGTGGAAGCGAGGGCGAATGTGATCGGATACGTTCAGCGCGGAGCGGAGCCAACCGCCCGGGACAGCGCGTTTGCATTCGAAGCCGGCAATCTGGCAGTACGGCTGCTGCGGGACGGCATCTCAAACCAGGTGATCGGGATGAAGAAGGGCAAGGTTTTCTACATGCCGATCGACAAGGCGCTGAAACAGGAACGGTACTTCAACCGGCCGCTGTTTGACCTTGTCAACTCGCTGTAAGTATTGAACGCATATAAAAACATCTCCGGCCCTGAGGCCGGAGATGTTTTTTGATTCAATCAGCGGAAGCTCAGTTACTGTTTCCGGAGGAGAAGTTGAAGGAAGAGGAAGAAGCGCTTGTTTCACGGTCCTTGATCATGTGCTGAAGTGTCACCAGGATCGCGACGACGGTCTGCTCTTTATCAGCCTGGTAGATATCCACACAGTATTTGTCATGCAGGGAGAGGAACTTCTGGCTGATTACGGCGATAATCTGGTCATGCTCGTCCCAGAGCTGGAAGTTCAGGGCGGCAATGTTGCCGCGCAGGACCCAGCCGAGTCCTTCGATGTTCGAGATGTCTTTGATGATATGCCAGAGTTCGTTGGAAAGCTGGAAGGATGTTCCGTCGGCCATGATGATAAAATGGCGCTCATGCAGGGTCAGAAGCTTTCGCTCAATATGGGCGACCTGGTTTCCTTCGGCGTCTGTAACGTCGGTTTTATCGTGCAGGGAGGGGAACTTCGTCCAGGAACGGTAGACGACGTTTTCCCGGTCGTCGGTGATATCCGTTTTCTTGTGCAGGGTGAAAACTTTCGAGGTTGTGAACAGGGAACGGACAGGCTGGCCGTATTCCTGTACATTGTTGACGTTGGCTTCCTCCCCGGCTTCACGGAACCGGAGATACTTTGAAAACACACCCATGAGGATCTCCTCCTAACATTATACTTCAAAACAGATGATATACTATTCGCCGAAAATGCCGCGTCTCCCTTCCGCGTACCGGATAACTTTCGGAAAAAGCGGAAAGAATATGAATTTCCGGCTTGACAGGCTCCGGTGAGTATGGTAATATGCGTTCTGTTCAAAAGCAGAGGCTTGCCCGTCTCTCACCTTGTGCGGTTCATGCTGCCGGGTAAAGGCACTTTTCCGAACGGAAACAGTTTGTTCTGAGCAGCGGGTCAATGCCCGCCGCTCATTTTATTTGGAGGTGCATGGACATCGCAACCGAACTGATGATCAATGAGGAAATCCGCGACAGGGAAGTTCGCCTGATCGATGAGAACGGTGAACAGCTCGGCGTCATGAGTACGCAGCAGGCTCTGCAGCTTGCCGAGGAACGGGGATATGACCTGGCAAAGATCCAGCCTTCTGCCGTTCCGCCGGTATGCAAACTGCTCGATTATGACAAATACCGCTATGAACAGGCAAAGCGGGAACGCGAGAACCGGAAAAATCAGCGTGTTGTCGATATCAAGGAAGTACAGCTGTCTGCCACCATCGAAGAGAACGATGTG
>CAZUXV010000097.1:0-10520 GCA_964624445.1 uncultured Oscillospiraceae bacterium | reverse complement strand
TTGAACTTCTTCCGACTCTTCGTCCTGAGGTTCCTCCGGCACTTCGTCCTGAGTCTCCGCAGGTTCTTTATCTTGTATTTCTTCGGAGTCTTCTCCCTGGGCTTCCTCCGGCACTTCGTCCCGAGTCTCCGCAGGTTCTTTATCTTGAACTTCTTCCGACTCTTCGTCCTGAGGTTCCTCCGGCACTTCGTCCTGAGTCCCCGCAGGTTCTTTATCTTGTATTTCTTCAGGTTCTTCTCTCTGGGCTTCCTCCGGCACTTCGTCCTGAGTTTCCGCAGGTACTTCATCTTGTGTTTCCGTGGGTTCTTCGCCCTGTGGTTCATCGGGTTGTGCTTCCTGAGGATCAGCGGCTTCCTCTGCAGGAGTTCCTATAAGTTTTTCAAGCGCTGCTTCCTCAGTCTTATCCGTCTGAGTATTTGAAGAATCATCATACAGAACTATTACGGATTTCTCCTCGGAGGGCACTTCGGGCTCTGCTTTCGTAGTTTTTTCTTCCTCAAATACCCAATCCGACAGATCCAGATTCTCCGGTATTCCGGTCCGGATCCAGAAATAGCCCTTGGATGTTTCTTTTACGGCATAGAGGGTTATCAGCCATGTATGGCCTTCATGGCTCTCGACATCTATTGCGAATAGTTCATTCCCCGGACCGGTGAAATACTGGACGGTTCCATCCGCTTCATCCATTATCTCCAGATTAAATGCGATGCGGGGGCGTACAGCAACCCGGAATACACCTTCCCATTCATCAATGCGTATGGCATGCCTTTCACCAGGCATGATCTGGAACTCTGTGCTTTCCCCGACAAGAAGCTTCTCCGGTTCTCTTGCGTCATCCGACAAGGCGGTAACCGGTATCTCGCAGATGAACATCATCATCGCGCACAGGATCGCTACCAGTCTTTTCAAGGTGTTTTTCATCGGTTTTCCCTCCAGGTATGCTTTTGATCTCCCGTATGGGTATGGACATATATATTTATATGTATTCACTTTATAATACAATTCTTTCCAATATCTGTCAAACATATTTTGCAAATGTATTTGTTTTTTGTTGCTAAATTATAACATTTTGCGTGAATCAAGCGCAAAAAAGCCCCCTGCTTTTGCAGGGAGCTAACCTGGTGAAGATTAATCCAGTTCTTTCTTTCCAGTATACAGCTCGTAATACCGGCCCTTCATTTCGAGCAGATCGTCGTGGGTGCCGCGCTCGATAATCTCGCCCTTTTCCAGCACCATGATCGCGTTCGCGTTTCGGACCGTGCTCAGCCGGTGGGCGATCACAAAGGTAGTCCGGTTTTTCATCAGCCGGTCCATGCCGTGCTCGATATGCCGTTCTGTACGGGTATCGACGCTGCTGGTGGCTTCGTCCAGCACCAGGATCGGCGCGTTGCTGATTGCCGCCCGGGCGATGTTCAGCAGCTGCCGCTGGCCCTGGCTCAGGTTCGCGCCGTCGCCTTCCAGCATCGTGTCATAGCCATGCTCCAGCCGCATGATGAAGCTGTGGGCGCTGGCGAGTTTTGCAGCCGCCTCCACCTCTTCGTCCGTGGCGTCCAGCCGGCCGTAGCGGATGTTCTCCCGCACGGTGCCGGTAAACAGGTGGGTGTCCTGCAGCACCATGGCGATGTTCTTCCGCAGCCAGTCCCGCGGATATTCCTTAATGTCTTTCCCGTCGATGGTGATGCTGCCCTCTTCGATGTCGTAGAAGCGGTTCAGCAGGTTCGTCACCGTGGTTTTGCCGGCGCCGGTGGATCCGACGAAGGCGATCTTCTGGCCCGGATGGGCATACAGGGTGATGTCCTTCAGCACGGTCTTCTCCGGCACATAGCCGAAGGTCACGTGCTCCACCACCACGTCGCCGCGAATTTCCGTCGCTTCCGCGGTCTCCAGGTCCGGAACCTCGGGATCCGCGTCCATTACGGCAAACACGCGCTCCGCACCAGCCAGGGCCGCCAGGATCGTGGTCGCCTGCTGGCTCATGTTGTTGATCGGCATCGCGAACTGCCGGCTGTATCCGGCGAATACCGTCAGCGCACCGGGGGTAAATCCGCCCGTGCACATCAGGATGCCGCCCACACCGATGGTCACCGCGAAGGTCACCTGGCTCACGTTGCCCATCACAGGCCACATGATTCCGCCCCAGAACTGGGCGCCGAACTGTTTGTCCTTCAGGTCGCCGTTCAGCAGGCTGAATTCTTCCACGCAGTCGCTCTCGTGGTTGAAGACCTTGATGACCTTCTGCCCCGTCACGGTCTCTTCAATATAGCCGTTCACCGCGCCCAGGGCAGCCTGCTGCGCCGCGTAATACTTCGCGCTGCGCTTGGCGATCATCATGCCGCCGAACAGGAACACCGGGATAAACGCGATGGTGACCAGGGTCAGCACCCAGCTGGTGGTAACCATAAAGATGAAGGTTCCGACCAGGGAAATCAGGCCGGAAACCAGCCCGACCAGGGAGTTGTTGATCATCACGTCGATGTTGTCGATATCGTTGGTATACCGGCTCATCAGTTCGCCCGTCGGATGGCTGTCGTAATAGCGCACCGGCAGGGTCTGCATTTTCTCAAACAGGTCGTTGCGGATGTTTTCAATCACCTTCAGGGAAACGGACATCATCAGCCGCGCCTGCAGGTAAGTGGTCACAACGCCGACCAGGTAGATCACCGCCAGCACGAGCAGAGCAACCGCCACATAGGCTGACACCGCCTGGATCGTGCCGGAAGCAATCCAGTTCTGCACGGTTTCCCCCGCGGTAATCCGGTTCAGGATGCCGTCAGCGATTTTCTCAAACGGACTCATCGTGATGACTGTGTCCGGGTTGACCGCCAGTGCCAGGTGATCCACAATCGGCGCCATCAGGTATCCGCCGCACAGGCTTGTGACCGTGGTCAGCAGCATACACAGCAGGACCAGCACCAGTTTATACCAGTATTTGCCGACATAGCCCAGCAGCCTCTTGATCGTCATCCGGGCGTTCTTGGGCTTGCCGGTCATGCCGCGGCCGGGCGGGCCTCCACCGGGTCCTCCCCGTTTCATCATGTCCCCGGGTTTGGCGGCGTACTGCGTTCTGAGACGTTCAAGCGATCTGGCCATTGCTTACGCCCCCTTCTTCCCGAGCTGGCTCTCGGCAATCTCACGGTATTCCGTGTTGGATTCCAGCAGCTCGTCGTGGGTGCCCACGCCGGTGATCTTTCCTTCGTTCATCACAATGATCCGGTCCGCGTCCATCACGGAGGCGATCCGCTGGGCGATGATGATCTTCGTGCTGCCCGCCAGTTCATGGGTGAAGGCGTGGCGGATCTGCGCCTCCGTCGCCGTATCCACGGCGGAGGTGGAATCGTCCAGGATCAGAATCTTCGGTTTTTTCAGCAGTGCCCGAGCAATACACAACCGCTGCTTCTGGCCGCCGGAAAGGTTGTTCCCGCCCTTGTCCAGTTCGGAGTCGTAACCCTTCAGGAAGGTGGAAACAAACTTGTCCGCCTGGGAGGAAGTCGCCGCGGCGATCATCTCTTCGTCCGTGGCGTCCTCGTCGCCCCAGCGCAGGTTTTCCGCGATTGTGCCGGAAAACAGCACGTTCTTCTGCAGCACCATGCCTACGCCCTCGCGCAGATGATACAGGCTGTAGTCTTTGACATTGACCCCGTCCACCAGGATCTCGCCCTCATCCGGGTCGTACAGCCGCGGGATCATGCTCACCAGCGTGCTCTTGCCGCAGCCTGTGGAACCGATAATGCCCACCGTGCTGCCCGGCTCAATACTCAGGCTGATGTCGTCCAGCACGCTGTCCTCGCTGTGCTTGTAATAGCGGAAGGAAACATGGCGGAATTCCACCCGGCCTTCCTTCACGGTCAGGTCCTTCTGCGCGGCGTTGTCATCGTTCAGGTCCGGATCCTCTTCCAGCACTTCCCGAATGCGCTTGGCGCTGGCCATGGCCCGGGAGGACATCATGAACAGGAAGGTGACCATAATCAGGGAGGACAGGATCTGGATTACATAGTTCACAAACGCGGAAAGGTCGCCTACGGCCATTTCCTTCCCGAGCACCAGGGTATGCCCCTGCCAGGCGACGGCAATCACCGTGATATACATAATCAGGGTCGTCACCGGCTGCATCTGGATCACGATCCGCATCGCCCGGAGCTGGGCGTTCTTCAGGTCGCCGTTGGCCTTGTGGAACTTTTTGTTTTCGTCCTCTTCCCGCACAAAGGATTTCACTACCCGTACGTTGGTGATGTTCTCCTGCACGGTGGAGTTCAGGCCGTCCACTTTCGACTGAACGTTCTTGAACCGGGGAAAGGCGGTCAGGATATTGCTGCCGACGAATACCAGCAGCACCGGGATGCTGATCAGGAAGGTCATGGCCAGGTCCGACCGCAGCCGGATCGCCATGATCAGGCCGCCGATCATCATGCCCGGCGCCCGCAGCGCCATGCGCATGATCATGGCCACAAAATTCTGCATCTGGGTCACGTCATTGGTTACCCGGGTCACCAGCGAACCGGTGGAAAACCGGTCAATATTGCCGAAAGAGAAACTCTGGATCTTCGTATACAGATCATTGCGGATATCCCCGGCAAAGGCAATGCTCGCCTTTGAGCTGAAATAGGCGCCGCCGATCCCGCCGGCCATCATGAACAGGGCGGTCAGGATCATCAGTCCCGCCGTCCCGATGCTGGAGCCCACCGTCAGCGTACCCGCGTTTCCGGCGTTGATTACGCCGGCCAGCAGCATGGGCATCAGCACCTCGCCGATAACCTCCACGATCATGCACAGCGGGCCGAGAATGAACCAGGCCTTGTATGGCTTGATATATTTCCACCAGTGCTTCAAAGAGAGCCCTCTCCTTCCAATTCATAAAAACGGATGAGACCAATTTAGCCCCATCCGCAAAGATTGTCAATGAAAAGATCACCTGATCTCAAACCTGTGTTCCGTTCCCTCCATCGTCTTTTTCATCTTATCCGACAGGAACACATATTCCAGGTTCGGCATGCTGTCCAGCATGGACACGTCTTTCACCTGTTTACAGTCCTGAATATGCAGCTGTTCCAGTTCCGGATGCTGCTCGAGGAACTGCACCAGCTGGTCCTGGGTGAAGGCGCTGCAGTAGATCGACCGGATCTGCGCGCTGCTGACCGCGTCCATCCACAGCGCCGGCTTCAGGTTGGCAATCCCCAGCCAGCTGAATTTCGGGATGGCGGACATAAAGGAGAAATCCTTGATCCTTTCATCGCTCAGGCTGAGGTTCATGCCGCCGTGCTCTTCCGCCCAGGCGTAGTCAAGTTCGCCCAGGATATCCAGGTCCGTGATTCTCAGGCCGTTCAGGTCCAGCCTCATGATCTTCGTATGCCCCCGGAGCGGCTCCAGGCTGGTCACGGCGGTATTGTTCAGCTGGAGTTCTTCCAGTTCCGGCATGTCCGCAATGGCGGAGATATCCTTCAGCTTGGTGCAGTGGGAAACGTTCAGTTTCATCAGCCGGGTCAGCGGGCGCAGGGCCTCCAGGTCCGTGATCGGTTCCGCGGCCAGCGTCAGGTTGGTCAGTCCGCTCAGTCCGCTCAGGAAACTCAGGTCCATGGCCTTCCCCATCCTGAACCGCTGCCCTTCGCCGTCGTTATCATTGACCACAAAAGTATTATTTGCGCCGCGGTCTTCAATCCAGCTTCCCTGTGGTTTATAGAAGTCTCCGCCGGCGATAAACAGGTCAGTCACCGCCTGACGGGCTGCTTCCGGAAGGCTCATCAGGTCTTCCGAGCTTGTCACCTGGAACATGATCTCGTCGTCGCTCGTCCACCATCCGTCCCAGCTTTCGATCCGTTCCACCTTGTCCTGCAGGCTTTCCGGCACATACACCTTCTCGCCGCAGACCCTGATCTTCTCCAGGTCCGTTCCCTCCAGCGCGCTCCAGTCCGCGATCCGCGGGCAGCCGCCGATTTGGATCTCCCGGATCCCGCCTTCTCCGATCATATCCCGGATTCCGTCCAGGCTTACCAGGTCCGGCAGGTCGTCCAGCTGGAGCGTATGAGGCCCGGGGGCTTTAAGCCCGGTCAGGTCCTTGATGTTCCGAAGATTATGCAGGCTCAACCGGTCCGTCACCTTCGGCAGGATATCCAGGCCCAGGTCCGGCGTTCCGTTGACGTCAATGGTATGGATGACCGCGTTCTGCAAATAGGATGAATATCTTCCGGGTTTGTCCCAGTCCAGCTGGAAGGAACTGATCTCGCGGATGCTCTCCAGCGGCGTCAGGTCTGTCTCCCATTCCGTGGACAGATACATATCCAGGCCGCCGTTTTCATAGGCGTGGCTGAAGTCACATTCCGCCAGCGCGGAAATATCCGCGACGTTGTCGTAAATTCGGATGCTTTCCAGGTTTTTCATTGTCCGGAGTATATCCAGGTTCTCCATTCTTTCGCCGTTGTTCAGCTGCAGCTGCAGCCGCCTCAGATTCGGCAGGTTTCCGATTGCGGAGATATCCTTCAGGTTCGGAACCGTCCGGAGCCATAACTCCTCCAGGTTTGTCAGGTTTTCCAGGCCGTCCAGCGAGGTCAGTCCCTGCAGGTCCAGGTAAAGCTCTTCCAGCCCGGTCAGTTTTGAAAGCCGGGTCAGGTCGGTCATGGTGCCCATATGCTCCACATGGTGTTCGTCCGAATCGTACCGGTTCAGCTGCACCACCTGTTCCCCGTTTTCCTCGTACCACCAGGTCCCGTAGCTGTCCCAGTCATAGATGCCGTTCCCGGCCAGCCACAGCCGCCGGATGCTTCCAAGCGCCTCCTCCGGAAGCTCATCCAGCTCGTCCAGGCTCGTCAGTATAAACTGCGCGTTATTTGACCACCATTCATCGTCGCCGTTTGTCCGCTCCGCCTTATCCTGCAGGCTTTCCGGCACAAATACCAGGTCGCCGTAGACCACGATCTTCTCCAGATCCGTGCCTTCGACGGCGCTCCAGTCCGTCAGCCGCGGACAGCCGCCGATCCGGATTTCCCGGATTCCGCCTTCGCCGATCAGTTCCCGGATCCCGTTCAGGCTTGTCAACATCGGCAGGTTGTCCAGCTGTAGCGTATGCGGACCCGGCCCCTTCAGACCGCTCAGGTCCGTCTGGTCGGGGATATTGTGCAGTTCCAGCCTTTCCGTGATCTTGGGCAGCTCCCCCAGGTTCAGCGTCCCGCTGTAATCCCTCAGTTGCATATTCTGCGCTTCAGCGTTCCGCACATGCGGCAGCCACTGATCGATCTGCTCGTTCCCGCCAATGTTGATCCAGTTGAACTTTTTGATCGTTTCCAGAGGCGACGCGTCTGCCTCATTGTCGATCGACAGGTCGATGTTCAGCCCGCCGTTCTGATAGGCGTAGCTGAAATCACATTTTTTCAGAACGGAGATGTCCTTCAGTCCCGATCCGTATACGCCGAAGTCTCTCAGCATTTTCAGGTTCTCAACCCCGTCGATGGAGTCCAGGGCGGTCATGTTGAATTCGATGCTTTGCAGGTTCTTCAGTTCCCAGACAACGCTCACGTCGGTCAGGTTCGGCGCGCATCGGATATGCAGTTGCTCCAGGTCTGGCATGTTCTCAAGGCCGGCCAGCGAAGTAATTCCGGCCATTTCGATTTCCAGCGTCTTCAGCCCGGTCAGCTTGGCCAGGCAGGTCAGGTCCGGCATCGTGCCGAAGTCCGGCAGGCTCCATTCGTCCTTTTCCCTGTCATACATCCTTCTCATCGGCTGGTCGTGATCCCAGTCCCATTCCGTCCAGTACCAGTTCCGGTCGATCAGCCGGTCTCCGACAAGGTATGCTTCGGTCACATGGGAGAGCACGCTTTCCGGAAGGGTCTCGATTTCTTCCAGGCTGACCAGCTGGAACTGGTCGTTGCTGGCGCCCCAGCCGTCCCCGTCCGCGATCTCGCTGGACCGGAAGCTGCCGCCGGCCGCGATGTTCCGGGCTTGCTTCAGCAGGTCTTCGGTCACGGCCAGCCGGTTGCCCCTGATTTTCTTCAGGCTGCTCAGGTCCTTCAGGTTGGCCAGGTCTACCAGCTCAATGTTGATTTCCCGTTCCTGGCCGATGGTCTCCAGCTGTTTCAGGTCCTTCAGCCAGTTCAGTTGCTCCAGCCGCAGCGTTCCGATGTCCATGCGGCTCATGTCCGGAATGTCGAAGGTGGTATACAGCCACAGTTTCGGCAGGTATCCGCTTTCCAGCGCGCTCCAGTCCGTCAGCCTGGGACAGCCGAGGATCTCCAGCTCTTCGAGCGTTCCGGAGGCGATCAGGTCCTCCAGTCCGTGCAGGCTGGACAGATAGTCAAAGCTGTCAATCCGCAGGCTCTTTGCCTTTACGCTGCCCAGCAGGGTCAGATCGGTCGTCCGGTCGGTGTGGATATTGTCGATGCACAGGCTGCTGACCTCCGCGTTCTGCATGTGCGGCAGCCAGTCGTACACATCCCCCTCATTCAGCGGAACATAATCAAACTTTTCAATACTTTCCAGCGGCGTGCAGTCCGCCACCATGTATTCTTCCTCGTTTTTGATATCCAGGCTGAGCCCGCCGCTGCGGTAAGCCTCCGTCAGGTCACATCCGGCCAGCGGTGAGATGTCCGAAACATGCGTATTATGCAGGCACAGTTTCTGCAGGTTCGCCAGGTTCTGGATGCCCTGGATGGACGAGGCGGGCACCGTATCCAGTTCCAGCTGCCGGATCAGCTCCAGCGCAAAGGCCGGGGAGATATCCTCCAGCTGCCGGCAGTCGTACAGTCTCAGTTCTTCCAGTTCCGTCATCCCGTCGATGCCTTCCAGGCTCGTCAGCGGCTGCTCGATGATCTCCAGCGAGACCAGGCCTGTCAGCCGGCTCAGCCGGCTCAGGTCGGTCATCGTCCCGGTCTCGACACGGTATTCCTCATCGTTATTCCTGTCATACAGCACATAATACCGGCCGTCGTCGTCCCATCTGTTCCACAGATCATAATCATCCCGGTTGATGACCTGATCGCCGGCCAGTTTGAGATCCCTTACCTGCCGGAGTGCAGCCAGGGGCAGGGTATCCAGCTCCTCGAGGCTTTTTAGCTGTACGTCGCCCTGCCATACGTTCCACCAGCTGTCGGGATAGACGATCTCAACATGCCGGAACAGTCCTTCTTCCACCAGGGATTCCGCCTGTTCCTTCAGCAGGGGCGAAACCCGCAGGTCGTATCCCTTCAGCCGTTTCACCGGTGACAGGTCCGTTACCAGGTCCAGACCCAGCAGGTCGAGGTTATATTGTCTGCCCGCATCCAGCGCGTCCAGGCAGCTCAGGTCTTCCAGCCAGGTCAGGCTGTCCAGCCGCAGGGTGGAAGGTTTGATGTTGCCCAGATCCGGCATGGTATAAGTACCGACCAGCGATACTTCGTTGAACGTCATCCCGTCCAGCGCGCTCCAGTCCGTCAGTCGCGGGCAGCCGGTGATCTCCAGGTTCCTGAAGTTCCGGTTATCCTTCAGCACTTCAATGCCGTTCAGGGAAGTAAGCTCCTGCATATCGTACAGGATCAGCTTCCTCAGATTCAGGTTCGGCAGGCCGCTCAGGTCCGTCAGGTTGCTGCCGCTGATCTGCAGTTCCTCCGTCCTGGACGGCACCCGGCTCAGGTCAATGTCATCCATCCATTCCAGCTGCAGGCAGCTGATATTCTTCCCTTCCAGATACGGAAGGATCGTCTCCAGACTTTCGCGGCTGACGTTCAGGCTCAGCCTGGAGAAACCCTGAACCTCTTCCAGGGCCGACCAGTCGCGTACCTCCCCGTGTACCGACAGGTCCAGGTCGCGCTTGTTTTCGATCTGTTTCAGGAAATCCAGGTTCTGGATTCTGCAGCCATAGAGCTGAACGCAGTACAGGTTCTTTTTGTTTTCAAGGAAAGACGCATCTTTCAGATCATTGCCCCAGGCCTGGTCAAAATGGAAGGACTGGAGTTTTGTATTGTCCGTCAGCGCCTGGAAACTGCTGATCTGGCGGCACCCGCCCAGGTTCAGTTCCCGCAGGTCCGGCATGGAAGCAAGGGCGGAAATATCATTCAGGGTGTCTGAATTCCGGACTTCCAGCCGGTGCACATATTTTTTCTCCTCCAGAAAATTCAGGTTTGTGATCGGCAGATTGTCCAGGTGCACGTCATCCAGGTTTGAGCAGGCCGCCAGCGAATCGAGGCTGATCCGGTTCAGGTACGCCCCGGCCGTCAGCCAGAGATTCATCAGTCTTTTCGGGGCCAGGCCGGTCAGGTTTGTACTGGTCGTGTCGCCGAACGCGATGTCCAGGTCCTGCAGCTGTTCACAGGTTGTCAGCGGGGAAAAATCCAGGCCGTCCTGCACATCCCACATGGTAAAGGAGTAAATCTTTGATCCCTCAAGCCAGTTGAGGTCCGGGATATGGCAGCCCATGATCCGGACAGTGTTCAGCGTTGAGGTCGGCAGATTCGGCAGGTTTTCGAGGTCCGCCGCTGCGATATTCAGGTACCTCAGTCTGGGAATCCTGTCAAGGAACCACAGGTCGTCATAGGTTCCCCGCACAACCTCGCTGCCGTCTT
>CAZUXV010000096.1:0-10654 GCA_964624445.1 uncultured Oscillospiraceae bacterium | reverse complement strand
CCAGCCCGTGGAAGGACGTCCCGTACGGCACGTATGACGTTGTTGAAATCACCGCCCCCGATGGCTACCAGAACGCGGGCGTGCTGACGACAGTCTCTATCACAACCGATGGACAGAACGTATTGTACAAGCTGGACGCAACAAATACACCAATCTTTGGCTCTGTAGGTGTTAAAAAGGTTCGTTCAGATAACGAGAGCGAAGTCATCGCAGGCGCCAAGTTCGAGTTGCTGAACGAACAAAAATCAGCAAGAGCAACATCTATATATGGAGAAACAACACCAGAGCTTACAACTGGCGCAACCGGTAATGCTGTATGGTCGAATATAGAGAGCGGTACCTACTGGATTCACGAGACAGCGGGCGCACCTGGTTATTTTGTTGATACCACCAGCGCTGCTGCCTACCAGCAAGTAACCATTACCGATAGTGATACGGATCGCAAGGTCACATTCTCCGCTCCGAATAAAACCCTCAAGTATAATCTAAAAATCAAGAAAGTCGATAAGATAACCAAAGCTCCTATTGCGGGCATTAAGTTTACCGTAACACGCACTTCTGGCCTCGACTTTGATAAGACGGGTTATACCCAGACATGGACGATTGTTACGAACGCCCAGGGAGAAGCGGGACTGAACAACCTGACTTACGGTACATACGCAATTCAGGAGCTTCAGCCGGACGGAGACGCTTCCATCTACAGCAAGACTCCTCTGTTCTCAACGACCGTCACCTTCCCCGCTACGGGCAATCAGGAAGTTACTGACTGGCCGGTCATTGAGGCTGAAAACACCCCGAACCCCGGCTGGATCGACCTGTATAAGGTGGATGAACTGAATAACGCGCCCATGGCCGGTGTTAAGTTCAACGTCTACCGCTACAACAACGGTACAGATATCTACAACGAAACATCCGAGTTCGACGGTGTGACTGACCTGTCAAGAACAGACAGCGTCCTGAACGGGAAAACTCCCGTTGCAACGATCACAACTGACGCAAACGGCTATGCCAAGACTGGCGACCTGGTAAAGGGCCTGTACGTGGTAGTCGAAGCGCAGGGCACAACCGACAATGTGCCGGAAGGCTACCGCAAGGACAGCCGGAAGGTGTATACCAAGGTCAAGGTTGAGTCCGATGTGACTACGCCTGTTACCACACAAGATAAGCCCGCGAAGAACAAGCCTATTGAGGGCAAGATTGTCATTAACAAGATTGACATCGTGACTGAGCAGAGTCTCGCAGGCTGCGTATTCCAGATTGAACGCTTATCCGGCATCCCGGGACGTAACGATTTCCTCGGCGCCCTGCCCGCGGAATACAACATGACTACGGACGCTAACGGACATGCGGAAAGTAAGATGCTCACCTATGGTAAGTACCGCGTCACGGAACTCACCACACCGGATCATTACATGGATCCTGTGTTCATTCCCGGAAACGCGACAACTTACCGTCGGCAGTTCCCGCTGGACTTCTCGTTTGAGTTTGAAATTGTTCAAGACAACAGCACAGAAGAGCATCTGTATCAGCTGGACGATCCGTACAAGAACGTCCCGAATCCCGGCTGGATCGACCTGTATAAGGTGGATGACCTGAACGGCGAACCTATCAAGAACGTCAAGTTCGATATCTACCGCTACGATAACGGTACGGATATTTATAAGGAAACATCCGAATTCGACGGTGTGGATGACTTGACAAAGACAGACTCCGTCCTGAACGGTAAAACGCCTGTGACATCCATTTTCACAGACGAGAACGGCCACGCCGAGTCCATTGATCTGGTAAAGGGCCTGTACGTGGTAGTCGAAGCGCAAGGCACAGAGGACAACGTGCCTGTTGGCTACCGTAAGGACAGCCGTAAGGTGTATACCAATGTCAAGGTCGTGTCCGACGAAACCACGCACCTGACCACCCAGGACAAGCCCGCAAAGAACCGCCCCATCGAAGGCAAGATCCTCATCGACAAAATCGACATCCTGACGAAGGAATCCCTTGCCGGCTGTGTGTTCCAGATCGAGCGCCTGTCCGGTATCCCGGGCCGTGACGATTATATCGGCGTCCTGCCTGAAGAGTACAACATGACCACTGACGCTTCCGGACACGCGGAAAGCAAGATGCTCACGTACGGCAAGTACAGGGTAAAGGAAATCGCTGTGCCCGAGCATTTCATGGAGCCCGTGTTCAACGCGGCAGACGGCACAGAATACCGCCGTATGTACCCCGTAGACTTCACGTTTGACTTTGAGATCGTCAATGACAACAGTGAAGAAGAGCAGACCTACCAGCTGGACGATCCTTACCGGAACGTCCCGACACCTGGTAAAGTCCGCCTGATCAAGACGGATTCGCTGAACGAGAACCCCATCCCCGGTATTGTCTTCGAAGTGTACAAATACTACGAGAAGACCGGGGACGCGACACCAGTCTACGGTAAGCCCGAGACAGGTAAGACCGTCTTTGAGAAGACAGATGACCTCGTTCCGGTCTATGTGTGCGACATCGTAACAAACGCCGAAGGCATCGCGGAGTCCGGAGATCTGGAAAAGGGACTTTACTACCTCGTCGAAAAACAGCCGACTCCCGGCTATCTATTCGAGAAGGTCGAATTCGACGAAGTGGTTGTTAACTCCGATGAAATCACTGAACTGACCGCTGTTAACAAGCCCATTCAGGTGTCTATCACGATCTATAAGCGGGACGCCGAGGAATACGCAATGGATCCTGCTGGCGAATATCCGGAAATCACGGCTCAGGATGTTAAAAACGAAGAGCCGTATGAATGGATCGTTGGCGAAGACAGGAACTGGACGCAGACCGTTGATATGCCGGTTTGGAAGACATTCAAGGAAGCCTCTCCTCGCGGCGACGCGGTGCTGACAGGCGCAGAGTTCACGGTTCTGGCGGAGGAAGATATCCTTGACCGCCAGGGCAACGTGATCTTCGCTGCCGGCGATACAGTCATTGAGTCCATCAAGACCGCCGGTGATGATGCGTCCATCGAAACGCCCCTGCTGTGGCCCGGCAAGTACACGATTAAGGAAATCAATCCTCCGAAGGGCTACAGAGAAAGCGATGCCGAACTGCATGTCGATGCCACCGGCGCCGCAAAGCAGTCCTTCGTTGATGAAGTGGCTTATCAGGCGCTCATGGAGAACGAAGTGAAACGCTCCTATCTGGCGATCACAAAGTTCAAGGGCGACAATACTATCCACTCTGGCGATGCGCTGCTTGAAATCCCCGAAGAGAATGCGAAGTTCGAGATCTTCCTTTCAACGGCAGGAAGTTACGAGGCCGCTCGCGAGTATGAGCGTGACATCGTTACGACCAATGACCGCGGCTGGACTATGACCAAAGAACTTCCCTATGGTACTTACACCGTAAAACAGACTGAAGGCGAATACGCATACGTGATCAAACAGCCGTTTGAAGAAGAGATGGTTAAAGACGAGTTCATCTACTCCGAAATCATCAACAATATGGAAATCCACGTATACGTACAGCTGATCAAGATCGACGAAGAAACCGGTAATCCTGTCCTTCTGAGCGGTACCAAGTTTAAACTGAAAGACAGCGAAGGCAACTTCATCACGCAGACAGTAACCACTCCGAACGTCAAAGACATTGATACGTTCGTGACGGACGAAAGCGGTAAAACAACGCTTCCCGAAACAGTGAAGTGTGGCACGTACTACGTTACAGAAGTTGTAGCACCGGAAGGATATCTGATTCCCAAAGGCGACTACAAACTGGTGATCACGCCTTCCAAGATTGAGGACGAAGCGAATACCATCTCCGGCAAGGCTGTCCTGCCTGTAGAAATCGATGATACTCCTGTTAAAGGACATATCCAGGTTGATAAACACGGCATGCAGCTGATCGGATTCCAGACGCTTGAGAAGGATGGCTTCGAATATAACCAGCCGATCTTTGAAGACAGGTTCCTCGCAGGATGTAAGTTTGAGATTTACGCCCGTGAAGACATTGTCGGTAAGGACGGCAAGCTCTGGTACGACAAGGATAAGCTCGTCGATACTATTACCACCACAGCTAATGGCGCTGATGAGAATCCGCTCGAACTGCCGCTCGGCAAATACTACGTGAAAGAAGTCTCCGCACCTGCTGGTTATGTGTTCGATGACGTTGAATACGATGTTGAACTCAAATACAAGGACGACAAGACTCCTATCGTTATCGAGAAGATTGAGGTCGGCAACCGTTACCTGCCCGTTGATATCTCAGCGGTTAAGGTGAAGACTCATATCGTGCCGGATGAAATGGCTGATGGCACAATCCACCAGAAAGAGATTCTGCTGCCCGGTGAAGGCTTTATCTTCGGTCTGAAGAATAAGAACAAGATTGTCGCACTGGATGGCACAGAACTGGCTGCCAACAGCATCCTCGCAGTGATCAAGGCTGACGCGGATGGCAATATCGCGGTTTCCGGTTATATGCCTCATGGCGAGTATTACCTCCAGGAGCTGAAACCTGTTGACGGATGGTATCTGCTGGAAGACAAGTTCGATATCTCCCTGACCCCCGAAAACAAGGCCGAGGACGAAGAAGTCATCGTGCAGGCAGTTGCGGAGGACATTGTTGACGAGGAGATCGTCTACCCCGTCACGATAACCAAGACAACGATCACAGGCGATGAAACAGTCCCGGGAGCGCTGATTGAACTGTACGACGAGGATGGCAATGTTATCTACCGCGAATACACCGATGAAAACGGCGAGATCCCGGATATCAAGCTGGTTCCCGGTAAATACACCTTCAAGGAAATCCTTGCACCCGAAGGATATGAGCTGAATGTGGCAATCATGGACTTCGAGGTCTCCAAGGAAGGCGAAATCATCGGACATACAACGATCACCGATGACTACACCAGAGTCAAGTTCAAGAAGGTTGACGCTCTGGATGGCACTCCTGTCGAAGGCGCGGAATTCACCCTGTTCAACAAGGAACACAAGGCTGTAATGACAGCTGTATCCGACAAGGATGGCCTCGTCGTATTCGAAAAGATTCCGTATGGTGAGTTTACGATTGAGGAAACCAAGCCCGCCGACGGTTATGACCTGCGCGAAGGCTCCATCTGCAAGGCGTTCGTTGTAGACGGTACGTTTGTGAACAGCAAGGCCGAGCCGCCTGTCGTGAAGAACGAGCCCAACACCTTCTTCGGACTGAAGGTCGATCAGGATAATCAGCCTCTTGACGGCGCAAAGTTTGGCCTCTATGACGCGGATGGCAAGCTGCTGAAAGAAGCAACCTCCGATAAGGACGGACGGTTTGAATTCCGTCGGCTGAAGGCCGGCAAGTATACCGTGAAGGAGATCTCCGCTCCGGACGATACTTACCTTATGTCCCGCAAGGTCGTAACACTTGACCTGAAGGAAGGCACACAGTCCCCGAAGGAAGCTATCGGAACCTGGGTGAACAAGCTCAAGAGGGTCAAGTACATCAAAGTAGAAACAAGCGGCAAGTATCTTGAAGGCGTTGAGTTCAGCCTGATCGACAAAGCTACTGGCAACGTCGTTGAAGTCGTCAAGAGCGACGAGAATGGCGTGTTCGTATTCACGAAGTTCGATTACGGTGTCTGGGTCGTACGCGAAACCAAGGCCCCGGAAGGCTACAATGTCATTGAGGATATGGAATTTGTTGTTGACGATGACTGGACAGAGCCCGAGCCGGTTAAGTGTATTGATATCCCGAACCATTATGAGTTCGTGAAGACCGACACAGCAGGCAATCCTCTCGCGGGCGTTCGCTTCGCTCTCGAAGATGAAGCCGGAAACAAGCTTGGCGATTATGTGTCCGATGCAAACGGTATTGTAAAGGTAACAGACCTGAAGCCCGGAATCTACATTATCCGTGAAATCGAAACACTGGAAGGCTTCCTGCGGACTGACGAAACGATTAAGGTTGTCATTGACGAACACTACATCGTGCCTGAGGAAATGTACCACCTGTGCAACATCCCGAATCATTATGAGTTCGTGAAGGTTGACAACAAGGGTAATCCGATGGCTGGCGTCAAGTTTACGCTGGAAGACGCGGAAGGCGTTCTCCTCGGAGAATATATCTCCGGTGAAGACGGTATCGTAAGGATCACCAATCTGCAGAAAGGCAAATACGTCATTCGCGAAATCGAAACGCTTGAAGGATTTGTCAAGACGGACGAAGTAATCGTAGTAGAGATCAATGAACACTACATTATTCCGGAAGAAATGTTCCGCCTCGTGAACTACCCGGTAATCAAGACCGGCACTGTCCTTGAGAATCCTTACCTGTGGATCGGCGTTGGCCTTCTGGGCATCGCTATGGCAGCCGGTGCTGTCCTGCTTGCAAAGAAAAAAAAGAAAAAGGCTGATAAATAAAGCCTGAAGAACCTTTTTGCCCGTCGCGCAAAGCGGCGGGTTTTCTTTTGCATTTCAATATTTGTAAAAGCGATATATTAATTACCCGTAAAACTCGTTGCAAATTAATTCGCAATTACGAACTATGTTGACTAATATAAACGTAATTAGTGATACAATCACAGTGACCAAAAAGACATTTGACGAACACAGAAAGGCGCATGATATGAGTATCACAATCCATCCGGTAAATGCCGAAAGCGAACGGGCCAGGATTATTAACCTGATCAAAGAACTTCGACACAAAAATGAAGATAAAAACATTTTAATCGTTGTGCCGGAAAGCATGACCCTCGAATATGAGCAGGACATTCTCAAAGATCGGGATGGAATGCTGCATGTGGCAATCAAGTCTGTCAAAAAACTGGAGAAAAGCGTTTTAGATACATACGGCTACGGAGATATGTATAAAAACCGGGATCCAAAGTTTATATCCAAGAGCGGAATGATCGCAAAGATATATATAATAATGAAAGAAAAGAGCGAAGAGCTGACTTACTGTAAAACCCCGCGCATTTCAACCGCGGAGAAAATATTTGACACAATCCGCGAATTACAGGAACACGGAGTAAAATCGGCAGATGTCCGCAGTATTCTTTCAAACGAGGGTATTCCTCCCCTGTTAAAAAGCAAGTTCCACGACCTGCTGATATTTATGGAAGCGCTTGAGTCTAATTCGCTTGACGATTATGACGACTGGAACCGCTTTGTTATGTTTATGCAGCAGTCTGAGCGGTACGGCGTCTTCAAGGATGTAAACTTAATTTTTGCCGGATACGACATTGTATACAGAAGATTGGATTATCTGTTTAACTCGTTAATCAGGCAAAATCCCCAGAGAGTTGTTCACCTTGTTGTCCAGTATCCGCAAAACAAGCAGGGCATCTATGCGGATCTGATCAGATCTATTGAATACCTCCGCGAATTTACGAAAAGAGAAAACCCGAACGCGACCATTACCCTCGCAGAGGAATTCAAGGAGTCTCTTGAAGACTATGATCCGACCATCAAGTACCTGGCTGCAAAATCGCTCGGGACCGATCTGCCTGTACCGGAGAATCTTGATTGTATCACGGTGTATAACTCTCCCAATCAGTATCTGGAGTGCCTCCATGCCGCGCAGCAGCTGATCGACTGGCATAATGAAGGCTGCCGCTGGCGGGATATGGGAATTATCAAAGATGCAAACAACGATATATCAAATATACTTCCGCTGGTGCTGGATTCAGCCGGGATCCCGTTTTTCATGGCAACGGAGCAGCCATCGATTCACTGCTCGGATGTCTATTATCTCGCGAAGGTCGTTTCCGCTTCCTACAAATACAATCGTCAGGACTTGATTGATATTATGAAAAGCGGGTATTCTCCCCTTTCAGAAGAAGAATGCCAGCGGCTTGAAATCTTTTCGATTGAGCATGGTATAACCGGCTCAAAGTGGAAAACCAATTTCAAAAACAAAGATGGGTCGGCTTATATAGAAGAAATGGACGCTCTCCGAGCTCGGCTTGTTGATCCTATTGTCCGCCTGCATGATGAGCTTGCCAACCGCAGTCACAAGGCTAAAGACCAGGCAACTGCAATCTGGAATTATCTTGAAGAAACAGGCTTCTATGATAAGCTGCGGCAGAAGGAGAACGAATTCAGGTCTGCCGGATATATTCATTATGCGGATCAGGTCCGCCAGTCTTGGCATATTATCTGCAAAGTGTTGAACATGATTGCCGTTGAGACAACCGAAACGCATTTGAGTATTGAAACACTGGATGAAATCCTGACTAAAGCGCTCCAGACTGAAAACCTGAAATCTATTCCGCAAACAGCCGATGCTGTCCTTGTTGATGAACCGAGAGTGTTTGTTTCCGGAATGCGTAAGAACTGTGTGCTGATTTCATTACAGGAATACGTCTTGCCGAGAAGCGCGACCCTGCTGACAAATACCGATAAAAAATGGTTAGAAGAAAACAGCGGAAAGCATATATATATGTTCTATACCAAAGAAGAAGCGGCAGAGTGCAGGCGGATCAAGCAGAACCAGTACAGGGCTATCATGAGCGCAACTGATAAACTGTGTTTTTCAAGCTCTGCGCTGGCTCACAACGGAACTCCACTCTCTCCGGATTCTCTTATTGTTCAGGTGACGGGTTTGCTGAAAGAACACAAGCCGGAAAACATCCGCGGCGGAATTATGATTGACGATATCCGCCCATACGGGCGGGATGTCACGCTGGAAATGCTTACACAGAAGCTTCGGGACCTTGTCTACTACAACAGCGGCGATCTGTCAAAAGACGCGAGCGGACCTTATTCGGAAATCTGGAAGAAAGTATATGCTTACTTCCTTGAAAAACAGCCGGACGTAATCAGTGATATTCTGAAATCCATGAATGTAGTGCCGTTTGCGGAGGATCTCCCCCCGGAGGTCGCCAGAAGGCTTTATCAGGCGGATATTACGTCCGTGTCGGAACTGGAAAATTTCGCAAAATGCCCCTTCCAGCACTTCATAGATTACGGTATTAAGCCTACAAGCATACGTGATTATTCGTTTGAAACAGATGAGCGTGGCATCTTCTACCACGCCGCGATGAAAGCGTACATTGAAAAAGCAAAAGAAGACAAAGAATTCCCGAACATCAGCAAAGAAAAGATCATCGAATACTTCAATGAAGCCATCCAGCCTCTCGTTGATGATCTGAAGAACGGAGCGCTTTCAGAAACAACCCTTTCACGAATGGAACTGGCGGAATATGTCCAAACCGTTCGTACCTCCGCGCTGTATGTGACATTCTGGCTCGCAGAAACCAAGTATATGCCTGCCGGCTGTGAAATTACCTTCGGAAAGAAAGGCTCAACCATCCCGCCTCTGGTATTAAATCTCCCGGATGACAGAAGGGTTGTTCTTTCCGGACAGATTGACCGGCTCGATGTGTATACGGATGAAACGGGAAAGACGTTCGGAAGGATCGTAGACTACAAGTCTTCCGAACACTTCCTTGACAGGGAGTCCGTTGAAAATGGTATATCGCTCCAGCTCCCGATTTATCTCAAGGCGATTACGGAAGGAACGCCTGATATGAACCCGTCCGGAGCGCTCTATCAGCATCTTACGAATGTCGTCGTGCAGACAGACAGCGAAGATGAAGACGAAGTCCGCAAGAAAGTCCTGAACAGTACACAGTTGAGCGGTATGAACCTCGTCACAGACAACGAGGACCTGGCGAAGGCAAGCGGAGGCTCTGTCAAAAAAACAACTTCCAAAAAGACGATCATGGATGTAAGTCTGGAAGAAATGAAAGAAATTCTGGAAAACAGCAAGGACAAGGCGATAGAGCACGCAGTAAACATCGGAAACGGAAAGATTTCTATCGCGCCGGTACCGGACGGAAAATACCTCCCCTGTGACAGATGTAAAGCTCAGAACATCTGCATGATCAGAAACGTAAAGAAAATGAGCAGTGAGGACGATGAAGAATGATTGAAAAGTTTAATGAAGCCCAGCTCTCGGCAATCAACGCAGACAACCGGAAAATCCTCGTCAGCGCAGGCGCCGGCGCCGGTAAGTCCGGCACATTGACCGAAAGGATCGTCAATCTGATCGAAACCGGCAAGGCAGATCTCCTGCAGATGCTTGTTATCACTTTTACAAAGGACGCGGCGGCTTCCATCCGTCAGAAAATCAGGGATTCGCTGACGGAAAAAGCAAAAGCAGACACGTCGAACCTTCGGCTGAATGAATCCGCTCAGTCCATGCCTGCAAGCCATATTTCAACAATACACTCGTTCTGTTCTGATATAGTCCGACAGGGTGCTGCTTATCTGGGCATCGACTCGGCCTTCACTATTCTGGACGAAGGGCTGAGGAAAAAGTATTTTGAGCAGGCGCTGTCCAATGCTGTAGAAGAGCTTGGCAAGAAAACGTATCCCAAAGATCGGAAGTCCTACTTCGGCGCCCTCAAACAGGCGATAAACGTTAACCAGATGAAAAAACTGTGTCTGGACGTCTACGATGTCCTGATGGGCATTCCGAACCCGTTTGACAGATTAAACAATATTGCGGAAGAGCTGTCGGCGTCCCCCAATCCGTGGGAAAAAGAGCTTTATCGGTATCATAGACTGGTTCTGCTTTCCAATAGAAAAACACTGGAAGATCTCAAGATTCTTCATGATGACCCGTCATTCCCGGAAGCCTACCTGGCTGTATGTGAGGCGGATATAAAAGCGTTAACGGCGTTTCTTGCTGAAGT
>CAZUXV010000095.1:0-10677 GCA_964624445.1 uncultured Oscillospiraceae bacterium | reverse complement strand
CTTCTCGATGTAGTTGATGACTTCGAGCGATGCCCAGGATGATTTGGTCGAGCCGCGACCGCCCTTCGCCCAGATATCGCGGCAAGCCCTCGCCTCTATCATGCGGTGCGGCGCGAGGAAGTCTGGGGACAGCAGCAGCCCGAAGTCTGCGACGAAGCCGCCCCCTGCGTCTTGCTCTTCGGTTGCGTACGGCAACAGCTCGCGCGTGGCGGACACGAGCGCGGATGCGGCTGTCTGGCCGATTCTGCGCCCCTCTTCGCGGTCTCGGCTTATCTCTTCCCACGATGCCTCCGCAAGACCGTCCAGCCTTGAGAGAAGCCCCTCTCGCGTTATCCTGGCCGCCTTTGCGGCCTCCTTCGTCAAGGCCTCCAACCTTTGCGAAACCTTGGCATTCGCTTCCAACCTGGCTGCAGCGCAATCGACGCTCGAATCCTTCCACTCGACCGATCGCGGGTATGCGTCGCGGTAGGCCGCGCGCTGCGTCAACCCGCGAAGCCTCGCCTGACAATAGAGCTCTTGGTTCTGCGTCAATCCGTCCATGGCCGTGGATGTTCTCGCAAATGTCGCGGCAAAAGGGCGCCGCCGCCCGAGGGGGTGAGGCGGCGGCTTGGACGAGAAAAAGGAGCTTGTGGCCCCGCATGGTCATGATGGCAGCTATGTCGCAAAAGAGCGGAGCCGGGGCGCTGTCTTCCCCGGCTCCAAAGGCTTACGAACTGCGCAGGCGTTGCCAATCCCTGCACATCGCATTCAGATTATTCTCCCCGTGTCGCTGCCTCCCTTCTCTCCCTGTTGCGCTTCCTGGTCTCGGCGTGGTGCTTCGCGTCGTACCGAAGGTGGCACGGAGCGCACAGCGCCTTGAGGTTTTCCCGCCTGCAATCCCATGGCTTGTGGTTGAGGTGCGCCACGGTGAGCGTGCGCTTGTGGGTGTCGAACTTCTCGCCCGGTTTGCGGCACTGCTTGCCGCATCCCTCGCACTTCCAGCCGGCCTCGTCCTTGATGGCTCGCGCCAGCTTGTCCCAGTTTGCCGGGTACTTCTTCCTGTCCATCGGCATTAGACAACGCCGCCATTCTTGAGGAAGTCGAGGAACCCGAGGCAGTCGGCCATCTGGCCGATGGGGATGACGTAGGCGATGCCGAACACCACGAAGCCGTCGCTGATGCCGTGGTGACCAGAAAGCACATAGGTGATCTCGTACGTGCGCTTGTTGATGGGGTGGTCTACCTTCTGCTTTTTCTCGTCTACGACCGTGAACCGCACGAGGTCTCCGGCGTTGAAGCCCCTGTCGTTGACGCGCACCTCGAAGGTCTTGCGGTTCTCGACGATCGCGTCGGCGAACTGCTTTCGAATCTTCAATTCGTGAATCATGCCTTGCCGTCCTTCCTGTAGTGTTTCTGCGGCCCCCAAAGGGCGCCGACGATCTTCTCGCCGCAGCCGGGGCAGGTTTCCCCGACCTTGTCTTCGCGGCAGTAGTGGTTGCACTTCGAGCAGCGAAACATGCCGACCCGCGAGGTGGAGTTGATGCACTCCGCACGTTGCACGAACTTGCCGCAGGCCTCGCCGTCCTCGCAGTGGAGCCAGTAATCGACCTTGCAATCCAGGCCCCAATCGCCGCCGCCCCTGTAGTTGCCGCACTGTCCGCAGACCTTCATACGCAATCACGCAGCCTCACGACGGGGATGCCGACCGCCTTTGCCACCTTCCGCTCGAGGCGCGCCCCCTTGCTCGTCCACCACAGGGGAAGCAGCACCACGGCATGGAACACCGGGCAGATCGCAGGCCCCTCGAGGGCGCGGTACTTCATCGTGAGCGTGTCGAGGTCGTCGAGCATGAAGTCCTCGCGCTCCCATCCCTGGTCGTAGCGGGGCAGGGAGGAGGCGGGGTTGAACACGCCGGCCGCCCCCATGTCCCGCAGCCTGCGCTCCGCTTCGTCGAACGCCTCCTTGTTGAAGTTCTCCCAGCCCGTCATCGGGCCGCTGATGTAGACGGTCTTGCCCTTAACCTTCATTTTTCCTCCCGTACTCTTCGAGCGCCGCATCGCACTGCATGAGCGCGGCGGCCATCTGCTTCTTGGTCATGCGCCTACCGTTGCGCTCGGTGTCGATTCCGAAACGCTTGCAGGCCTTGACGAGGCGCGCGTTGGTCATCTGCTGGAAAGCCGATCGCGCGCGGTCGATGTTGTACATGGTTGCCCCCTATAACGAGTCGACGAGTTCGATGCGCTCTCCCAGCCACCTGATGACGGGAACCGCCATCGAGTTGCCGAGCGCCTTGTAGCGCGGGCCGTCGGGCGTGCCGCAAAGCTGCGTCCATCCGTCGGGGAAGCCCTGCAACCGCTCGCACTCCGTTGGCGTGAGCCTCCTGACACCCGCCGAACCGTTGAGCACGCGGGGGACGCCGGAGCAGGTGAGCGCATAGGACAGGTTGTCATTGTTGTGCGCGATCTGCTGCCCCGGCCGCTTGCTGAATGCTGGTGCGACGCACCAGCATTCAGGAATCGCGACATAGGGGACGCCGCCCCCGACCTTGAGGGTTCCGCTTAGTTCCTCGTCGATCGCGGCGTGCGCTTGGTCGTCTGCGACGCAGACGACGGACTGCGTTTGCGCGATGTAGTTCTGCCCCTTGGTGAACTGCTCGGCGGTGACGGCTCCTGCCACCTGCCCGTCCCCGCCCATGAGCCGTACCTCGTCGCGCTGGTTCTGCACGAAGCACACGGCATGGCGGTCGATGGTGTTGAGGGTGAACGCGACTTCCTCGTTTATTCCGTCACCCTGCGGGCCGTTGCAATCGTCCCGTCCGATCATCGAGCCTTGCAGGCAGGTCGCTTTGCCTACGCCGTCATTCCAGCCTGCGCCCTCAAGACGGCGTCCAGCACGGGCGGCAAGCTCTTCTCTCTTTGCTCTGCTCGGCGGATTATCCCCGCGCAGGCTGTCGGGCTCAAAGAGTACTGCGGCGGAGCATCCCACTCTAGGATGTCCGACAAGAAAGACGCGGCGGCGCCGCTGTGGTACTCCGAAGAATTGAGCGTCAAGCACTCGCCAAGCGAGGCTATACCCGCATTGTTGAAGCTCCCGTTGGAGGGTAGCGAAAGCCCGTCCCCCGTCCTGCGACAATACGCCGGGGACGTTCTCCCACAAGACCCACCGAGGCCCAACTTCTCGCACAGCTCTGACAAACTCGAGCATGAGCTGACCTCGCTCGTCCAGAAGACCCCCCCGCTTCCCTGCGACGCTGAACGCCTGACAGGGGCTACCTCCGATGATGACATCCGCGCTCCCTTCGTACGGTTTCCAATCTATCCCGCTCACGTCCCCGAGGTTCGGAACGTCGGGGAACCTCGCCTGCAGCAGGTCGCAGCAGTACGGCTCGATCTCGGAGAACGCCAGGGCATTCCACCCTAGCGGGCCCCATGCGACCGATGCAGCCTCGATGCCGCTGAACAGGCTGATGTAGCTAGTCAATTCGTCCACTCCTTCTCTTCTCTTCCCGCTCGATCTGATGCAGCCGCTTGGTGTAGAGGTCGGCGTCGCGCTTTAGCGGCGCGATGTGCCTGCTGGCGCATGTGTGAAGGTAATCGAGCAGGTCGCTCGCCAGTTTCCTGTACGTGTCCATGTCGCTCCTATCCGTCATGGTCGATGCCGAGAACGTCGAGGATGTACTCGCGCGCCGTGATGCGGCGCTTCTCCGCCTCTTCCATCCATTCGAGGCTTTCCATGCCCCAGCGTTCCCTGAATGCGTCGACGTTCCCGTTTGCGATCTCCCACTGGTCGTGGGCGATGGTGAGCTCTTTGGGCGGTTCGGGCCTCATAGCGGCCGCCACCCTTCCATCGAAAGCGCCTCCTGGTACTTGGCCGGCTCTTCGAGCTCGATGACCTCAAGGCACCCCCTGTCGTTGCGGAAGTACATGAGGCGGTGGTGCGCCTTGCCGTGGCACCACTTGACGCGGGTGCCGTCGGGCGCGATTCCGTAGAGGTCGTTGCCCATGCCGCACAGCGTCACCGTCGGCTTCTCGACCTTCTTGCCGTCGCGCACCAGCTGGCCCTGGCTGCGGAAGACGATGTGGTGCTGGTTGATGGGGTAGACCCTGCCGCACACGGCGCAGCGGTCGAGCCTCACCGTTGGCGCGTCCATGAGCGGCCAGTACAGAGGGTCGAGCGTAGTGACGTTAGCCATCTATGAAGCACCCCCCCCCGCGAGCTTGGGCGATGCGGCGGTTCGCCATGGCGTGGTACTCCTTCGACATTTCGCAGCCGATGAAATGCCTGCCAGTCTGCAACGCCGCCACCGCAGTTGTGCCGCTTCCCATGAACGGGTCGAGGACTACGCCGCCCTCTGGCGCGATCTCCATGAGCGAGGTGATAAGACCCAGGGGCTTCTGCGTGGAATGCACGCGCGCCTCTCCCGACGGGGCGGCGAACTCGTAGAACCCCGGCAGGTACTTCGCGCCCGGTATCGCGTGGCGGTCGATCGCGCCCTTGCTCGCCCAGATGACGAACTCGCACTCGTTGCGGAAGCTGTTGGGCTGCGGCCGCGCCGCCGTCTTGCGCCACACGACCAGCCCCCTGTAGACGAAGCCGGCCATCTGAACAGCGTCAGCGGTGTTGGCGAGCTGGCGCCAGTCGGTGAACACCAGCGCGGATGCGCCGTCCGCCAGGGCGCGGTAGCACTCCGACATCCACAGGCAAGACCACCGCAGGAAGCTGCGCTCGTCGCGCGAATCCCCAAGGAACTCCGGCTTCTTCTCGGCGTCGTTGGTCTGGTACTTCTCGGAGGTCGCGACGTTGCGGTCTCCCCTGAACATGCCGCCGCTCGAATACGGCGGGTCTGTCAGCAGGAGGTCGCAGAAGCCGTCGGGAACCTCGGGCAATGCCGCCAATGCGTCGCGGCACTCGATGGTGTCGAGCCTAGCCATGGCGCAGCCTCCTATCTACCCCGTCGAGGTGGATGCGCCTGGTCATTTCGCACAGGCGCGAGGCGATGGACTTGCCCACATCGCCCTCGGTCAGGCGTTGCGCGATCTCGCCACGGGTGAAGTTGCTGGTCACGCCTATGGGGAGCATGGCGTTGTAGCGGGTGTTGACGATATCGAACAGGCGCTCGCAGGCGTACGGCGTCGGGGTCTCCTTGCCGAGGTCGTCGAGCACGAGCACGTCGACGGTCGCGAGGCGGTTGGTCTGGTCGCGGTCTTCGACCTTGCGCGAGCGCATCGCCTCCATGAGGTCGGGAACCACCACGAAGCGGCAGCTGCACCCGGTTGCCGCCAGGGTGCGGAAGACGGCGGCGGCGAGGGTTGTCTTGCAGGTTCCCTGCTCGCCGTCGATGTAGAAGCCCGTACCCTCCCACCACAGGTCGGCGAGCGCCGGGGCGTTCGGGTGGTCGGCGTCGAGGTAGCGTTCGGGAAGCCCCGCGTTGCGCAGCCTGCGCAGCTCGGAGTTTCGGCGCTCGGTTGCGCGGCGCTCTTCCTCCGCCTCCATGTCCGCGATCCGCGCTGCGGTGGCGCCCTCGCAGTGGCACCCCTTCCAGCCGACGGGGCGCTCCACGCCGTTGAGGTTGAACGTGAGGCGCTCTAGCGGCTCGCCGCAGAACTCGCAAACCCCCATCGGTTCAGTCGTATTGCTCATATTGCCTCTTTTCCGCCGCAGAGCTGCGGCTTTGGTTCATGTATTGCTCGAAGTGGTCGGGCGAGAACAGGGTGTTCGGCGTCAGGCAGTTCGCGAACCTGGTGCCTTGCCATTCGTCGAGCTTGTACTCGATCATGGCGCGCACTTCTTCCAGCGGGTACTTGTCCCCGAAGCGTTGGAGGGTGCGGCCGCATTGCGCAGGCATCGAGCCGTAGGCCGTCCCCATCGTCTCGTTGAAGATCGCGAGGCATTGCAGCGCGTAGGTCGTCGGCGCTTCGTCGGCCTCGTCGAAGGGGTCTCGTTCTTCCTCTTCTAGACTTTCTTCGTTAGAAGAAAGTCCTTCCTCTTCCTCTTCCCGTGACGAAACTGGAACGGGCGCGGCTTTCCTTCCGTTTTCGTTCGCGTTTCCTTTTGCTTTCGTTTTGCTTCGGTTGCGCGAATTTCGCAAAGATTTGTCTAACGAAAAGCGAACGCCCTCAAACCCGGTCTTGGCTTGCTCCGATTTGAAAACAGGCTCCTGACCTCCCGAATAGTAATATTCGATGACGGCGGCGAAGTATTCCTGGCGCGCCGCTTTGCTCCTGATTGTCAGCCCGACGTTGTAGTAGCTGTCGAAGAAGTTCATGCTCGCCCCTAGAATGTAATATCGTGGTCGGCCAGGTCTCCCTGGGTGGCGGTCTCTAATTCGGGTTCCGTTTGAATCTCGTTTGAATTAGCCTCGGAAAACTCGGCCGCGAGGGCCCTCTTGTCGGCTATGATTCCGCGCACGTATTGCTCGACTTCCGCGATCTGCGCGTTGCCCAGTTCGTCGGGCTCGCATCCGTACGTGACATGAATCCAGCCCATGAGGCCCTTCTCCGGGTCGGCCTTGTCGCGCAGCAGGATGCCGAGCGACTTGGCCTCGGCGAACAGCTGCCGCAGCCCTTCGAGGCGCGCTGGGCGCTGCGGCTTCGGCTCCGGCTTCACGGTCTCGACTTCGACGGCCTGCGCCTCGATCGGCTCCGCTATGGGCTGCTGCCGGTCTTGCTCGACCGTGCGGCTCATTTCCTCTTCGCCGTACAATCCGCCGAGGTCTTCCGGGAACGCCTCGCGCAGCGCGTGGGTGATCGCGACCTTGCGTATCATCGTGGCGGGGATGCGCGCCCAGTTGCTCTTGCCGGTGCTGTACTCCGACATGGATACCTCGTCGAACATGGGCGCGGCGTATCCGTCAACGTAGACCTTGCACCAGCCGCCCACGAGCGTCTCGCCCTGCAAGAGCATGGAGCCGTCGCGGCGCTGGATGGCGCCGTTCACCACGACCGTGATGCCTGCCTCCATGCCCCTGAACTTCTTGTTGCGGTATGCCCTCTTGGTGAACGCCTCCTTGCCCGTGATGATCGTGGCCGGGCTGCTGCCGTACTTCACGATGTAGGCGTCCTTCGTGAACGGGTTGAGGCGCTGTGCTTGGCACAGGCGGAGGAAAGCCTTGATCTCGTTGGTGGTGACGTTCTCCGCGATTTGTCCGCCAGCTGCGAGAAGGTCTCGCACGTCTTGCTCTGTGACCTGGATGGCCTGCCCGTTGTCGAGGTCGTACTTGACGATTTCGCTAGCCATTGAAGACCCCCTTGCACTTGATGGTGGCGCCCGTGATGCCCTCGGACTTCAAGAGGCTGGCGAGGGCCTTTGCGCGTTCCTCCGTGCCGACGAACTCAAGCGAAAGCCCCCAGACGAAGACCTCGGGGGAAGCCGCTGTCGTGGGTTCTGCGGCGGGTTCGGGCTCTGGTGCGGGTGCGAATGCCTCCGCCTCGGTCTCTGCCGCCTGCTCGCGCCTCTCGGCGGCGAATGCGGCGGCCTGCCGCTGGCGTTCCTCGAACTCGGCGCGCTGGCGGTCTTCCTCGTTCAGCTCGTCCTCGAGTTGCAGGGCTTTCATGAGGTCGAGGGTTTCGCAGTAGAACCTGACCACCTCGGTCTTGTGGTTCAGCTGCTTCTTCTGCAGCGTCTGGTATCCCTCGTTCGCTTTCGCCGCCACGTCGTACAGCTCGTTGATCGCCTTGCCGTTCTTCCACGCGGTATCGCCGAGCCACTTCTCGTCGAGCACGGCATCGAAGGGGATGACCTCGGCCAGCACGCCCACGCACCCGATGTATTCCTCTTCGAGCTGCGCGCGGCGGTCGGAGCGGTCGAGTGCTTCCTTGTCCTTGAAGACCTTGTCGAGCAGCTCGTGCGCCTCCTTCGCCTGGCCGATGACGGTATCCGCCTCTTTCTTGAAAGCGTCGAAGGGCTTCATGTGCTCCTTCTTGATGGTGCGCACCTCGCTCTCCATCGCCTTGATGACCTTGTTCACGTCGGCGCGGAGGTTGTACAGCTCGCGCTTGTCGAGCGCGCGCAGCCCCTCTTCGGTCATGCCCTCGTAAGGCCTCATGTGGTCGGCCACCTTCGCGGCTCGGTCTGCCAGGTAGCCCTTCGCGTCTATGATCGCGGGGGTGAAGGACGGCTCGATCGCCGTCTCTTCGCCGATTACCTCGGCGCTCACTTCGATAATCTCGTCCGTCATTTCGTTACCTCCCAATAAAGTCGGCGGCTTGGTTGTAGATTCCGTTCTCTTCGTCGGTCGGCTCGTAGCCGTCCGCCTCCATCGCGTCGAGCAGTTCGACGTAGTTCTGGCAGTTGGCGCGCGAAAGCTCGCCGGCCGCGTTCCAGATGCCGTACGCCATCGAATCGCGCGCGATGTACGCCTCGATGACCTCGGACGGGCCGGCAGGCACGGTGATGCCGCGAGCTTCGACGAACTCGCGCACGTCGGGGAACTTGAAGCGGCGCTCCTGCTTCTCCACGAGCGCGAGCAGCGCCTTGGGCAGCGAGAAGTGCCAGTTGTCGATCAGGTCTGCAATCCACTGGGCGCGAAGCTCGCGGCCCTGCGCGAAGAGCTTGACGTTCGCCTCGCGCTCGACGTGCGCCTGCTCTTCCGCGTCGTCGACCGCCTCTTCGGCGGCAGGCTTGTAGATCGCATAGAAACCAGCGACGGTATGCTTGGCAGCGACGCAGCCATCGGGCAGCTCTTCGGGAATCTCCGCAGGCTTCGACACGACCGCCACGGCGCTCATGCCAGTCACGTCCTCGGCGATTGCGATGCCGCGCCCCGTGAGTGCTTCGACGAGGGCGCCCTCCTTGCCCCTGCGCGCCTTTTCCTTCTCGAGGCGCTCTAGCACGGCGGGGAACTCGCGCGCGTTGCATTTGGTGAGCGCAGCGACGGCATCGGGGTCTTCGGCGAAGTCCGCCATCGCAATGAGGCGGTCGAGCGTCATGTCCTCGGATGCGTCCTTCGCGGCCTCCACCGACTTGCGGATGCGCCGCGATTGCTCCACGGTGATCTGCGCCACCTCGCTCACGTACTGGTCATCGCCGAACATCTGCAACTGCTGCACCATGCGGGACTTCTCTAGGCCCTCGTACTTCTTCTTGGTGTCGGTGCGGATGATCGCCTCGATGGCGGCTTGGCGGCTGGTGTCCTCGTCAACGATGACGGTGCATTCCGGCGTCCCCAGCAGCTTCATGGCCTCGTAGCGGCTGCGCCCCGTCTTGACGTAGTAGATGCCCTTCTCGGGTATCACGGTGATGCACTCGTCGGGCTCGCCCTTCGCCCTCATGCTCTCGGCGAGCTCCGCGACGTATTCCTGGTTGACCTTGAGCGAGTAGTCGCGCTGCGCGAACTCGTTGCCGTAATCGTCCGCCAGGGGGTAAATGTCTTCGAGGCTCACCACCTCTAGATGCTTGCTCATTTATTCGCTCCTATCTGGGGGAAAATGCAAACCCCCTTTGGTTTTGACTTTTTTCTCGATGCGTTCCTTGCGCTTCTGCGTTGCCTTGATCTCGCGTTTGAGGTTCGCGATATCGACGCGCTCTACCGCTATCTCGTGAGCCTCGCGGATGCGCTGCTCGCGGTAGTACGAAGTACCGGGCGGAATCTTCGGGAACTTCGGGCGCGGGTCGCGCCTGCTCTCCGTCTCCGCCTCCGTTTCCTCGTACCTGTCGCGGTCGCGTTGCGAGAGCATGGGCCACATGTCGGCGATGCGCGCCTCGATGGCGGCGAGCTGGTCGCGGCGGCGGCACACCTCGCAGATGCCGAACTTGCCGAGCGTCGATCGCCTGCAACCGCAGCCGGGGCAGAACTCCGTGCGAGGCACGAAGCAGCGCAGCTCTATGGCGCGCCCCTGCGACCTGTGCCATGCGGCCCTGCGCTCCACGCTCTTGGCCGAACGCTTGAGGTGCAGGCATATCTCGCGCTTTGGGATGCGCCCAGCGTTCTCCAACAGGTAGCGGTCATCCGCCGTAGTCCAGTCGTATCGCTTCGCGCCCTTCCTCATTTGCGCACCTCGCAATAAGTGACCTCGATCTCGTACCAGTCGAGGCTCCCGAATCGCGGCGCGGCTTCTGCGACGAGGCCGACGACCTGCTTGTCATCGCGGTACGCGACGCCGGAGAGCGCATCCATGACCAGCTTCGCCACGTTGTCAACGTCGGGCTTGTACAAGTCCTGCTCGACCCTATGGCGGCGCCTGTTCTCCTTCGTTGCCCTGCGGTGGTAGACGAGCGCGAACAGCACGGGGCCGTTGAAGTTGGCCCGAATCCTCCCGCGTGCGAGCTCGTAGCGGTCGCGTATGCGCGCCTGCGCCCTGGTGTGGGTGTCGGGCATGTACATGCGAACTGCGCCGCCCCTCGCGTCCGCACGGGGGCGCATGGCGCCCACGACGCGGTCGAGGTCTTCCGCGTTGCAGGGTATGCGCGTGCGTACGGTCTCGATCTCCATGAGCCCTAGGTGTTCCAGCATCGGCGCGCGCATCTGTTCGAGGTGGGTGTTCATGCCGCGCTCACGTCCTCCATGCCCACGAGCTTCTCCGCTTCGAACCTGTCGCGTGCGAGGAAGGTGGTGGAAGCGTTCACGACCTCACGCCATATCGCCTCGAGGTCGATCTCGTCGAGCTTTGAGCGGCGGAAGTTGATGGTCTTCGCGAGCCTCGGCCGCAGCATGACCATGTAGCGCGTGAGCGCCGGGTACAGCGTGCGGTTGTGGCTGAA
>CAZUXV010000094.1:0-10768 GCA_964624445.1 uncultured Oscillospiraceae bacterium | reverse complement strand
CTTCGCCCAACCGTTATGCCGCTGCTACTCCCAGCGTCCATGACATTCCCTCCTTATTATTCTTGATTTAGAAACCAAACTATTATAGCTTTACGAAAATGGAAAAGTCAATAACGAAGAGCAGAAAAAAAGCGGTCCGCAGGGACCGCTCAGGATGGGCTGAAATGAATGGTTTACGGGTTGGCGGGATAGTACCTGCCATAGATAAATTCATGGAGAGCTTCAACGTTTTTCTGGAAATTACCGTTGCGCTTGCTCATGAAAATCTTGCCGCTGTCGGAATCATAGTTCCAGGTCTTGGAGCCGTCGCTGGGATCACCCATGGGAATACGGAACTGCTCGATGATTGAATCGGAAGAGCCGACCCTGCTGACGATTCCGCTCTGGAGAAGGTTCAGGATCAGGTTGCCGATGAAATCAGCATTCATATTGGAATTGACATGCTCAATGCCGATGCTGACCAGGTCGAGCAGATCCCAGAAGTCCTTCTTCAGCACTTTCTGGAGGAGTTTGTCCAGCAGGTTGCGGGCACGGGCCGTGCGCTGCCAGTCGTCGCCCATCTGATATTTCTTGCTGAGCGATTTACGCAGGCGGGCGTACATCAGCGCCTGAAGGCCGTCCAGATGCTGGACGCCGTCCTTGACTTCCAGCTTGACACGGGCTGCTTTTGCTTCCGCCGTGTCATAGTGCTTTGAGATGGATTTGGCGTTTTTGGACAGATATTTGTTGATGTTCCAGGCTTCGCCTTCCGACAGTTCCAGATCGATGCCGCCGATCGCGTCAATGATCGCGGCGACGCCGCGGAAATTGATCGTCATATAGTACTGGATATTCATTTCAAAGTTATAGTTGACGGTGGCGACGGAGCGCTGGGGATTATCATGGAAAATGTTCTTGCTGTCAAAAGACTGATAGGACTCGTTGATGGGTTTCAGATTGCCGGTGAAGGGATTGGTGACCAGCGTATCGCGCAGGATGGAGGAAAGCTTGACGGAACCGGTCGTCGTATTGACGGACAGGATCATCTGAACGTCCGCAAGCTTCACATCGTTTTCAATCAGCTCCGCATTGCGGGTGTCAACGCCGATGAGCAGGATGTTGACAATATCTTCCGTCGGGAGGTTCTCGTTGATAAACAGATTATTACTGTCCAGCTCGGTCGGAACATAATCGGATGACTCCATGCTGGAAATGAGCTCATTCTGGAGGTCTTCCGAAAGGGGCTCCACCTCGGCGGTGTTTTCGGGCTCGGATTCGTCGATCTCTTCATCCAGATCTTCATCTTCAAAGGCGATATCTTCTTCGTCGAGTTCGGCGAAGGAAAGGGTGGGGAGGAACAGGCAAAAGACCAGGAGCAGGGAAAGGATTCGTTTCATAGGGGCCTCCAGTAATAAGATTTCAAAATATATAACGATTAATAAGCGGGCAGGATTGCCAGCTTTGCCCGGAGATGGGAACACGGTGTGTCAGGTGGTCGGGTGATTGAGTTCGTCCAGGGTCATGTCGAAGGCGGGGAGGAAGTCGGTCAGGAAATCCCTGACTTCCGGCAGATCAATGGAAGCGATACTTTGGCGGACATTTTCCGCGGCATAGTCAAACTCCCGGTTGCCGGCGCGTTGTTCTTCCATGCACTTGATGTAGGCTGAGATGCGGTCGGCGGCCTTGACCAGGGTATGCTCATAACCGGACTCCTGCTTCATATACGGTGTGAAAGTCGGCTGCAGATCTTCCGGCAGAAGGGCAAGGAGCCGGTCGGCGGAAAGCGATTCCAGCCGGTGATAGGCCCCCCGAAGCTCATCGTTGTGATATTTGACAGGGGTGGGCAGATCGCCGGTCATCACCTCGGTGGCGTCATGATAAACCGCCAGGGAGAGGACATGCTCCGGGTTGACCTGCTTGCCGTAACGGTCCCGCGCGATGACGGCAATGGCATGCGCAATCATCGCCACCTGCAGGGAGTGCTCGGCGTCGTTTTCCGGTACAGTGTTCCGCATGAGAGACCAGCGGCGGATCAGTTTCAGCCGGGAAAGATAAGCAAAAAACGGGTAAGACATCGGGACCTCCGGTCCAAATCAGAATAACAAAACAATTATACGCTGTGGGCAGGGAAACTGCAAGAAAGCAAAGAGAGAAATACAAAAAGAAAAGATCCCGGAATCCCGGGATCGGATGCGTAAAACAAGGATTACAGGGACTTGATTTCGCTCAGGCAGCGCTTGCAGATCTGTTTGTCCTTATAGGGAGTCAGCCCGCTGCTGCTTCCGCAGAAGAGGCAGTTCGGTTCATACTTCCGGAGAATGATGGAATTGCCTTCCACAAGGATCTCCAGCATATCCCGTGTATTGATATCCAGGGTACGGCGCAGCTCGATCGGCAGGACAACGCGGCCCAGGGCATCCAGCTGACGGATCATACCGGTTGTTTTCATTGTAAAAACCTCCTTATACAAGAAGCGGTTGTCGGAAACATTATAGGGGAACAGCACAAGGGTGTCAACAGGAAATTGTCAACCCCTCAAAAGAACGTTTGTAAAAATATATCTTTTCTCGCGTTGCTTTTCAACGAACGTAAAATGTGGTATTATTTACGTACATACAGGGAATAACTGGAAATCAAAAAACTGAAAAACGGAAGGGAAACCGGGTTTATGCGTAAAGTCGTCTGTTTGTTCATCGGAATCATCCTGTGCCTTTGCCTATCGCTCTGCCTTGCGGAAGGGGAATGGACACCGCCGGAAGGAAAGACGGAGGGGGCAGCCGGCGGTCTGTGCGAGGACAGCATGAGCGGGGTCTATATTTGCGATACAGCCGCAACAAGCTGGTCAGCAATGCATCTTTTCGAGCCCGGGCACGAATATGAGCAGGACTACGGTGAACTGGTCACGGACGCGGGGATCGAATTCGTCTCCGGGGACGAATACTGCAAAGACTTTTTTACCTGGATCAAAGCCGGTAATCCGGAAGACGGCATGGTCTTTGAAGAACACCTGGACAGAGGGCTGGACGGGAAACCCAGCCGCAAGGCAAGGTTCCGGATCCATGCCGAAACGGAACACTACTATACCCAGTTTGAGTTTGACGCGGAATTTCTCAGTAAAAACGAAGTATCCGTTACACTGGGTCTGGAACGGGTGCAGATTCCTGTGGGTGAAAAAACATGGATGTCATCGGTCGTTAAGGAAGAAAGCATTATCATATCGCCGGAAGGTATCTATGATTCTGTGGGCATCATGACGCCGGAAGGCGAATCCTATATCGAAACAGACGACTATAAGGTCGGAAACCCTGCTATCACACTGAAAAAGACCGGCGAGTATCCGATGATCCTCCTGGTACGGGTCGGAGAAAACCAGTATGAAACACCGTTCCCGATCACCGTTGAAGGTGTGGAAGGAGAAGCAACCGAAGAAACACCTGCAGACAGCGGTCCGAATGAAGCCGCCGTAAAAGAGGAAAAGGAAGTGGGAGAGACAGAGGAAGAAAAGCCCGGGAACGACGCGTCGGACGATATGGGCCTGACGCTGAAACTGGACCTCGGAGATCGGGAGTTTACGGTCTACGCGGGCAGCAAGGAGTGCCACCTGGCCTTCTGGGATATCGTAGATTATGAAAAGCTTTCAGCGGCCTGGGGCGGCGAGCCCGGCTGGTCGATCATGCCGGCGGAAGGATCGGCCGACGTAATGCGCTGGAGCAATGCTTCGGTGGACGGAAAGAGCGTATGGGCGTTCTGCGGAGGCAACCAGGTGGCGGAAGTCGGGGACTATATCTCCACGATCACGTGCAACTGGCACGGACAGAGTGCTTCGGCAAAGATCACCGTCCACGTGGAGGAATCCCCCAACGGCCTGCTGGAGGGAATCTCCGGCCTGGAGGAAAGCTATACCATGACGCTGGGCGAGACGCTGAACCTGAACCTGCAGACGATCCCGGAGGGCTGGAGCCTGCCGGGCGAGAAGCCAAGGTTTATGCTGACAAGCGTCCGGTCAACGCTGGATGATCAGTATTCCGGCAATGATAAAGGCAATCCTTATTTCAATATTATCCTGAGCGACGACCTGGGTCCGGTCAGCATTACAGCCTGGCGCTCCGGCGTTTACCGGCTGGGTTTCCAGTACCGGTGCGGGTCGTTTACGGAAAGCCTGGACACTACGATCAATGTCTGCAATGAAGACGGGACGGTGCCGCAGAGCGCGGAAGAAATCACGGAGATGGAAGGAACCCAGTGGGGTTATGATACCGCGGCGAACAGGGGTACCGGAGAGACCTATGCGATCATTACCGGCGGCAAAGCCCGGAAAGATCTGGTGATTCCGGCGGAGGTAGACGGTTATCCGGTGCGGATGATCGGGCAGAATGCTTTTACGGATTACAATACACCCGGGGCGGCGGAAACCGTGGAAACGCTGACGATTGAGGAAGGCGTTGCCGTTATTGATTACGGCGCATTTTCCGACCTGACCGGTCTTCGGAGCGTGACGCTTCCGGATTCTGTGATTCTGATCGAAAACAACGCATTTGAGGGCTGCAGGAACCTGACGGAAATCCGCCTTCCCGCGGCAATGACAACAGAGCAGATCAAGACAGGAGCATTCGAAAACATCGGCCTGGAGGACCTGACGCTGGACGACGGGACGTCCCTGCTGGCGGCGAGCCTCAAGCAGGGCAGGGACTACATTTCCACCTACGCGGACGGCTGGGCCTACCAGAAGCTGGAGGACGGAACGGTCCGGCTGACCGAATGGGTTGATAGAGACTGGCAGGCTACCGAGCTGACGATACCGGACACGGTGGGCGGTTATCCGGTGAGCACGCTGAAAGAGGGACTGCTTTCCTACAACAGTAACGTGCAGAAGGTTGCGCTGCCGGAAAGCCTGCGAGTGATCGAGAAAGAAGCTTTCCGCAATTGCGAGGCGCTGGCGGAAGTCAACCTTCCGGAAGGATTGCTGGAAGTCGGAGAGTGCGCGTTTGTCAACGTGACAGCGAAGGGGCTGACCCTGCCGGAAGGCGCGCGGGAGAGGTCCGCGACGCTGTGGTATTGTGAAAACGTCCGGATGGATACTACAGGCAGCTTTGAATACGGCATCCTGGAGGACGGTACGGCGGTGATCTCGTTCATTCCTAATCCCGGCAAATCAATTGAAATTCCTGCGGAAGTGGACGGAATCAAGGTGACCGGCATCGCACAGATCAGCCGGCAGAGCATGGACTATGAAGTGAGAAAACAGATCACGTCGGTTAAACTGCCGGAAGGGCTGAAGTTCATCGGCAGGGAAGCTTTCTCTTCATATGACGCACTGAAGACAGTCAATATTCCGGAAGGCGTAACGGAAATCGGGGACGAAGCATTCCGGAGCTGTTCGGCACTGGGAAGCGTGACCTTCCCGTCCACGCTGAAGAAGATCGGGGATGAAGCGTTCGAATATATTCCGCTGACCAGGATTGACCTGCCGGAGGGACTGGAATCCATCGGCGATGAAGCCTTTATGGGCCAGGAGTGCAAGGAGATCACCATTCCGGCCAGTGTGAAGTCCGTCGGCCACAAGGCTTTCAGCCCCAACGGGGACAAACCGCCGAAGAAGGTGACCTTCCTCAGCCCGCTGACAGAGATCGGCAAGGGACTGTTCGGCTACAATTCCACTGACTTGTTTAACAACCCGCTGAACAGGACGGCAATGGGCTATGAAAAATATATCGACAGATATTCAGACGATCCGGACGGATGGAACGATCTGTATGCAGACGCCGGTTCCAGAAGCGCGGACGCTATTACGATTGCCTGTTATCCCGGCAGTACGGCCGACCTGAAGTATCAGTACAACGTGAAAAAGGAATATCTGAAGTGGGGCGAGGAACACATCCGCACCGCTCCTGCTGACAGGGTACTGCAGGCGGGTCTGTATCAGAAGGATGAGATCATTTATGAGCTGCTTATTCCCGAGGGAGTGGAAGAGATCGCGGAAGGCGCCTTTGCAGGGATGCGGACGCTGAGCAAGGTGACGCTGCCTTCTACGCTGACCGCGATCGGCGCGCGGGCATTTGAGGGCTGCAGCGGCCTGGCGGAGCTGACGATTCCGGAAAGCGTGACGACAATGGGCGAGGCGATTTTCTACGGCTGCGTTTCCCTGAAGAGCGTCACCCTTCCCGCAGCCATTGAGGTGATTCCGAATTCCCTGTTTGAGGGCTGCGGAAAACTGGAAACGCTGAAGACCAAGGCAAAGGCGATCACGGTGATCGGCGACCGGGCGTTCAAGAACTGCCAGGCGCTAGCCAAGTTTGACCTGAAAAAGGGACTGACGGAGATCGGCGAAGAAGCTTTCAGGAGCACCGCGATCACAAAGGCACAGATTCCCGATACAGTGACAAAAATCGGGAAAGAAGCGTTCAGGAACACACAGCTTACCAGTATTTCGTTCCCGAAGGAAATGGAAGAGATTCCGGAAGGAGTTTGCTATTATGCGGCTGCACTGAAGGACATCAAGCTGCCCGCTGCGGTGAAGAAGATCGGGAAACTCGCCTTCGCCTATACTGATCCGACGAATCTGAACCTGCCGGAAGGCCTGGTTGAGATCGGAGAAGGCGCCTTTGCGGACGACGCGAGCAGGGCCCAATACTATTATAAGGGATCCGGCGGAAAGAAGACCTGGACAAAGCTGAAGGTACTGAAACTGCCGGCGAGCCTGGAGATCATCGGAGACCTTGCCTTCTCCAGCAGAGACGCGGTAACCAGTATTACATTCGCGAAGAATTCACAGCTGAAACAGATCGGCAAACAGGCGTTCGCCATGCTGGTCCACCTGAAGGAAATCACCCTGCCGGATTCCCTGCAGAGTATCGGCTATGAAGCGTTTGTCAACTGCATAGAAATGAAAAAAGCGGACCTGGGTGCGGGCGTCACAAGCATCGGGGAGGAAGCGTTCCTGCAAGACGACGCTTTGGTGAGCCTGAAGGTTCCGGACAGCGCGACAGAACTGGGTGACAAGATCATTGAAGGACACGGCAGCGGCCTGACGGTGACCTGCGGCGAAGGCAGCGCTTTTGAAACTTACATGAAGAACAATTATCCGGACGTCGCAATTGAACACTGAAATAAAGCATAAAGATTGAATGACAAGCGCCGAACGTGTATAATAATCCGGAATAAAACCGGGATCAGGAGGTCTGGAAGCATGAGACTGAATATCGGGATTGACGGACCGGTCGGCGCGGGCAAGAGCACGGTAGCGGACGCTGTCGCGGCGCGGCTGGGTATTCTTCATCTGGATACGGGCGCGATGTACCGCGGCCTGGGACTGACAGCGCTGCGGCGCGGAATCGACGTGCAGGACGAACAGGCGATTATCGATCTTTGCAACAGCCTGAAGTTTACCGTGAGCCATGAGGCGGACGGACAGCATACATTTGTGGACGGGGAGGACCTGACCGGGCTGATCCGGACACAGGAAGTCGGCATGGCCGCTTCTACCGTGAGCCGGTACGCTGAAGTGCGCAAGGCGATGGTCCGCCTGCAGCAGCAGCTGGCCGCGGAAACAGACATGCTGCTGGACGGGCGCGATATCTGTACCACCGTGCTGCCGAATGCAACGGCGAAGATCTACCTGACTGCGTCGGCGGAGGAACGCGCGCGCCGGCGCTGGCTTGAGCTTCAGAAAAAGGGGAGCGACGAGCCTTTTGAGCAGGTGCTCGAAGAAGTGAAGACGCGGGATTACCAGGACATGAACCGGCCTGTGGAACCGCTGCGTCAGGCGGAAGACGCCGTGCTGGTGGATTCCACAAACCTGAATTTTGAACAGGTCGTGGACACGATTCTCGCAATCGTGGAGGAAAAGCGGCATGGCTGAAAAGAAAAAGCTGGAAGCGGTGACGGAAAAACGCGGGATTCTGTATGAAGTGACGCGGGTGCTGGCGAAAATCGTGTTCCATACCCTGATGCCGGTCAGATTCCATCACAAGGAACGCCTGCTGCAGGATCCCCCGTATGTGGTGATCGCGAATCACCGGCACGCACTGGATCCGGTCGTGATGGCGATGGGCATCCCGAAGCATCAGATTGTTTTCCTGGCTAAGAAGGAACTGGGCAGCACGCCACTTACACAGAACCTCCTGACCCGTCTTCACTGCATTCTGGTGGATCGGCATAACGCGGACATGGAAGCAATGCGTTCCTGCATGAAGGCCATTAAGCTGAAAAAGATCCTGCTGATCTTTCCGGAAGGCACACGGCACCATGAGGGGCAGATGGAGCAGATTGAGAGCGGCACGGCCCTGATTGCGATGCGCTCAAAGGCGCCGGTGATCCCGATCTACTTTGACCGGAAACTGAACTGGTTCAAGGTGACGAACCTGTATGTCGGCGAACCGATTCCGTATGACGATCTGCTGGAGGAAGGGATCAATACGGAGACGTGTGAGAAGATGAATGAACGGATGCGCGAAACATTCAGAAAAATGATCCGCGAAACAGAAAAAAAATAAAAAAATTCTTATAATAAAGAAGGAATTAGCGCAATAAAAGAGAAAATATTTAAGTTGACACGTATTTTTGCGAAAGGAAAGGGAATATGCCTGTAGAGGTCGCGTCGCACGCCGGATTCTGCATGGGTGTAAGCCGTGCGGTTGAAAAGGCTGAAGCGATGGCCCGGGACAGGATTCCCTCCTGTACGCTGGGCGAACTGATCCATAACCCGGAAGTGATCCGCCATCTGGCGGAACGCGGACTGGAACCGATCCACGATCCGGCGGAAGCCGCCGGCAGGCGGGTATTGATCCGCAGCCACGGCGTGTCCCCGCAGGTGCTTCAGGATCTGGAGAAGGCCGGGGACGAGATCCTGGATCTGACGTGCCCGTTTGTGGACAAGCTGCACCGGATCGTTGAGGAAGGCTCCCGGGACGGAACGCCTGTGATCCTGGTCGGGGAACGGGACCATCCGGAGGTGCGCGGTACTGCCGGATGGGCGCATGGCGAAGTCATGATCGTCGCCGAACCGGAAGAAGCGGAACAGCTGCCGGCCATCCCGCGCGCGGTCGCGGTGTGCCAGACCACCTTTCCCCACGGCCGCTGGGAGGAGATCCTGGCGGTGCTGAAGCAAAAGGTAGCGGAACTGGACAGCCGGTGCACCATCTGCAACGCTACGGAGATCCGCCAGAAGGAAGCCAGGGAACTGGCCGGCCGGGTGGACGCGATGATCGTAGTGGGCGGAAGGAACAGCGCCAACACGCGGAAGCTGTATGATATCTGCAGAAGCGTTTGCCCACGAACCATTTTGGTAGAGAGTGCGGCGGAGATACCGCCCGCCTTTGCAAATAAGGATTCCGAGAAGATTGGAATCACCGCCGGTGCATCTACGCCGACGGATTCACTTAAGGAGGTTGTCACACGCATGAGCGAACTGGAGAACAAGGACCTGACCCCTACCACGGAGGTAGACAATCACAATGACTTCATGGCGGAAGTCGAATCTACTCTGGTGAGGATCCGGCCCGGACAGACACTGACCGGCAAGGTCGTGCAGATCACCGAGGATGAGGTATGCGTCAGCATCGGTTACAAGGCTGACGGTCTGATCAAGCGCACGGATCTGGTTGATCAGGATGTCAAACTGGATGACGAAATCGAAGTCGAGGTCGTAAAGGTCAACGACGGAGAGGGCAATGTGCTGCTGAGCCAGCGCAATATCGTCAACCGCAAGGCGTGGGACGCCATGATGGAGAAGTACGAAGCGGGCGAATATGTTGACGCCGTCGGCAAGGAAGCCGTCAAGGGCGGCCTGATCGCCGATATTGCCGGTGTGCGCGCGTTCGTACCCGCCAGCCAGCTGAGCCAGCGCTATGTTGAGAAGATCGCTGACTTCGTGGGCAAGGACATGAAGCTGAAGATCCTCGAAGTGGACACGCAGAAAAAGCGCGTTGTCGCCAGCCGCAAGGCTGTTGTGGCTGAGGAAGCCGCGGCCAAGAAGAAGGAAGCCTGGGAGCGCCTGGAAGAGGGCATGGTCATCCACGGCATCGTCCGCCGGCTGACTGACTTCGGTGCTTTCGTGGACGTCGGCGGCGTCGACGGCCTGATCCACATTACCGACCTGTGCTGGGGCCGCATCAAGCATCCCAGTGAAGTGGTCAAGCCCAATCAGGAAGTGGATGTGAAGATCCTGAGCCTGGATCCTGAGCGCGAACGCATCCAGCTGGGTTACAAGCAGCTGCAGCCCCATCCGTGGGACGCCGCGGTTGAGAAGTTCCCTGTCGGCGAAGTGGTTGAAGGCAAAGTGGTCCGGATCACTGACTTCGGCGCCTTTGTGGAACTGGAGCCCGGCCTGGACGGCCTGGTTCATATCAGCCAGTGCGCCACGACCCGCGTGGCCAAGGTGGAAGACGCTGTGAAGGTTGGCGACGTCGTGAACGTCAAGATCCTGGGCGTTGATCCCGAGAAGAAGCGCATCAGCCTGAGCATCCGCCAGGCGATCGAGCCGGAACCCGTGGCTGAAGAAGCTGCCGAGACCGCCGCTGCCGATGTGGAATATGAAGTCGTCGCGACCGAAGATTCCGTTTCCGAGAAGTTTGCCGAAGCCACTGAAGAAGTAAAGGAAGCTGCCGAAGACAAAGCCGAGGAAGTCAAGGAAGCTGCCACGGAGGCAGTTGAAACTGTCAAGGAAGCTGTCGCGGGCGCTGTGGAAGCTGCACAGGAGACCGTCGAAAAGGTAAAGAAGACGGCCAAGAAGAAGGTTGAAGAAGCCAAGGAAACCGTTGAAGAGAAGGTCGAAGAAGCCAAGGAAGCCGTA
>CAZUXV010000093.1:0-10840 GCA_964624445.1 uncultured Oscillospiraceae bacterium | reverse complement strand
CAGTAGTCAGTTCTTTTGCCCTTGCCGCTAATATCATTATCTGAATGACATTGCCGGAATTTCCGGGGATTTGTTTTTATATTTCGGTTTGTTGTACGATTTCGGGCTCATTGGGGCATTGGTCAAATATCCGGTCTCCGAGGACCACGTTGTTTTCACCCGGCACTGTGACCTTTGTCAGGGAGGCGCAGCCCGCAAATGCCTGCATCTGGATCTCCTGCAGGCCTGATCCGAAGGCAATCTCTTCCAGTGCCGCACAGTAGGCAAATCCGGCGACGTCAACTTTGATCAGTGAGTCGGGGATCCGGACGTCGGTCAGTTCCGGACATCCGCCGAAACTGCACATGCCGATATTTTCGACGCCTTCTTCCAGAACTACGGTTTTCAGTTTCGGGCATCTGGCAAATGCGTTGTTACCGATCTTTTTAATAGACCCGGGGATTGTGATGTTCACCAGTTTCGGGTTGTCCGCGCACATGCCGGTATCAATCTCAATCACGGGAATATCATCATTGACGGAACTCGGAAAGACCACCTCGGAGTCTTCCCCGATATAGGAAGTCAGGATCGCTCCGGTGCCGTCTTCATTCAGCTTGTAGCTGAAATCATCCATTGCAATGGTGGCGATGTTGTACGTTGAAACAGATTTGAAATCGCTTTGTTGCTCCTCGGTTTCGTATTCGTCGTCGAAGCTTTCCAGATCATCGTCATCCCAGTCGTCATCATCCCATTCATCGGCAAAGCAAAGCACGGCGCCGAACAATACGCACAGCGCAAGAAGGATCGCAAGGATCCGTCTGAACATTATGCCCACCTCCCGATGCATATACCACGTATTATTATAGAGTATCCATCCCGAAAAATCAATATGATCCCAAAAAATGAGAAAAGCATTGACGGATCGTCCAGGTTGTGATAATCTTTGGCTGAAAACGTTACCGATATCGTTTCCGGAATGCGTCAGATGAAGGAATACGAAAGGGGTACCAGCATGAAGGTATATACAATCAAAGACATTGCCGCAATGGCCGGGGTTTCGGTTACAACCGTCAGCCGTGTGCTGAACCACCGTCCTGACGTCAATATCGCAACCCGGGAGAAAGTCGAGCAGATCATCCGGGACTGTCATTTTATCGGAAACACCAATGCCCGGGGCCTGAAACAGGGTAACGAAGTGATCGGCGTGGTCATCCGGGGCCGCTCCAATCCTTTCCTCAATTCCCTGGCGGAGGCGATCCTGGAACGTGCCGACAATGTGCCTGACAATTTCATCACCGAGTACATTGACGAACGCGGCGATGAGTTCCGCACGGCGCAGCGGATGACGCGGCAGAATCATGTCAAGGGATTGATCTTCGTCGGCAGCCTGATTGACGAACGGGTAGAAGCAATCCGCGGTCTGGACGTCCCCATGGTCTTCACCACCGTAAACGCTGAATCTGCTTCGCTGCCCCGGGCGTCTTCCGTAGCCATCGACGACCGCAGCATGGGCCGCCTGGTTGCAGAGGAACTGCTCAACTGCGGACACCGGAAGATCGCGGTCTTTGGTTCCAATCCCGTTGCAGGAGATTCACTGGCCATGCGTTTCCAGGGTTTCTGCGACGCTTTTACCGACCGCGGCCTCTCCTACGACCGGAGCCTGTACCGTGAAACCCGCTTTTCTTTTGAAGCAGGCTATGACGTCGCCCGCACATTCTTCGCAGAGCGTCCAGATGCGACAGCCCTCTTTGCCATGAGCGACACCGTCGCGGTCGGCGCCATCCGGGCCCTGAAGGATCTCGGGATGTCTGTACCGCAGGATGTCAGCGTCGTAGGATTCGACGGGGTGGATATCGGCCGCTTCACACTCCCGCGGCTGACGACGGTTGAACAGCCTGTTGAGGAAATCGCCCGCCGAAGTGTAAACCTGCTCCTGGATATGATGGAAAAGGAAGCAACACCCCGGCACATCCTGGTTGAAGCCTCCTTCCGCAGAAGGGAATCCGTGGCGCAGTGCGTACGCGCATAACAGAAAGGAAGAATCACCATGCGCACCAGTGGCATATTGATGCATATTTCATCCCTCCCCTCCGCGGGCGGGATCGGCTCTCTGGGGCCGGAGGCGTATGCCTTTGCGGATTTCCTGCAGGCTTCCGGTATGCGGATCTGGCAGGTTCTTCCCGTCGGTCCCACAGGATATGGCGAGAGCCCTTATCAGTCTTCCTCCGTCTTTGCCGGCAATCCGCTTCTGATCTCATGCGTCCGGCTCCGTGAAGAAGGCCTGCTGACCTATTCGGATCAGGAGGAATACCAGCCGGACGACCCGGAAAAAGTGAATTACGATGCAGTACGTTCGAATAAGGAAACGCTGCTGCGACGCTGCTATGATCAGTCACGCGAATCCCTGTCGGGACAGATCAGCGAGTTTATCAGGGATAACCCCTGGGTCAATGATTTCGCCCTGTTTACGGCACTCAAGCATCACTTCGGCGGCGTGATGTGGACAAAATGGCCGGACGCGGATATCCGTTTCCGGAAACCGGAAGCGGTCAAAAGATACCGGGAGGAGCTCGCGCAGGAGATTGACTATCATATCTTCTGCCAGTATCTGTTCCGGCGGCAGTGGTTCAGCCTGAAAAAATACTGCAATGAACGCTCCCTGTTGCTCTTCGGCGATATGCCGATCTATGTGGCCGAGGACTCCGCCGATACCTGGACCCATCCGGACATATTCCAGCTGGATAAAAACCTGATTCCGAAGCGCGTAGCCGGTGTCCCGCCGGATTATTTCTGCGAGGACGGGCAGTTGTGGGGAAATCCGCTTTACCGCTGGACCTATCTTCGTTTCTTCCGGAAGTTTGACTGGTGGGTTGACCGGATGAAAGGAATGGCCCTGCTTTACGATATGATTCGAATCGATCATTTCATCGGTTTCGCGAACTATTATTCGGTGAAGAACGGGATGCCGAACGCACGGAAAGGCAAATGGGTCGTCGGACCCGGTAAATCGCTTTTCCGCCGTCTGGAACAGGAAGTGCCGGATATCCGGATCATCGCGGAGGATCTGGGCTGCGTCAACAACCGGGTGATACGGTTGCTCCATTGGTGCGGTTATCCCGGTATGAAGGTCCTTACCTTCGGCTTTGATTCAGACGAATCCAATCCGCATTTTATCGGACACTACGAAAAGAACACCGTCGCCTACACCGGGACCCACGATAACGACACGACCCTCGGATGGGCGGAAAAAGCCGACCCGAAAGTACTGGCCTTTGCAGAAAAAACGCTGGGGTTCTCCGGTGTCGCAAACGCGCCGGAAGCCTTTATCCGGGCCCTGTTCAAATCTCCCTGCGACACGGTGATCATCCCCATGCAGGACATCCTGGGCCTGGACGGTTCCGCCCGGATGAACTATCCTGGCGCCACCGGCGGCAACTGGCTCTGGCGCATGAAGCCGGACCAGCTCTCGCTGGAACTCTCCATGAAATACTACAGACTGAACAGACAAACAGAACGGGGGTAACTGAAAATGAACGCAAAACAACTGATCAAAGACGCTGAACAGCGCCTGATGACCGAATACCATAAAGACCTGTCCCGCGCCTCCGCGCAGGAACTGCACAACGCGATCTCCGGCGCGGCGATGGATGCCCTGGCTCCGCTGTGGGCGAAGAAGGAAGCCGCACGTGCCGGCCGCCGGCAGGCCGCATATCTGTCCATGGAGTTCCTTGTCGGCCGGCTGGTCTACAACAACCTCTACTGCATGGGCCTGCTGGATGAGGTCAAGGCCCTGCTGAAGGAGAAGGGCGTGGATATCGCCGTGATGGAAGACGTGGAGGACGACGCTTTCGGCAACGGCGGCCTGGGACGTCTCGCCGCCTGCTTCCTGGACAGCGCCGTGACCTGCAACGTTCCGCTGACCGGCTACGGTCTCCGTTTCCGCTACGGCCTGTTTAAGCAGGACTTTGCGGACGGCCGCCAGGTGGAACTGCCGGACGACTGGTCGAAATACGGGGACCCCTGGTCCATCCGCCGGCTGGACGAAGCCGTCACGGTCTCCATGAAAACCGGCGACGTCCTGGCCGTTCCCTATGACATGCCGGTAGTCGGCTTCGGCGCGAAGAACATCGGCACCCTTCGCCTGTGGCAGACGGAAAGCCTGAACGAAGTCGATTTCGCCGTCTTCAACAGCCAGGATTATGCCAAAGCAGCAGCGAACAAGAACCAGGCCGAGGATATCACCAAATTCCTTTATCCCAACGACACGAAAAAGGAAGGCAAACAGCTCCGGGTCAAACAGCAGTATGTGCTGGTTTCCGCCACGATGCAGGATATCCTCCGGGCCTACCGCAAACGCCACGGCAGCGACTATTCCTTCTTTGCCAAAGAAGTGGCCGCCCAGCTGAACGACACCCATCCCACCATGGCGATTCCCGAACTGATCCGCCTGCTGGGTGAGGACGGCGTCGCCTTTGAGGACGCGTTCCTCATCGCCCGGGACACTTTCGCTTACACGAACCACACGGTCATGCAGGAAGCCCTGGAAAAATGGGACCTGTCCCTGCTTTCCTCCGTCTGCCCGCAGATTGTCTCCGTGATCCGGAAGATCGACGCCCGGTTCCGCAAGGAGATGAAAAAAGCCGGAAAGGAAATTACCCCTTCCCTGTGCATCATCCTGGACGGCCGGGTCCATATGGCGGAACTGGCCACCTATGCCACCCACGCGATCAACGGCGTGGCAGCCCTGCACAGCGAGATCCTGAAGAACGACGTCTTCGCCGAGTGGTATCAGCTGTACCCGGAGCGGTTCCAGAACAAGACCAACGGCATTACCCAGCGGCGGTGGCTGGGCCTTTGCAACCCGGAACTGTGCAGGCTGATTACCGACCAGATCGGCCCCGGCTTCGAAACGGATCTTGACAGGCTCAAGCTCCTGGAGCCGAAGATCAACAAGTCCCTCTGCAACAAATTCCACACCGTCAAAAAAGCAAAGAAAAAGCAGCTCTGTGCCGAAATTCTGAAGCGTGAAGGCGTCACCTTGGATCCGGACATGGTCTTCGACGTCCAGGTCAAACGCCTGCACGAGTACAAGCGCCAGTTCATGAACGCCCTGAGCATCCTGGCCATCTATGACCAGCTCAGGCGCGGTCAGCTGAAGGACCTGCCGCCGGTGGCCTTCATTTTCGGCGCCAAGGCCGCTCCCGGATACGACCGGGCCAAGGCGGTCATTCACCTGATTAACATGATCGCCGACAAGGTGAACAACGACCCGAAGACCAAAGACCGTCTGAAAGTCGTTTTCGTCCGGAACTATAACTGTTCCTGGGCGGAGAAGATCATTCCCGCCGCCGACATCTCCGAGCAAATCTCCCCTGCCGGAACCGAAGCCTCCGGAACGGGCAACATGAAGCTGATGCTTAACGGCGCAGTCACCCTGGGCACTTTTGACGGCGCCAACATAGAGATTGTGGAGGAAGCCGGAGAGGAAAACAACTATATCTTCGGCGCCACTGTGGAAGAACTGGAGAAGATCAGAGACAGCTACGATCCTGTAAAGATCTATGAGAAAAACGCCCTGCTTCGCCGCGCGCTGGACGCTCTGACCGACGGCTCCTTCCCGGATGAGGACGGACGGCTGCAGGAACTGCATGACGCGATCCTGAAGGGCGCTTCCTGGCACAAGCCGGACCATTACTATGTTATGAAGGACTTCGCTTCCTACTATGAAACCAAGCTGCGTGCCATCCGCGATGCGAAGGCTGACGAGGCCGCTTTCGCGAAAAAGTGTCTGATGAACGTGGCCAATGCCGGCAAGTTCTCCTCCGACCGTACCATCCGCCAGTACGCGAAGGAAATCTGGAAGGTCTGACCTTGCATCCTGCCGCATAACAGGATATAATTGCTTCGATCCTATCTTCGGAGGAATGCTGTCCTATGTATGAAACGATTCACAGTTTCATTGAAAACATCCTGGATTACGCGATCGTGGCGATCGAGGTCATCGGCGCCCTGATTATCCTGTTTTATACGGTCCGTGCTCTGATCTCCCTGCTTCAGAAGCAGCATCATCAGTACCGCGGTTTCCTGACCACAGGCATTACCACCGGCCTGAACTTTCTGCTGGCCAGCGAGGTGCTGAAAACCATCGGCGAGGCGAGCTGGAGCGATATCGGCATGGTCTGCGCGATCCTGCTGATGCGCGCCGGGATGACGCTTCTGGTTCACTGGGAAAGCAAAATGGAGCATCCCGCGGCTGAACCGAAAAAATAAAAAAACGGCGCTGTCTATCCGGACAGCGCCGTTACTTTGTCATTCAAACAGCTTTTTCAGCGTGAGCGCGGCCTGCTTGACCGCGTTTTTCTTTTCGCCTGCCGCGGTCAGCGTCTCCTGAGCCTCCCGCAGGTTCATTCCCTGCTTCATTGCCTCAATCAGCTTTGCCTCCAGGGGCCATACCGCCGTTTCCGTTTCTGCTTCCGGCATTCTGACGCCGTGGAGGTCCAGCACGACGCAGTACTCCCCTTTCTCCGTCTTTTCGTTGGACTTCAGCGCCCGCAGGACTTCCTCCGGCGTTCCCCGGAGGGTCGTTTCATGGAGCTTGGTCAGGTCGCAGCAGACGGTCAGCAGCGCGCCGGGCAGCGTATCCGCGATGACCTCCGTCAGTTCGATGATCCGGAAAGGTGATTCGTGGAGAATTGCCACTTCGGGGCCCCGGGCGATTTCTTCCAGCTTTGCCCGGATTTCTTTCTTTTCCCGGGGCAGGAATCCGTAGAAAGCAAATTCCCGGGCGTCGTATCCGCTGATGGAAACCGCCGCGATGCCCGCGCAGCAGCCGGGTACCGGGATCACCGGAATGCCCGCTTCCGCACAGGCCCTAACCACTTCGCAGCCAGGGTCGGAAATGCAAGGCGTTCCCGCGTCCGTCACCAGGGCAGCTGCCAGGTCCTCCTCCAGGACCTTCCGGGCCAGGCCCGGCGCCTTGCTGTCCTCGCTGTGGCGGTGGCAGCTGACCAGGGGCGCCTTCAGGCCGAAAACCTGGCACAGCTTCATCGTAACCCGCGTGTCTTCGGCAATGATCAGGCCCGCGTTGCGCAGAGTTTCGATTCCCCGAGGGGACAGGTCCTGCAGGTTGCCGATGGGCGTCGCCACTACATACAGGATGGCCATGCTTACGTCTCCGTTTCTCTTTTCTCCGCCACCCGCAGTTTCGCGCTGCGGGACCGGGGGTTCCGTTCTGTTTCTTCGGCTGACGGCGCCACCGCGCCGCCGGCCAGCACTTTCACCACCGGCTTCCGGCCGCAGGTACAGACCGGCGTCTTCGGCGGGCAGATACAGGGATTCTCCAGGGTTTTGAAACAGCGCTTTACGATCCGGTCTTCCAGGGAGTGGAAAGTGATCACGCAGATCCGTCCCCCGGGCTTCAGGCAGTCCATCATATCCTTCAGGGCCTGCTCCAGGGGCTTCAGTTCGTCGTTCACGGCGATCCGGACCGCCTGGAAGGTTCTGCGTGCCGGATGGCCGTCGTCTTTCCGCCTGACGGCTTTTGGGATAGCGGCATCCACCGCGTGGACCAGGTCAAAGGTCGTTTCAAAAGGCTTTTCAGTCCGGTGTTCACAGATGATCCGGGCAATCCGGGCCGCCCATTTTTCTTCGCCGTAATCCCGGATGATGGACGTCAGTTCCCGTTCGTCCGCGGTGTTCAGCAGCTCCGCGGCGGTCATGCCCTGGCTCCGGTCCATCCGCATATCCAGGGGCGCGTCCTCATGGTAGCTGAATCCCCGTTCCGCGTTGTCCAGCTGGGGACTGGAAACCCCCAGGTCCAGCAGCGCTCCGTCCAGCGGGCCTGCCCCGGCCTCCGCCAGCAGTTCCTTCGCGTCGTGGAAGTTCCCCCGGATGGCAGTAAAGCCCGGGTAATCCTTCAGCCGCTCCGAAGCGGCCCGGATGGCGTTTTCATCCCGGTCGATGCCGTAGAGGCGGGCGGTTCCGCCGGAGGCCTTCAGGATGGCTTCACTGTGTCCGCCGCCACCCAGCGTACCGTCGCAGTAGACGCCGTTCTCCCGGACGTTCATCCACTGCAGCACTTCCTGCAGCAGCACCGGTTCATGCCTGAACTCCATCCCGGTTTCCTCCCTTCCGTTTTAAGATCGCTTTACTATTATCAAAAAATATTTATGAATGGTGAATTAGGGTTTAAGTCCCAGTTCGCTCCGAAGTGCCCCGATGAAGTACAGGCTTCCCGTTGCCAGGATGATCCCGTCCTCCCCGGCCAGCGCCTTCGCCTTCGCAAGGCCTTCCTTCAGAGTGTTCGCCGCGGAGGCTTTCATCCCCTTCTCCCGGAGCAGGCCGCACAGTTCCTCTGCCTTCATGGCCCGGGGGCTGTCCGGCGTTACGGTCACCGCTTCGTCCGCGGCTCCGGCCAGCAGGGCAAGCATTTCACCGGACAGTTTTTCGGTCAGCACGCCGGTGAGCAGGATCTTCTTTTTTCCCTTCAGGTTCTGCCCGGTAAAGGCAGCGAAGGCACGGACGCCCTGGGCGTTGTGGGCGCCGTCCATCAGGATCCGGCCCTGCCATTCCAGTCGGCCAGGCCAGAAAGTGTTCGCCAGGCCGCTGTAAACCGCTTCCTCCGGGATACGAATTCCCTGTTTTTCCAGTTCCGCCAGAACGGTCAGCACCACCAGCGTGTTAACCGCCTGGTGCTCCCCGGGCAAGGAGATTTTCACGTCATGCCGGGTCTTCCCGCCGCAGGTGAAGTCTGCCGTGGTGCCGTAAGCGCCGCTTTCCCGGATCCGGACCTGTCCGGGGTCCAGAATCGTCAGGGGCGCGCCTTTTTCGCTGGCAGCGTTTTCAAAAACCTGCCGGACTGCTTCCGTTTCCGGCGGATAGCAGACCACCGGAACGCCGGGCTTGATAATCCCGGCCTTCTCTCCCGCGATGGCTTCCAGGGTGTCGCCCAGCAGCTGCATATGATCCATACCGATGGCGGTGATCGCGCAGACCGCCGGATCCGGGATTACGTTCGTCGGATCCAGCCGTCCGCCCAGGCCCGTCTCGGAGACGATGATCTCCGCCTTCTCCTGCCGGAAGGCATGGAACGCGAGGGCTGTGCCCAGCTCAAAGGGAACAAAGCCGTATCCTTTTCCGGCGTTCAGTTCCGCCGCCGCATCCAGCACGCCGCTGCCGTACCGGGCCAGCTGCGCTTCGGAAACCGGTGTTCCGTTGATCCGGACCCGTTCCGCATATGTCTGCAGGAAGGGAGAAGTATACAGTCCGGTGCGGTATCCGGCAGCGCTCAGCACGCTGCTGAGCATCGCGCAGACGCTGCCCTTTCCGTTGGTGCCCGCCACATGGATCACAGGGCATGCCGGCCAGGCCTGCAACAGGCCAAGCAGGGCTGCGGTATTCCGCAGCCCCTGCTCGTCTCCGTCTCCATGGGCGGAGTTGATTTCGTTCACAACCTGTTCAGCTGTTCTCATAGATTCTCTTTCAGTTCCGCAATACGGTTTTCCAGGGCGGCTGCCTTGGCTTTCGCGGCTTCCAGCTTGTCCTTTTCCTGCTGCACCAGCTGGGCCGGTGCCTTGGCCAGGAAGCCCTGGTTGTTCAGCATGCCGTTGGAGCGGGCCATTTCCTTCTTCAGGTTCTCCAGCTCCTTGGTCAGACGGGCGGTTTCCTTTTCAAAGTCCACCAGGTCGCCCAGCGGGATGAAGAGCTCGCCGGCCGCCACCACGGCGGACACGTTCTTGCCGGTGGCCTCTTCCCGGTTTTCGATCAGCTGCACCTGCTCCGCGCCTGCCAGTTTTTTGAAGTAGCCTTCGCCTTCCTGCAGGGTGTCCGCCCAACCTTCCGCCGGCAGCAGCATCAGATGGGTCCGCTTGGAGGGCGCCACATTCATCTCGCTGCGCAGGTTCCGGATCGTACGGATGATCTCCATCACGCCCTGCATCTTCTGCTCGTCCTCGGCGAACACGAAGTCCGCCCGGTATTCCGGCCAGGACTGGAGCATCAGGAAGCCTTCGCTGCCCGGTAGGTATTTGTACACCTGCTCCGTCAGGAAAGGCATGAAGGGATGCAGGAGCTTCAGCAGGTTTTCCAGCACGAAGAGCAGCACGGCCTTCACGGTCTCCTTGCTCTCGCCGTCCTCGCCCAGCAAGCGGGACTTGCTCAGTTCGATATACCAGTCGCAGAACTCGCTCCAGGCGAAATCATAGATCTTCGTGGCGGCCAGGCCGAAATCACCGTCCTCCATATGTTCGGAAATGTCCTTCACGGCATCCTGCAGCCGGGTCAGGATCCACTTGTCGGCGGTTTCCAGCTTTGCGGGATCAAAGGCCTTCCGTTCGTTCACGTTCATCAGCACGAAGCGGCTGGCGTTCCAGATCTTGTTGGCGAAGTTCCGGGCGGCTTCCACCTTGTCCCTGGAATAGCGGGTGTCGTTTCCGGGACTCACGCCCATCACCAGACTGAAGCGCAGCGCGTCGGCACCGTATTCTTCCACCACTTCCAGCGGATCCACGCCGTTGCCCAGGGACTTGGACATCTTCCGGCCGAGCTCGTCCCGGACCAGGCCGTGGATCAGCACGGTCTCAAAAGGCGTCTCACCCATCTGCTCAATGCCGGAGACCATCATCCGGGACACCCAGAAAGTGATGATATCGTAACCTGTCACCAGCATGTTGGTGGGATAGAAATATTTAAGGTCTTCGGTATTGTCCGGCCAGCCCAGGGTGGAGAAAGGCCACAGGGCCGAGGAGAACCAGGTGTCCAGCACGTCCTCGTCCTGGCGCAGCTTGCCGCCGCAATTCGGGCAGGCGGTCGGATCTTCCCGGCTCACGGTCATCTCGCCGCAGTCGTCACAGTACCACACGGG
>CAZUXV010000092.1:0-10931 GCA_964624445.1 uncultured Oscillospiraceae bacterium | reverse complement strand
CGGCGGCCAGGCCTCCAAGGCGACGCCCACCGGTTCCGTGGCGAAGTTCGCCGCTTCCGGTAAGCGCACGAAGAAGAAGGACCTGGGCATGATGGCCATGAGCTACGGCTATGTGTACGTTGCGCAGGTCGCCATGAGCAACCCGCAGCAGGTCATCAAAGCCATGCTCGAAGCGGAAGCCTATCACGGACCGTCCCTGATCATCGCCTACGCACCCTGCATCAACCACGGCCTCAAGGCCAAGGGCGGTATGGGCAAGGCCCAGGCTGAGATCAAGAAGGCCGTTGACTGCGGATACTGGCAGCTGTACCGGTTCAATCCGGAGCTGGAGAATCCGATGACCGTGGACAGCAAGGATCCCACGGGCGACTTCCAGGCCTTCCTGGACGGCGAAGTTCGCTACACATCCCTGAAACAGCAGTTCCCGGATGCCGCCGCGAAGCTCTTCGTCCAGCAGGAGGAAGACGCCAAGGCCCGCCTCGCTTCCTACAAGAAGCTGGCCGGCCAGGCTTAATCCAAACAAACAGACCGGGCTGCCGAAAGGCAGCCCGGTTTTTGTGCCGTAATTGAAAAACTCCTCATGCGGGTATCCGCAGGAGGAGATCTTTTTTTATTTCTGAATCCGTTTATATCCTTTGTGTTCCGCAAAGGCCATGGCGGCGAGGCCCAGGGCCATGACGGCGTAGACGATCCAGTGGGGAACCATCTCGCCGCCGATCAGGATCTTGCCGTCCTTCACGAACTCCAGCACGATGACCAGCCCGCAGACCAGCAGGCCTGTAAGGGCGGGAATCCAGGAGGAAAACTGTTTCCGGTCCCCCATGAACGCGTACCAGACCAGGACGCCTTCGCACCACAGGAAGCAGAACAGCATCTCCGCCCGGACAAAACGCCAGGCGATGGAGTTCATCCGCAGGCTTTCGCACAGGACCTGGGGCAGGCAAAGGTAGAAGAGCGTGCGCACCCAGCGGTATTTTTCATCCCTGTGGACCAGGGCGAGAATCATGGCGATCACGGCGAACAGGCCTTCCAGCATGAAGACTGCCAGATAGAAGTCCGCAAACTCCTCATCGCCGATCCGGACGGTGACGGGGAAGAAAATCTCTTCCTCCATCCAGTCGCCGACGCCGAATTCGCTCAGGAAGTATTCCGCAAAGCGGACTGCCGCGGCCAGCAGCGCGCCCATGGGCGCGAACACGTTCAGGGTCTCCCGGACCTTCAGCCCGCCGGCCTTTCCGGCGATGCACACAGCCAGGATCACGCCTGCCATGCCGCCGTAATAGGACAGTTGGTCATAGGAAATGTCCAGCAGGGGATAACGGTACTGGAGCATACACAGCACATAAACGGTCCGGGCGCAGGCGACGCCGAGCAGCACGCCCAGCGCCAGGGACAGGCTGCTGATCAGCGCGGCTTTGCCGCTGCCAGTCTTTTTGCGCAGGGCCAGAAAAAACCACAGGATGCAGAGCAGCGCCCCGCATCCGGTGAAGATCAGGAAACCGGTCAGATTTGCTTCCATATTCAATAACTCCTGTATTGCGATCGCCTTGCCAGGCATGGGATCCGTAAGATCCGCATCATTTAAACCAGGCGCTGGCCCAGTAGATGATGTCGGTTACGGGGCGCTCGCCTTCCTTGTCTTTGTTGGTTTCCGGATTGGAGTCCGTGTTGTTCCGCTTCCGGCCCAGGAAGACCATCTGGGAGGAGTTGCCGCCGTCCAGGGTAAAGACGGTTTTTGCCTGATAGTTCGAAACATACATGGCCAGGTCCCGGAACTTCGGCAGCGTCAGGCCGTAGTGGGCGCAGGTCAGGACCATGTAGTGGAGTTTGTCGATCTGCATGATGCCCATGCGCTGGTTCGCCATGTCCGGCTGCGCGTCCCGGGGGGAACGGGACCGGTCGTTCAGGATCTCGTCCGCCACGGGCTGGCCGTCGATGACCAGCGCGGGACCGAACTGGAAGGCGTTGATAACCTTCTTGCCGTCCACCTGGGTCTTGTCGATGGAGGCCAGGTCCTGGTCCGCGGTGAGCACATGGAAATCGCCGTCCTCATCCACCAGCAGCATGTCGAAATTCGGTTCGCAGGTATCCCCGCGGTAGACTTCGCCCTGACGCAGGACATAGGCCTTGCCGGAGAAACCGGCGAAAAAGTCCCCGTTGATGGCGATGACCGGATTCAGCTTGGAGGCGATGGCGCGGACGGGCATTTTGTAATTGGCGTTAAACCGGTTTGTACGCGTCGCGAAAGCGGTGCGCATTTGGGAAGGATCCTTGATGATGATATCCGTGTAGTAAAACACGACGCCCCAGTCGTTGCTTTTCACCCGGTGATACTCCGCCCGGATGGTCGGGTCTTCATATACGGTAATATCGGTTGAATACTTGAACTGAACCAGCTTTGCGCCGCCCTGCTCGATATCCAGGGGCAGGGGCCGGAACTCACCGCCGTCTTCTTCCTTCACATGGATGTTCAGCGGGCTTTCCGCGAAAGGTTCGAGCGGCGCCGGCGTCGGGGTGGGCGTCGGTTCCGGAGTGGGCGTGGGCTCCTCCGTGGGCGTGGGGGTCGGCGCTGCCGTGACGTCCGGCGCGGCTTCGGCAAAGGAGCCGGAACAGACGGACAGGAGAGCCAGCAGGACAGCGGTCAGAACCGGGAGAAACTTCTTCATACACCAAACTCCATAGCGCGCAGCGAAAAATAAGCCGTTCAAAGCCGGTGAATATTATACCAATGAACGGGGGGCAAGTCAATGAAGGAAGCCTTGCCCTGCGGGCGGGGAAATGTTACAATATAAGAACTGTCAGATGAGGGGAGGCACGCCCGGATGAGCAAGACCAAGGACCGGATCCGGGAGAGCAATCTCCGTTATAAACAATCCCTCGGCCAGAACTTTCTCTACGACGAAAACCTGCTGGCGGAGCTGACCGCGGAAGCCGGGGTCACCAAAGACGAGGACGTGCTGGAGATCGGCCCGGGCTGCGGCAGCCTGACCAGACACCTGTGCGACGCCGCAAACCGGGTGCTCGCGGTGGAGCTGGACGAGCGGCTGATTCCCCTGCTGCAGGCGTTCCTGGACGAGAAAAAGAACCTGACCGTGGTGCAGGGCGACGTGATGGCCCTGAACCTGGGGGAGGTTACCAAAGACCTGAAAAAACCGTTCGCCGTGGTGGCGAATATTCCGTACTATATCACCACCCCGCTGATCAAACTGCTGCTGACCGGGGGCCTGCCGGTCAGCCGGCTGGCGCTCATGGTCCAGCAGGAGGTGGCGGACAAGATCCTGGCTTCTCCCGGGGAGGAGGGCTGGGGCCCGCTGTCCATTCTCTGCCAGGTCCTGTGCGAGCCGCGGCTTGCCGTTCGCGTGCCGGCGGAGATGTTCACGCCCCCGCCGAAGGTGGACAGCGCTTTTGTGGTGCTGCCCCTGCGGGAAACGCCCGCCGTGGAGGTCAAAGACCGGGAGATGTTCTTCCGGGTCGCCAACGCAGCCTTCGCCATGCGGCGCAAAACGATGCTGAACAACCTCTGCGCCACCTTCCGCACGGAACGGGCCAGGGCCGCCGGCTGGATGGAAGCCGCGGGGCTGGATGAAAAGATCCGGGGCGAACGGCTGACGCTGGAGGAGCTGGCCAGGCTCGCCGACGTGGTCACGGAAGGAGTAACCGAATGAGCATCGCAAAGTTTACCCACGTATCCGAGGCGCAGTACGCCGAGGCCATGAACGGGCAGGACTGCCTCCCGCTGGAGGAGATTCCCCTGCCGAAACGCGCCACCGCCGGCAGCGCCGGATACGATTTCGTCTCCCCGCTGGAAGTGACGGTGCCTGCGGGCGGAACGGCGCTGATCCCCACCGGGATCCGGGCGGAGATGGAACCCGGCTGGGTGCTGATGCTCTTTCCCCGCAGTTCGCTGGGCTTCCGCCACGCGCTGCGGCTGAGCAACACCGTCGGGATCATCGACAGCGACTACGCCTTCGCGAAGAACGAAGGGCATATTATGGTGAAACTGCGCAACCCGCTGGCTGAAGCGGTGATGATCGGCCGGGGCGAGCGCTTCTGCCAGGGCGTGTTCCTGCCCTACGGAACCGCCGAAGAAGATGAAAGCGCGCTGGCGCAGCGTTCCGGCGGAATGGGTTCGACCGGGCGCTGAATGTGGAGGAGGAAACGGCATGGAACTGATCCGCGCAACAGAGCGGGACGTGGACGAACTGCTTGCGTTTTATCAGCATGTGGCGGATAACATGGAGGAAACGGGCCTGCAGCATTGGCACTGGGGCCGCTATCCGAATGAGAAGATGATCCGTGAGGACATTACCCTGGGCGATCTGTATTACATGCTGGAGGGGGACAACATCGCCGCGGCCGTAGTGCTCATGACCGGCCAGGAGAAGGAATACAACCGCCTGCAGTGGTCCTGCGGCGTCAAACCGGGGATCTTCCACCGCCTGGCGGTGCATCCCGCCATGCAGGGCGCCGGGCTGGGCGGCCTGGTGCTGGACGACGTGCTCCAGCTGCTGCGCCGCAGCGGCTGCGACTGCGTGCGCTGCGACACGTCCGAAAAGAACCGCCACGCGATCCGCCTGTATGAGAAACTCGGCTTCCGTCCCTGCGGCACCATGAAATGGCCCGACGCGCCCGGACGGAACGTCTGTTTTGACAAACCGCTGAAGCGGGAAACGCCCCTGTGGCCGATTCCGATGGTTCCGGTTTTCCGGGACGGGGAGCTGACGCCCTGGGGCGGCAGCCGCCTGAAGGAACGCTTCGGCAAGGAAACAAAGAACGACCGCACCGGCGAAAGCATGGAGGTCAGCTGCATTCCCGGTCTGGAAAGCCGGGACAGGCTGGGCCGGACGCTGCCGGAACTGGTCAGGGAATTTGGTGCGAAACTGGTCGGGGATTACGCGGACCAGCCCTTCCCGCTGCTGCTGAAGCTGATTGACGCCCGGGAAAAGCTGAGCGTGCAGGTGCACCCGAACGATACCTACGCCGAGAACCGGGAGGACGGAAAGCTGGGCAAGAGCGAGGCGTGGCTGATACTGGATACGCCGCCGAAGGGCGGGGAACTGGTCTACGGCGTCCGCCCGGGAACGACCCTGCAGGAACTGGAAGACGCCTGCAAGGCGGGCAAAGCCGTGGAAAAACTGCTGAACCGGGTGAAAGTGAACCCGGGAGACGTGTGCTATATCCCTGCCGGCTGCGTGCACTCGGTGGGAGCGGGCGTCCTGCTCTATGAGATCCAGGAAGCCTCGGACCTGACCTACCGCCTCTACGACTGGAACCGGACGGATGAAAACGGAAACCGCCGGGAGCTGCACATCCGCAAGGCGCTGGACGTGACGGACCTGCGCTGCACTCCGGTGCCGCTGCGGGTGGAAAAATCCTTCGGCGTGAAGCGGGTGGTGTCGGAAGAACGCTTTACCCTGGACCTGATCCGTACCCACGGGATCGAAATGCTGCCCGCGGTGCAAGGGTTCGGAATCCTGACCGTCACCGAAGGAGAAATGGAGCTGCGCTTTGCCGGCGGCTCGGTGCGGATGAAGGCCGGGGAAACCTGCCTGATTCCGTGCAACAGCCCGGAACTTGCCCTGGTGGGCCCCGGCACCGCCGCCCTGGCGATGCCCGTCTGAGGTATTTATGATCAAACATAACGTACAAGGCAATATCGAAGGTGTGCGCGACGCGATGCTCGCGCGGCTGGACAGCCTCTACAGCTATGAGCTGGAAGAAGGGGAATTCCTCCCCCGCGAGCTGATGAAGATGCTCGCGGAGGTTTCCTGCGCCCTGAACCGGGAAATCGCGGTTTATATCACCCGGGACGGGGAGATCGTGAACGTGGCCGTCGGAACGGACTGCGACGTGGAGCTGACGGATTTCCGCCTGCGGCGAAACGCGAACCGGCTCAGCTGCGTGCGCTGCGTGCATACCCATCCGGACGGGGACGGCCGCCTGAGCGACGTGGACCTGAGCGCCCTGAAGATCTTCCGCTACGACGCCATGACGGCGGTGGGCGTGAAGGACGGGGAGCCCGTATCGGTCCAGACCGCCTTCCTCGCGGAAAACACGGAGCCGCTGATCGCCCCCCTCGCGCGGTGGTATAAGTTGCCGGAGGCGGAATGGCTCGCCCAGATTGAGGAGAGCGACCGGCTGGTGGGCCGGGAGGAAACCGCGGAGATGAAGGACGGCCGGGAGAAGGCCGTGCTCATGGGCATCGAGAGCGAGGAAAGCCTGGAAGAGCTTGCCCGCCTGGCGGAGACCGCCGGGGCAGAGGTGGTGGGCTCCTTCCTGCAGCACCGGGACAAGCCGGATACCGCCATGTATATCGGCAAGGGCCGAGCGGAGGAACTGGCCCGGGAATGCCAGGCGCTGGAAGCGGACCTGTGCATCTTTGACGAAGAACTGACGGGCGTGCAGGTCCGGAACCTGGAGGAGGTTCTCCGGGTGAAGGTCATCGACCGCACCGCCCTGATCCTGGATATCTTTGCCGGCCGCGCCTCCAGCGCGGAGGGCAAGCTGCAGGTGGAACTGGCCCAGCTGCAGTACCGCAGCGCGCGGCTGATCGGCCAGGGCCTGGTGCTCAGCCGGCTGGCCGGGGGCATCGGCACAAGGGGCCCCGGCGAGAGCAAGCTGGAAATGAACCGGCGCCGTATCCGGGAACGGATGACGGAGCTGAGGCGGCGGCTGGACGAACTGGAAAAGCAGCGGAGCATCCGCCGGAAGAACCGGGAACGCAACGAGATCCCCGTGGTAGCGCTGGTGGGGTATACCAACGCCGGCAAGAGCACCCTGCTCAATGCCCTGACCGGGTCCGACGTCTACGTGCAGGACCAGCTCTTCGCCACGCTGGACGCGGTGTCCCGCCGCATGGTGACGCCGGAGAACACGGAATATCTGCTGACGGACACCGTCGGCTTCATCCGCAAGCTGCCCCACACGCTGGTCAGCGCCTTCCGCTCCACCCTGGAGGAGGCGGTTCTGGCGGACGTGCTGGTAATCGTGTCCGACGGATCCAGCAAGGATATGTTCAGCCAGCACGACACCGTGGAAGAGGTGCTCGCCGAGCTGGGGGCCACGGAGCAGAAACGCATCGAAGTCATCAACAAATGCGACGAGGGCGACCCGGATCCGGTGTTCCCCGGCGCGGTCCTGATCAGCGCGAAAACCGGGGAGGGCCTGGAAGACCTGAAGCAGAAGATCGCCGAAACCCTGCAGGCGTCCCACAAACCGGTCACCTTCCTGATTCCCTTCAGCCGCTACGGCCTGCTTTCGGAGATCCGCCCGCTGGGCCGGGTCATCGCGGAGATCCATACCGACACCGGCACCGAGCTGACCCTCATGATCGCCTCGGAGGACGCCGAGCGGCTCGTGAAAAAATACGGCAGCGAAATCATCAGACAGGATTAACGCCCGGCACCCGCCGGGCTTGCTTTTTGGCAGTTTCCATCATATAATTACATTTACAGGCTGACAACTGAACAACGGAAAGGAAGGTAATGGCTGCAATGAAAAAACTGATTTCCATGATGGTTGCCCTCATACTCATCCTGACGGCGATGACTTTTGTTACGTCCGCATCCGCGACGTGCAGCGAGATGTACGTGGTTTCGAAGAACGGCAAGGGCGTCAACGTCCGCGCCGCCCCCAGCAAACAGGCCGCGGTGCTCCGCCAGGTGGCTTACGGTGAAACGGTGTTGGTGGACTGGTCCTACGCCGGGAACGACGGCTGGTCCCGCCTGGTGTGGGGAAGCTACGGCGACGCCTACATCATGACCCAGTTCCTGTCCGCCACGAAACCCGGCCCGAAGCCGACGCCCGATCCCGCGGAAAAGGAGAAGGAAGCCGAACAGAAAAAGCTCAAGGACGAACAGAATTCTGAGCACGCGGTGGAGCCCTACTATATCATCGTGCAGCCCACCCGCACCTCCGGCTGGGTGAATTTCCGCAGCGGCCCGTCCAAGACGACCGCCAAGATCCGTTCCTTCTCCGGCGGCCAGGAACTGCTCGTGATTGCGGAAACCAACAACTGGTATAAAGCCGAGGATTCGGAAACGGGCAAGACAGGCTACCTCAGCAAGGCGTTTGCCATCAGGTCCGGCAAGGAGATTGCCAAAACGACCGGAGACGGCACCGAAAAGCTCGGCACCCTGAGCGTGAACGGCGAGTTCGACCTGACCTGCCGCCTGCCGGAGGACTATAAACTCCAGGTGGTCAATACCCGGGGCGAGAAGATCATCGCCTCCGTGCTGTCCGACGATATGACCAAACCCGAGATGTACCTGACCATCGCCTATGACGAAACCTACAGCGATGTGGAACGGATGAACGACCTGAGCGAAGAAGACCTGAAGATCCTCGAAGAGAGCTTCAGCGACATGAACGACGTGAATATCACCTACAGGGAGACCGGCCACGGCACGAAGCTGCTGATCGCCCGCGAAGTGGGATCCGATACGGACTTCGTAGACATTCTGGCGATCTACAAGGGATACTTCATCGAGTTCAACATGACGCCCAATCCCAAGGCGGCAAACCAGGCGCTGACCGATGAACAGATTCAGATGTGCATCGATTTCCTGACCGACGTGGATTTCAACATTCCGGCGGAGAAAACGGACGGCTGAGCGCATCCGGACAGGCATAATTCAGGCCCTGCATCTGCAGGGCCTTTTCCGTTCCGACCGGTTTGACAGTTTCCGGGCCCGATGATAACATTTCGTTACAGCAGGCCGGAAAAAGGAAAGACTGAAAGGCGGAAGCGACCCGGAAAGGGGAGAAAGCATGAGCTATACGCAGGAAAAGATCCACGGGATCGTCGAGGCCCAGCGGGCATATTTCCGCAGCGGGGAGACCCTGGACGTCGCCTGGCGGACCGCGCAGCTGAAAAAACTGAAGCAGGCCGTCCTGGACCGGGAGGACCTGCTCTGCGCCGCCCTGAACGAAGACCTGGGCCGGAACAGAACCGAAGCCTTCCTCTGCGACATCGGCCCGGTCATCGTGGAGGCGAACGAGATCATCCGGGGCCTGAAAAAGTGGGTGAGGCCGGAAAGGCATTTCAGCGGACTCATGTGCTTTCCGAGCACGAAGACCACGGTGTACAAGCTGCCCTACGGCGTATCGCTGATTATCAGCCCCTTCAATTTCCCGATCCTGCTGACCCTGGGCGTACTGGCGGCCGCCATCGCCGGCGGGAACACGGCCGTGATCAAAACCAGCTCCAAGTCGGAAGCCTGCACAAGGGCGCTGAAGCAGCTGATCGAAGAGACCTTCCCCGGACACTATGTGACCCTGATCGACGGGGGCCACGACGTGGCGGACATGTGCCTGGCGGAGCGGTTCGACAAGATTTTCTATACCGGTTCCCCGGCTGTGGCGAAGCATGTGCTGGAGCAGGCCTCCCGCCACCTGACCTCCGTGGCGCTGGAACTGGGCGGGGAGACCGGCAACTGGTGCGTGGTCCGGAAGGACGCGGATATCCGGGACGCCGCCCGGAAGATCGCTTTCTTCAAGCTTTGCAACGCCGGCCAGGTCTGCATCAACATCAACCAGATCGCCGTGGCGGAGGAGATCGCGGAGCAGTTCAACGAGGCCCTGAAAACGGAGTTCATCCGCCAGATCGGCGAAAAACCGGAACAGAACCCGGAATACCCGAAGCTGATCACCGAAAAGGCCTTCGACAAATGCGAACGGCTGACCGCGGAATACAGGGACCGGGTGATCTTCGGCGGCACCGGCAACCGGGAGGCCCGGCGCTTCGCCCCGACGGTGATCTACCCCGTCCGGTTTGACGAGGACATCGTGCAGCACGAGCTGTTCTGCCCGCTGCTGCCCGTCGTTCCCTACAGGGACGCGGAGATTGACGGCGTGATGAAGCTCATCGCGGAGCGGGAGCATCCGCTGAGCATGTATATCTTTACTTCCGACAAAAAATGGGCGGACCGCGTCATGGCCGCCCAGCAGTACGGGGGCGGCTGCATCAACGAGGTCTGCATCCATATGATGGTCCGGGGCGTGCCCTTCAACGGCACCGGCCATTCCGGCATGGGGGCCTATCACGGGGAATGGGGCTTCCGGGAGTTTACCCATCCCTCCACCGTGCTGACCGGCCGGACCCGGTTCAACCTGCCCCTGCGGGAGCATCCCTATTCCGGCAAAGCCGGGGAAAGAAAACTGAAACTGCTCCGGATGTTTGAGCGGTGAACGCGGGCAGGGGCTTCCCGCACGGAAACACAAGAAAAGCAGTCTTTTCTGTCAAAAACTGTTATGATTATCCCGGCAGTCATTCCGAATGATGAATTCTGAATTATGAATTAAAGGAGGAACTCCCATGTCCCGCATTGAGACCCGCTGCGTCCAGGGCGGTTATACCCCGAAGAACGGTGAACCGCGCCAGATCCCGATCATCCAGTCCACCACCTTCAAATACGACACCAGCGAGGATATGGGCAAGCTGTTTGACCTGGAAGCCTCCGGTTATTTCTATACCCGCCTGCAGAATCCCACCAACGACCATGTGGCCGCGCGGATCTGCGAACTGGAAGGCGGCACCGCCGCGATGCTGACCTCCTCCGGCCAGGCGGCCAACTTCTACGCCGTCTTCAACATCGCCAACGCCGGGGACCATGTGGTCGCCTGCTCCGCCATCTACGGCGGCACCTACAACCTGTTTGCCGTGACGATGAAAAAGATGGGCATCGACTTCACCTTCGTCAGCCCGGACTGCACCGCCCAGGAACTGGACGCCGCCTTCCGGCCCAACACGAAAGCCCTCTTCGGCGAGACCATCGCGAACCCGGCCCTGTGCGTGCTGGATATCGAAATGTTCGCCAAGGCCGCGCACCGGCACGGCGTGCCGCTGATCGTGGACAATACGTTTGCCACACCCGTCAACTGCCGGCCCATTGAATGGGGCGCGGACATCGTGACCCATTCCACCACCAAGT